>NZ_NRDQ01000197.1 GCF_002878455.1 Janthinobacterium sp. AD80
GCCACCGCCCGATTCCATGCTGTCGTCATGCAGTTCCAGCCCCCCTTCCGCGGAGGCGTAGCCGGCCGGCAAGGCCGCCTGCGCCAGCATGGCGGGGGTCGGCAAGTCGGCCGCGCTGTGCGGGCCGGCGCTGGCCAGCAGCACGCCATCGCCGCTGACGATCATGACATTTTGCATCCCCTCTTCGCGCAGCAGGCTAGTCAGCACGGCGGGACCGGCCACGGGGTCGGCGCGCAGCTCGTCGACGGCCTTGTGGCCCCGCTTGTCAAGCTCGACGAGGGCCGTATCGAGGCCGGCGCGCCCCAGTTCCAGGCCCGATTCCAGCGCCGCCTCGATCTTGACGTTGAACCACGATTCGATCGAGTGGGAAACAAAACGCACCGAGACGACGAAAATCACCAGGCCGGGCAGGATGCCGACGATGGCAAACAGCATCACCAGGCGCGTCATCAGCTTGGAGCCGAACTTGCCGCTTTTATAGCGCGCGTACAAGCGCCCGAGGGAAATGCCGACCAGCGCCAGCAACGAGACGGCCACGGCCGCGTTCAGGCCCAGCAGCCAGGAATAGTAGCGGTCGAAGAAACCGGAATTGTCGGAAGCCGACGCCAGCAGGAACAGCAGGATACTGACAATGCCGCCGCCCACCACCAGCAGATAGCGCAATGCTTGACTCACTACTCCGCCGTATACAAAAAGGTTTTTTTATTCGAAGCCAGGCGCCAGTCACTGTTATTGAAGGCATTGACCTGTATCGGCTTGGGCAGATAGTCGCGGTCCATGCCCATGCGCAAGGTCACGTTATACGTCTGGCCCACTTTCAGCGCGCCGCGCGGCGCCACCAGCCAGCGGCTGGGCCGGCGGATCAGGAACAGCGCGTCGTCGAGGTTGGCAAAGCTCTGCTGCACACCGCCCCCCGTCGAGACATGGTATTGCCGCGTCAGCACGTTATAGGACAGCCGGCTG
Organism: Janthinobacterium sp. AD80; assembly: GCF_002878455.1. GTDB lineage: Bacteria > Pseudomonadota > Gammaproteobacteria > Burkholderiales > Burkholderiaceae_D > Janthinobacterium. Next base: position 964 of record NZ_NRDQ01000197.1, read on the forward strand.
GTCTGGCGCGCCACGATGGCCTTTTCATCGAACCAGTACCAGCGGGGCCGGGTCAGTTCGATTTCCGTCGTGAAAAACAGGGGCACGCCGTGCTGTACCGCGTCATCGAGGTCGTGATTGAGCTCGAAGGAATACGTGGCGGCCAGCTTGTAGCCTTCTTCGCTCGACTCGATGTAGGCGCGGGTGATCTCGACCATATCGGCGGCATGCGCGCGCGGCATGCTACATGCCAGCATCAGCAGCAGGGCCAGGAGTCGGAAGAGTCGTGTTGTCACAAGTGTGCCGGTCGTGTCCGTAAGAAAAGGTTCGACGAATCGCTCAAGCCGCATTTTTTTGGAATAGCGCATAGAACAAACCGTCATGGTCCTGCTCCGCGCTGCCAGTTGGCAACAGCTGACCAGGGGCGGTCAAGCGGGTCGCATTATTACGCACCGCAAATGCTGCCGCCTGCGCCTCGGACTCTTGCGGCCACAATGAACAAGTCACGAACAGCAATTTACCATCGGGGCGCAGCATCTGCCACAGGTTGTCCAGAATTTTGGATGAAAGTGTTGCAAGTTGGAACGCGTCACCCTTGCGGCGCAGCCAGCGGATATCCGGATGGCGGCGCACGATGCCCGACGCCGTGCACGGCACGTCGGCCAGGATGCGGTCGAACTGCTGGCCATCCCACCAGGCGCTCGATTGCGCGTCCTGCGCCTTCAAGGTGGCGTCCAGTCCCAGGCGCTCGAGGTTTTCCGCGATGCGCGGCAGGCGCTTGGCGTCCGCGTCGATGGCCGTCACCTGCACGTCGGCCAGTTCCAGGATATGGCACGTCTTGCCGCCAGGCGCGGCGCAGGCATCGAGCACGCGCATGCCGTCCTGCAAGTCGAGCAGCGGCGCGGCCAGTTGCGCGCCGGCATCTTGCACGGACACGACGCCCTGCTCGAAACCGGGAATCAGCGCCACGCCGATCGGCTTGTCGAGGCGCACGGCGAACGGTCCCACCTGGCGCGCGGCGATGCCCGCTTCCGCCAGCACGGCCAGGTACGCTTCCACCGTGCTCTTGCGGCGGTTCACGCGCAAGGTCAAGGGCGGCACGGCGTTGCCCGCCGTCAAAATGGCTTGCCAGTCGCGCGGATAGGCCAGACGCAGCGAGTCGATCCACCACTGCGGATAGTTCCATTGCGCCAGCGGCTGCTGCAGGGCCGCTTCCAGCAGGGATCTGCGTTCGCGCAGGAAACGCCGCAAAACAGCGTTAACCATGCCCTTGGCATGCGCCAGGTCAGGGTGCGACGTGGCCACCGTGACAGCCTGGTCGACGACCGTGAATTCTTCATACGGCTGTTCGTCCGCTTCGGCCGACATCAGCGACAGCGCGCAGCACAGCAGCGCGGCCAGCATCGGCGGCTCGGGTGCTTTCGAGGTCATCAGGCCAACCAGGGTTTCGCTGCGGCCCAGCTGGCGCATGGTGCGGTAGGAAATGTCCTGGATGGCGCCACGCGCCTGCGGGCTGGCATTCGACTGCGCAAATACCTTGGCCAGCGCTTGTGGCAGAGCCGTGCCGGTGCGTACTTGCGCCACGGCATTGGCCGCGCCCAGCAGGCAAAACGCCAGCGAATCGGCGCGCAAATCCGGCTGGAAGCCTGGCTGCAAGACTGGTTTCAGGTCGGGATGGTAGCTGGGACGCAATTTTGGCGGAGTGGCCGGGCCTGGCGCCGGCTTGGTTTTCAATTTCAGCGTTGGGCGCTTGTTCATAAATTATCCGGTGTGGCTGCGCGCGGCTGGCGGCAATTGCACTCACGGCCGCGCGTCATCAATAAAGGGTCGATTGTAGCGTTTGTGGCGCCCTCTGAACCAGGCGATTGCAGCGATCAATGTAAATTGCGGCAAAAAACTGCATATATACAAGCAGAATGCCGCATGCTGATGTTTTCATGCACCAACAAGAGCATGCCGTCCTGATAATATCGTGAAATACCTGCGCACGGGTGCTCACCCGCCAACGGGTGCGCAAGCGTATTGTTCCCGCCGGCAAACCAGTATAATTAACGCAGTCCGGGCGGCTGTTGCCAACGCCGTCCGTTTTGCTTTTGGATTCATTCTATTCATTCTTAACGCGGTTCCACCGCCATCCTGCTCATGCTCGCCCAACAGAAACAAGAAATCATCGCCCTGTTCCAGGCCGCCCTCGCTCCCGTCCTGGCCGGCACTTCGCTTGCGCCTAGCGTGGTGCTCGAGCGGCCACGCGATGCATCGCATGGCGACGTCGCCTGCAACATCGCCATGCAACTGGCCAAGCAGCTGAAACAGAATCCGCGCGAACTGGCGCAAACCATCGTCACGGCCGTGCTGGCCAATCCGGCCGGCAAGGGCCTGGTCGAAGCGGTGGAAATCGCCGGCCCCGGCTTCATCAACGTGCGCGTGTCGAACGCCGCGAAACAGGCCGTCGTGAAAACCATCCTGGGCGAAGGCGACAGCTTTGGCCGCAGCACGGCAGGCGCCGGCAAGCAAGTCATCCTGGAATTCGTGTCGGCCAACCCGACCGGTCCGCTGCACGTGGGCCATGGCCGCCAGGCAGCGCTGGGCGACGCCCTGTCGTCGCTGTTCGACGCGCAAGGCTATCAGGTGACGCGCGAGTTCTACTATAACGACGCGGGCGTGCAGATCCAGACCCTGGCCAATTCCGTGCAGGCGCGCGCGCGCGGCTTCAAGCCGGGCGACGCCGAATGGCCGGAGTCCGCCTACAACGGCGACTACATCGCCGACATCGCCAACGACTTCAAGGCCGGCAAGACCGTCTCGGCCAGCGATGGCCTGCCTGCCACGGCCAATGGCAACGTCGAGGACATCGATTCGATCCGCCCGTTCGCCGTCACTTACCTGCGCAACGAGCAGGACATCGACCTGCAGGCGTTCGGCGTGAAGTTCGACAATTACTATCTGGAATCGTCGCTGTATGCGGACGGCAAGGTCAACAGCGCAGTGGAAACCCTGATCAAGGCCGGCCACACGTATGAGCAGGATGGCGCGCTGTGGCTGCGCACCACCGACTTCGGCGACGACAAGGACCGCGTCATGCGCAAGACGGACGGCACCTACACGTATTTCGTGCCGGACGTCGCGTATCACCTGGTGAAATGGCAGCGCGGCTTCGTGCAGGCCATCAATATCCAGGGCAGCGACCACCACGGCACCATCGCCCGCGTGCGCGCCGGCCTGCAAGCGGTCGACATGGGCATCCCGCAAGGCTACCCCGACTACGTGCTGCACAAGATGGTCACCGTCATGAAGGACGGCGAGGAAGTGAAAATCTCGAAGCGCGCCGGTTCCTACGTGACCGTGCGCGACCTGATCGAATGGTCGGGCGGCGGCGACATCGCCAAGGGCCGCGACGCCGTGCGCTTCTTCCTGATCTCGCGCAAGGCCGATACGGAGTTCGTCTTCGACGTCGATGTGGCGCTGAAAACCACGGATGAAAACCCCGTGTATTACGTGCAGTACGCGCATGCGCGCATCTGCCGCATCCTGGAAAACTGGGGCGGCGATGAAAGCACGATCGCCGGCGTTGATTTATCTCCACTCACCGCGCCGACCGAAGCGACCCTGCTGGCAACCCTGGCCGCCTATCCGGAAACCCTGGCGCGCGCGCAAGCGGAACTGGGACCGCACCAGGTCGCCTTCTACCTGCGCGACCTGGCAGCCAACCTGCACAGCTTCTACTTCGCTGAAAAAGTGCTGGTCGAGGACGAAGCCGTCAAGCTGGCCCGCCTGGCCCTGGTGGTCGCCGCGCGCCAGGTGCTGCGCAATGGCCTGGCCCTGATTGGCGTATCCGCGCCAAGCAAAATGTAATCGCGAAGGTCAAACCGTACATGAGTCACGCTTCCCGCTTTTCTTCCGCCCGCCGCCAGCAGGGCAATACCCTGGTCGGCATCATCATCGGCCTGGTCATCGGCCTGGGCATCGCCGTGGTGGTCGCCCTGGTGATCACCAAGGGCTCCTCGCCATTTACCGACAAGTCGGGCCGCGCCGGCAAATCGGCCGAACCGACGGCCGGCCAGATCGCCGACCCGAACAAGCCGATGTACGGCAACAAGGAAGCGGCCAAGGAAGCGGCGCGCGACTTCTCCAAGGAGCCGCGCGAAGTCGCCTCGCCAACGCAGCCGGCATCCCCTGCACCGGCGCCCGCGCCAGCGCAGCAGCCAAAGGCGCCGCCACCGGATGCGCTGCAGGAACTCATCGGCACCTTGAAGGAAAAGCCGGCGCCGAAAACACCGGCCGCCGCGCCAGCGCCGCAAGCGAAGACCGATGCGGCGGGCGACAAATGGATTTATTATCTGCAGGCTGGCGCCTTCCATGACATGGCGGACGCCGAAAGCACGCGCGGCAAACTGGCGCTGCTGGGATTTGAAGCGGCCATCAGCGACCGCAGCACCGACGCCGGCGTGCTGCACCGCGTCAGGGTCGGGCCATTCAACCAGCTCGAAGCGATGAACCGCGCACGTACCAAACTGTCCGAAAACGGCATCGATGTCGCCGTCGTCCGCAACCAAAAATAAGGAACCAGCATGCGTTTTCTGAAAAAAGTCCTGTTTGCCGCCGCCCTGTGCGGCGCCGCCATGGGCGCATCCGCCTCCCCGGCCGAGCCAAAGAACGGCGTCGAATACGAAACCCTGGCCACGCCGCAGGCGACGGAGTCGGGCAAGAAGGTCGAAGTAACGGAGTTTTTCGCCTACTACTGCCCCCATTGCAATGTGCTCGAACCGCAGCTGGCGGCCTGGGTCAAGAAACAGGGCGACAACATCGTCTTCAAGCGCGTGCACGTGTCACGCGATGACAGCGTGGCGCCGCAGCAGCGCTTGTTCTTCACCATGCAAGCCATGGGCCTGACCGACAAGCTGCATGCCAAGGTATTCAATGCCATGCACGTGGAGCGCAACCGCCTGGCCACCGATGATGCCGTGTTCGACTTCGTCGCCAAGCAGGGCGTGGACCGCCAGAAATTCATCGACACCTACCGTTCGATGGGCATCTCGGCCCGCGTGCGCCATGCCGACTCGATGATGCAGGCATATAACGTGACGTTCTGGCCCATGATCGCCATCGATGGCCGCTACATCACCTCGCCGTCGCAGGCGAACCAGGGCAGCAAGTCGGCACAGAACGAAGAGCAGCTGAACGCCCAGGCGTTGACCGTGATGGACGTGCTGGTGGCAAAAGCCAAAGCGGAAAAGAAATAAGCATGCGCCCTTCCCTGGCGCGCCCGGGCATCGCCTGATGCAGCGCGTTTTCATCACGGGCGCGTCGAGCGGCCTGGGCGCCGCCCTGGCGCAGCACTACGCACGCCAGGGTGCCCGGCTTGGCCTGCTGGCCCGCCGCGGCGAGACCCTGCAGCAACTGATCGCCACCCTGCACCACCCTGAACGCCACCGCGCCTACGCCGTCGATGTGTGCGACCACGCCGCCCTGAAAAACGCGGCCGCTGACTTCATCGGCCAGGCCGGCGGCATCGACGTCGTCATCGCCAGCGCCGGCGTCTCGTACGGCACCTTGAGCGAACACGCGGAAGACCTCGACGCCTTCGCCCGCCTGATGGCCATCAATGTCACGGCCACCGTCGCCACCTTCGCCCCCTTCATCGCCACCATGCAGGCGCAGGGCAGCGGACGCCTGGTGGGCATCGGCAGCGTGGCCGGCATCCGCGGCCTGCCCGGCGCCGAAGCGTACAGCGCCTCGAAGGCGGCAGTGATCAGCTACTGCGAATCGCTGCGCCTGGAACTCAAGCCGGCCGGCGTCAAGGTCGTCACCATCACGCCCGGCTACATCGACACGCCGATGACGCGGCACAATGCCTACCGCATGCCGTTCCTGATGCCAGCTGGCAAATTCGCCGAACGCGCCGCGCGCGCCATCGCCGACGGCGACAGCTACCGCGTGATCCCGTGGCAGATGGGCGTCGTCGCCAAAGTGCTGCGCGCACTGCCCAATGCCGTCTACGACATGGCCTTCGCCAACGCGCCGCACAAGGCGCGCAGCACGCCATCCGGCGACAGCCAGTAACAAACTGATATCCCTATGACGAAGCACGCAGACCTGAACAGCACGGCGATTTCCGCCCATTGCGCCACGGGCGCCGCCCATGTGGCCATCGAAGTGGTTGACGAAACGGGATCGACCAACGCCGACCTGCTGGCCCGTTGCGCCACCCTGGCCGGAGCGACCCTGCGCATCGCCGGCCAGCAGACGGCCGGCCGCGGGCGCGCCGGACGCCCCTGGGTGTCGCAGGCCGATGCCAGCCTGATGTTCTCGCTGGCCTGGCCCTTCAAGGGACCGTTGCACCGGCTGATCGGCTTGCCGCTGGCCGTCGGCGTGGCACTGGCCGAAAGCATGACGTCGCTGGGCGTGCCGGTGCAGCTGAAATGGCCGAACGACATGCTCAAGGATGGCCACAAACTGGCCGGCATCCTCGTCGAGACGCAGCAGGCAGCGGATGGCGGCGTGTGGGCCGTGATCGGCTGCGGCATCAATCTGTTGATGCCCGATGCGCTGGAACAGCAGATCGGGCGCAGCGTCTCGGCCGTGCCCTGGCTGGCGCAGATGGAGCGCAATACCCTGGTGGCGGCCTTGCTCAGCCGCCTGGCTGGCGTGCTGGCCGAATTCGACGATACGGGCTTTGCGCCGTTCACGGAGCGCTGGAATTTGCTGCACGCCTGGCAGGGCCAGCACGTGAAAATCCTCGACAATGGCCAGCTGCTGCAGCAAGGCGTGGCGGTCGGCGTGGATGAACTGGGCCGCCTGCTGCTGCACGGCGCGGACGGCGTGCAGCACATCATGTCAGGCGACGTTTCCCTGCGCCTGGCCGGGGAGTAAGCGCATGCTCCTGCTGATCGACGCCGGCAACACGCGCATCAAATGGGCCCTTGCCGCCCCCACCGGCGCGGCTGGCGCCTGGCTGGCCAGCGGCGCCGTGGCGCATGCGCAGCTCGATACCTTGCAGGCTGCCTGGGGCGGCCTGGCCATTTCCGGCGTGCTGCTGTCGAACGTGGCCGGCGCGGCCATCGGCGCGCGCCTGCGCGCACAGCTGCCGGCCAATCTGCCGCCGCAGTCCATCGCCACGTTTGCCTCGCTGCCGCATCTGGCCGGCGTGAGCAACGCCTACCGCGAGCCGTCCCAGCTGGGCTGCGACCGTTTTGCCGCCGCCATCGGCGCGCACGCGCTGGCGCCGGGCCAGGCCGTCATCGTCGCCAATTGCGGCACCGCCACCACCATCGACGCCCTCACGGCCGATGGCGTTTTCCTCGGCGGGATGATCTTGCCGGGACTCGGGCTGATGGCCAGTTCGCTGGCGCGCAATACGGCGCAATTGCCGCAGATCGCCAGCGGCAGCCCCCTGCCGGCCGGCTTTGCCGACAACACGGACGACGCCATCCTCTCGGGTTGCCTGGCGGCGCAGGCGGGCGCCATCGAACGGGCCGTGCGCATGCATGGCGCCAGCGCCTGCCTGCTGTCCGGCGGCGCCGCGCCGCGTATCGCGCAAGCCCTGGCCCTGTCCGTGCCGCTGCATCTGGTGGACAATATCGTCATGCTTGGTTTACAGGCGGCCGCGCGCGCAGGCGGCGCAGCGGCAATTCAAGGAGAACACGCATGCTGAAATTCGTCTTCTGGCTGCTGGCCGGCGTGAACCTGCTGGTGTTTGCCATCGGCCAGGGTTATCTGGGCAGTTTTCGCAGCGAGACGCGCGAACCGGCGCGCCTGAAAAACCAGCTGCAGGCGACCAAGCTCACCTTGCTGACGCAGGAACAGGCCACGGCGCCCGCCACGCCGCCCGCCGCCGAAGAAAGCCCGGCGCCAGCGGCGGTCGCAGCGGCAGCTCCGCTATCGTATGCCTGCACGGAGGTGGGCAATTTCCTGCTGGCCGATGGCCGCCGTTTCGAAGCGCAAGTAGCGTCGCTGGACCTGGGCGACCGCCAGTCGCGCCGCAACGTGGCCGGCCAGGAGATTTCCAGCTACATGGTGTACATCCCGCCGCAGGGCAGCAAGGAGGGCGCCGACCGCAAGGCCGGCGAATTGAAGCAGCTGGGCGTGACGAACTACTTCATCATGAATGAAAGCAGTCCGCAGCGCTGGGGCATTTCGCTGGGCGTGTTCAAGTCGGAAAGCGGCGCGCAAACCCAGCTGGCATCGCTGAACAAGCAGGGCGTGCACAGCGCCCGCATCGCTCCCCGCTACAGCGCCAGCAAGCAGCTGGCCTACCAGTTCCGCGACCTCGACGCCGCCACGCGCGCGCGCCTGGAGAAGATCAAGGCGCAGTTCCCGGAACAGGAACTGCGCGCCTGTAAATGACTGCTGACAATCGCGTCGGATTACGGCGCCTTGCGCCTAATCCGACCTACGCTTATCTTTCGATGACGATGGGCTTGATGCCTGTCGATTCCGGTAAATTCGCCGCCGCGCGGGCCGCCTCGGCGCGGCTGGAAAACGGTCCGCCGTACAGGCGGAACAGGTTACCGGCCTGCACCACGCCCAGGGACCCCAGGGCTGCCGCATACGGCGCCAGGCGCGAACGTCCCGATTCCGCATTGTCGGCGCGCGAGTAGGCGCCCAGCTGCAAATAGAAGCCGCTGGCCAGCGCCACCGGTGCAGGCATGGCCACCGTCGCATCGACGGGCAGCATCTGCGACGACACTTCCGGCTGCACCACGGCGCCCGTTTCCACCGGCGTATCGATGGAGATGGCGACGACGGAAGGCACCGGTTTCGGCGCCGCGCGGGCAGCCAGGATGGCGTCGATATCGGCCGGCAGCAGGCGCTCGACCACCACCTGGTGGCTGCCCTTGCCCAGGAAGCCCAGTTTCAGTGCCGCCGTGTAGGACACGTCAATCACGCGCGTGGCGTGGAATGGTCCGCGGTCATTGATGCGCACGATCACCTGCTCGCCGCTGTCGATGCTCGTCACGCGCGCATACGATGGAATCGGCAAGGTCGGATGGGCCGCCGTCATCTTGTACATGTCGTAGATTTCGCCCGACGAGGTGCGCTGGCCATGGAATTTCTTGCCATACCAGGTACCCGTGCCGCGCTGCGTAAACGGTTCATTGTTGGTGATCGGCGTGTAGGTCTTGCCGAAGACGACGTAGGGGCGGTTCGAGCGCGTGGAATACGGCTCGTTGCGCACTTCCGCGTCGGGAACGTCGCGCAGGTTGGGCGGCGGATTGTCGCCCGGGCCGTCATCCTTGTAGTAGCCGCCGCGTCCGGAACCGGCCGCCGGCAAGGCGGGCAAGGTAGGATCCTGGCGCACGGGGGACTTGACCTTGCCGCCGGACGGCATGGGCACATTGCCCGACGCGGGCTTTTGCGGCGTGGTGCCGCAGGCGGCCAGGGTCAGCAAGACAGCCAGGCCCATTGCGCGCATGGCGAAGGTATCGACAGGCGCGCGCATCAGGTCTGCACCAGCTTGCGGTGGCGCTGAATGCTCATCAGGATGCCGGAGGCGACGCCCAGGGTCAGCAGCGCGGTGCCGCCGTAGCTGAGGAATGGCAAGGGCACGCCGACCACCGGCACGATGCCGCTGACCATGCCCATGTTGACGAAGGCGTAAGTAAAGAAAATCATGGTAATCGCTCCTGCCAGCAGGCGAGTGAAAAAACTGGGGGCGTTGGCGGCGATCATCAGCCCCCGTCCCACCAGCAGTAAATACATCAGCATCAGGATCAAGTTGCCGACCAGGCCAAACTCTTCCGAATACACGGCGAAGATGAAGTCGGTCGTGCGCTCCGGCACGAACTCCAGGTGGGCTTGCGTGCCGTGCGTCCAGCCCTTGCCCGTCATGCCGCCCGAACCGATGGCGATGATGGACTGGATGATGTGGAAGCCCTTGCCCAGCGGGTCCTTGGTCGGGTCGATCAGCATCATCACGCGGTCGCGCTGGTAGTCATGCAGGTGCGACCAGGCGATCGGCAGGTAGCAGGCGACGGCGAGGAACAAGCCCACCATCACTTTCCACGACAGGCCGGCCAGGAAGATGACGGTAAAACCGGCCGCCACCACCAGCAGCGCCGTGCCCAGGTCAGGCTGGCGCGCGATCAGGTAGACGGGCACCAGCAGCAGCGCGGCAGCCACGGCGAACGCTTTCCAGCGCAGCGCGCCCGCATTGTGCTGGAAGAACCAGGCCAGCATCAGCGGCGTGGCGATCTTCAGGAATTCGGACGGCTGGATGTCGATCACGCCGATATGCAGCCAGCGCCGCGCGCCGAGCTTGATGGTGCCGAACAGCGCCACGGCCACCAGCAGCAGCACCGATACCGTGTAGGCCGGCACGGCGATGCGCATCATCATCTGCGGCGTGACATTCGCGGCCAGCCACATGACGAAAAAGCACAGCAGCATATTGCGCAGATGGTCTTCGATCTTGCCGGGGATGCCGATGCTGGCCGAGTACAGGGTCAGCAGGCTGGTACTGAGCAGCATCAGGATGATCACCATCAGCGGCGGATCGAATACCGCCAGATAGGGTTTGGCGCGCCGCCACAGCGAGCGCCTCTCGTTAATGGGCATGTGCTTCCTTATTGCCTGGCAGGTGCCGGGGCGGCCTGCTCGTCAGTGATTTCTTCCAGGGTGCGCACTTCGTCGACATCTTCCTTCGGCACCTTGGTGGTTTCTTTTTCCTTGTCGCTCGGACGCTTGCCCAGCAGGTAGTAGTCGAGCGCCTTGCGCGCGATCGGCGCGGCCACGCCGGCACCGAAGCCGGCGTTTTCCACCACGATGGCAATCGCGATGCGCGGCTTGTCGGCCGGCGCGAAGGCCGTAAACAAGGCGTTGTCGCGCAGGCGCTCGGCCAGCAGCTTGGCATTGTACTTCTCGTTTTTCTTGATGCCCACCACCTGCGCAGTACCCGTCTTGCCGCCCACCGTGTACTGCACGCCGGTGAAGATGCGCGCGGCCGTGCCGCCCTGCTCGCTGGTCACGCCGACCATGGCGCGCTTGATGGTGTCGATGTTTTCCTGCTTGAGCGGAATGCGGTAGCTTTCCTTCGGCACCGTCAGGGTGCGCGCACGCGTGTTGGCGTCTTCGATGATTTTCACCAGATGCGGCTTCATCACCACGCCATTATTCGCCAGGTTGGCCGTCGCGTGGGCGATCTGCAGCGGTGTGTAGGAGTTGTAGCCGGAGCCGTTACTCACCGAAATCGTGTCGCCGCCCACCCATTTTTTCTGCTGCGGCGTCTTGAAGCGGTTGCGCTTCCATTCCGTCGACGGCAGCACGCCCGTCTTTTCGTTATTCAGGTCGATGCCCGTCAGCTGGCCGAAGCCGAACGGTTTCATGAAGTCGTGGATGGCGTCGATGCCCATGTCGCGGCCCAGTTGGTAGTAATAGGTATTGCACGAGACGACGATGGACTTGTGCATGTCGACCGTGCCGTGGCCACCCACTTTATCGTCGCGGAACATATGCCCGCCCAGCATGAAGAAACCGGGATCGGAAATCGACTGGCTTGGCGTGCGCTTGCCCAGTTCCAGCGCGGCCAGCGCCATGAAGGGCTTGAAGGTCGAGCCGGGCGCGTAAGTGCCGGACAGGGGACGGTTGACCATCGGCCGGTCCAGCGAGGTATTGAGTTCGTTCCAGCTTTGCTGGTCGATGCCGTCGACGAACAGGTTCGGATCGTAGCCTGGCTTGGAAACATAGGCCAGGATGTCGCCGGTGGCCGGGTCGATGGCCACGGCCGCGCCGCGCCATTCGCCGAACGCTTCCTCGACCACTTTCTGCAGTTCGATGTCGATCGACAGGATCAGATTATTGCCAGGCGTGGCCGCCGTGCGCGACAGGGTGCGCATGGCGCGCCCGCCGGCCGACACTTCCACCTCTTCGTAGCCGGTGGTGCCGTGCAGCTGCTTCTCGTAGCTTTTCTCCAGGCCTTCCTTGCCGATATGGTCGGTGCCGTTGTAGTTGGCGGCGTCCTCGCCCTCTTCCAGCGCCTTGGCTTCATTGCGGTTGATGCGGCCGATGAAGCCCACCACGTGCGACGCCACTTCGCCCATCGGATACTGGCGGAACAGGCGCGCCTGCACTTCCACGCCGGGGAAGCGGAAACGGTGCGCCGTGAAACGCGCCACTTCCTCGTCCGTCAGGCGCGTGCGCAGCGGCACGCTGACAAAATTCTTCGACTCTTCCAGCAGCTTCTTGAAGCGGCGGCGGTCCTTGATATCGATCTGCACCAGGGTCGACAGCTCGTCGATCACGGAATCGAGGCTGGCACTGAGTTTCGATGGCGTGATTTCCAGCGTGTAGGCTGAATAATTGCGCGCCAGGACCACGCCATTGCGGTCGAGGATCAAGCCGCGCGTAGGCACGATGGGCACCACGGCGATGCGGTTATCCTCGGCCTTGGTGGCATAGTCCTCGTGCTTGATCACCTGTAGCCAGATGAAGCGCGCCAGCAGCAGTGAAAAGCAGACAAAGACGAGCGCGCCCAGCACGGTGAGGCGCATGCGGAAAAAATGCAGTTCGCGCTCGGTATTTTTCAGTTCGGTCATTGCGGGCGCTCGTCAGATCGGGCGGTTGTGGTCGCGGTCCACGGCGCGGCGCTGCGGCGCCAGCAGGATCCACGTGACGATGGGCCACAGGGCGACGGCGACAAAACTCTCGATGAAATTGAGCCAGCCGGGGAAGCGCCCCGAGACGATCAGGCGCGTCAGCAATTGCAGCGCCTGCGTCAGCAGCAGCAGCGGCAGCACGTGCAGCGCCTGCGTCATGATGGGGAACCACAGCACGCGGCGGTGCATCATGATGGCGAAATACGAGAGCAAGGTGTAGGCCAGCGCATTTTCGCCCAGCAGGGTCGAATCGTGCACGTCCATCATCAGGCCCATGAAAAACGCCACGCCGATGCCGACCTTGCGCGGCTGGTGGATGCCCCAGAAGACCAGCACCAGCGCGACGAAATCGGGCACGCCGACGAACTGCCCCCAGGGCAGCAGGTTCAGCAGAAAAGCGCACAGCAGGGAAAAACCGATGAACAGGGGGCTGACCGGCAGCAGGATGTAATGCGGGCGGTTCATCGGGTCGCCTCCTTCGGCGGCACGGCGGCCGGTACGGGCGTTGGCGTCGCAGGTTTTGCCGGTGCAGGCGCAGCCGCGTTGGCGGCAGGCGGCTTGGCGGCAGGCGTGGTGGCCGGCGCTGCCGCGGCAGCCGCTGCAGGTTCCTTGGCAGGGTCCTTGATCGGCGCCATCTTGCCGGCGATCTTGCGGCCCGTCTTGATATCTTCGGCGGGCGGGCGCGGTGGAATGTCGGGCGACGTCATCAGAATGAGGAGTTGGGTATTGCGTTCGATGCCGGCCAGCGGCTGACAGACGACACGGCCGAACGGGCCGTGCGCATTGCGTTCGACCAGGGTCACGCGCGCCACGGCCAGGCCGGCCGGATACAGGCCGTCGAGGCCCGAGGTAATGACAATGTCGCCGATCTGGATATCGGCGCTGGGTGCCGTGAAGCGCAATTCCATGGTGCCGGACTTGCCGCGGCCAATGGCCACGCTGCGCACGCCATTGCGCAGCAGCTGCACGGGAATGGCCTGCTCTTCATCCGTCAGCAAGGTGACTTCGGACGTAAACGGGAACACGCGCGTGACCTGCCCCACCACGCCCAGGTTGTCGATCACGGGGCGCCCCAGTTCGACGCCATTCTGGATACCGCGGTCAAGCACGATCTTGCGCGTGGCCGAATCGCGCGTGTCGTACAGCACTTCGGCCATCATGGTCTTGACGGGCACGCGCTCGCGCGCTTCCATCAGCTTGCGCAAATGGTTGTTTTCGACGATGTTGAGCTGCGCCTGCTGCAGTATCTGCGCCGAGGCGATCTGTTCGTGCTTCAGGTCGCGCACCTGTTTTTCCAGGGCCGACAGCGAAGAAAAGTAATTGCCGACGCCGAGCGCCACATCGCGCGGCACCAGGGCCGCCATCTGCACCGGATACAGCACGGTGCCGACGGCCTGGCGCACTGCCGTCAGCGCGTGCATGCGCGAATCGACCAGCAGCAAGGCGATAGAAATGCCGGCGAACACCATCATCTTGACGCGGGCAGAGGCGCCTTGTTTGAAAAGTGGCGGAGGACTGTATTCCATGACATCCAATAATCAGGCGCAGTGCGCCAACGTGCAAACCCCGGGCAAACGCCGGAGTCAAAACCAAAAAAAGGCCGGAAATGGTTCCGGCCCTTCTGTCAGATTATTCGTAGGAGAAGATCGAGCCGAGCTTGTCCATACGTTCCAGTGCCATCCCGGAACCGCGCACCACGCAGGTGAGCGGGTCCTCGGCCACCAGCACCGGCAGACCGGTTTCCTCCATCAGCAGGCGATCGAGGTCGCGCAGCAGTGCGCCGCCGCCCGTCAGCATCATGCCTTTTTCGGCGATGTCGGCGCCCAGTTCCGGCGGCGTCTGTTCCAGCGCGTTTTTCACGGCCGAGACGATGTTGTTCAGCGGGTCGGTCAGCGCTTCGAGGATCTCGTTGCTGGAAATGGTGAACGAGCGCGGGATGCCTTCGGACAGGTTACGGCCCTTGACTTCCATTTCCTTCACTTCCGAACCAGGGAAGGCCGAACCGATGGCCTTCTTGATGGCTTCGGCCGTCTGTTCGCCGATCAGCATGCCGTAGTTGCGGCGGATGTAGTTGACGATGGCTTCATCGAACTTGTCGCCGCCGACGCGCACGGAACCCTTGTAGACCATGCCGCCCAGCGAAATGATGCCCACTTCCGTCGTGCCGCCGCCGATGTCGACCACCATCGAGCCGGTCGCTTCGGACACGGGCAGGCCCGCGCCGATGGCCGCTGCCATCGGTTCTTCGATCAGGTACACCTGCGAGGCGCCGGCGCCGAGTGCCGATTCGCGGATCGCGCGGCGTTCCACCTGGGTCGAGCCGCACGGCACGCAAATGATGATGCGCGGCGATGGACGGAAGAATTTCGAGTCGTGCACCATGCGGATGAATTGCTTGAGCATCTGCTCGGTGACGGTGAAGTCGGCGATCACGCCATCTTTCATCGGGCGAATCGCTTCGATATTGCCCGGCACCTTGCCCAGCATCTGCTTGGCTTCCTTGCCGACTGCCTGAATGGTCTTCTTGCCATTCGGACCGCCTTCCTGGCGGATGGCGACGACGGACGGCTCGTCCAGGACGATACCGAGGCCGCGTACATAAATAAGAGTGTTAGCCGTGCCCAAGTCAATGGCCAGATCGGTGGAGATGTACCTGCGTAAAAAACCAAACATGAGTGTCCTGTAGCGCATCGAGCTGCGCAAAAGCTGTTTATGGGGAGTTTCAAAGCGGGCGCTTTCAGGCACCCTGAAAATCCAAAAGGCGATTTTTCCGGGTTTCGCTTAGCGCTTGCGCAATCTTTTCTATGCTGCGGCAGCAGTCCATCAGCGCCGGCAACGCATTAACCCGCCATTCTACCTTATAATTTGAATGCGATTTGCTCAAAAACCATGGAAAAGTGCGACTCTTGCAGCCGCGAGTTACGCGGCATTCTTCGATTTTTGTGAGCAAAATAGCAGTAAATACCCGCGTTTTATCAAAACGCCAACTTAATACTAATGCGCGGCACTCCGCGCCATTCGCCATGTCCCTGACTCTATCCGACGTAAAACGCATCGCCCACCTGGCGCAACTTGAAATGGCCGACGAGCAGGCTGTCAATTCGCTGGAGCAATTGAACAAGATTTTCGCATTGGCCGAGCAAATGCAAGCCGTCAATACTGATGGCGTGGCCCCCCTGAGCCATCCGCTGGCCGCCCACATGGACAATATCGCCCTGCGCCTGCGCGAAGACGTCGCCACCGAGACGAATCGCCGCGACGACTACCAGGCTGTGGCGCCGAAGGTACAGGATGGCCTGTATCTGGTCCCGAAGGTCATCGAGTAACTGGCACCTGGCATAAGCTGCTGCGCGTCGCGATTTGCGGCCTCCGATGCTCACTGTGCAAAAGCACAGCACCGCTTCCCGGCCACAACCCACTTCCGCTCGCTACGCTTCTGTCAGGCGCTAGAACGGCGCAGTGCACGAATATCAACCTTGCCGAATAGAAAAAATAGAAACGCCATGCATACAAAATCCATCAAACAGCTGTCCACGCTTTTGCAGAACAAGGAAATTTCCGCCGTTGCGCTGGCGACGCATTTCCTCGACCGCATCGAAGCGGACACCTCGAACGCCTTCTTGCACGTCGACCGTGCCCTGACCCTGGCGCAAGCGGCCGAAGCGGATGCCCGCATCGCCAACGGCACGGCCACGCCATTGACGGGCGTGCCGATCGCGCACAAGGATTTGTTCGTCACCAAGGGCTGGCGCACGACGGCCGGCTCGAACATGCTGGCCAACTACGCCAGCCCGTTTGACGCCACCGTGGTGGAAAAATTCCAGGCCGCCGGCATGGTCACCCTGGGCAAGGTCAACTGCGACGAGTTCGCCATGGGTTCCGGCAACGAGAACTCGGCCTTCGGCGCCGTGCAGAACCCGTGGGACAAGACGGCCGTGCCGGGCGGTTCCTCGGGCGGCTCGGCGCCGCCGTGGCG
>NZ_NRDQ01000198.1 GCF_002878455.1 Janthinobacterium sp. AD80
AGGGGTGCGCACACCGGGCCTGAACGGCAGCTACACGGTGCCGCAGGCGCTGGCCCGCCTGCTGGCCGGCACGGGCCTGGAAGCGCTGCCCAGCGGCGAACGCGGCTACGTGCTGCGCAAGGCGGGTGCTGCCTCCACCGGCGCGCCGATCGCCGCCACCCTGGGTGAAGTGGCCGTCAGTTCCAGCGCCCTGCGCGATGGCACCACAGAGGGCAAGCGCGGCTACGCAGGCCTGACCAGCGCCACCCGCCTGAACCTGTCGCTGCGCGAAACGCCGCAGGCCGTCAGCGTCATCACGCGCCAGCAGATCGACGACCAGGGCTTGCGCACCTTGCAGGACGTGCTGCTGCAGGCGCCCGGCATCACGGTCGACCATTCGTCGAGCACGCGCGAATACGACCAGGTGTTTTCACGCGGTTTTGAAGTCACGTCGTACATGTTCGACGGTATCCCGACCAGCAAGAACCTGGAGGCACGCACCTTCGACATGGCCATCTACGACCGCGTTGAAATCATCCGCGGCGCGACGGGCCTGATCAGCGGCACGGGCAGCCCGTCGGCAGCCATCAACCTGGTGCGCAAGCGTCCGGGCCGCGCGTTTGCCGCCACTGCCGGCGCGCAAGCCGGCTCGTGGGACCGCTACCGCATCGAAGGCGACATCTCGACGCCACTCACGGCCGATGGCAGGGTGCGCGCGCGCATCGTCGCCGCGCATGAAGACCAGCGCTCCTTCATCGACCGCTACCAGCAGAAAAAGGACGTGCTGTACGCCATTGTCGAAGCGGACCTGACACCATCGACGGTGCTCAGCGCCGGCATCAACTACCAGAAGGAAAAACTCAAGGGCGCGGGGCGCGACTTCCCCATGTTCTATGCCGACGGCTCGCAGACGCGCTTCCCCCGCTCGATGAACGGCACGGCCGCGTGGAGCACGTATGACCGCGAACAGAGCATGCTGTTCGCCACGCTCGACCATTATTTCGACAACGACTGGGTCGCCAAGGTGGCCGTGAGCCGCAGCAGCAACCGGTACGATGCCTTGCAGGGCTTTTCCGGCAACGGCTACCCGGACCGTCTGACGGGCGGCGGCATGAAGCTGTGGCTGGCCAACTGGCACAGCAAGCCGCAACAGACCTCGCTCGACGCGTATGTCAGCGGCCCGTTCCAGGCCTTCGGCCGCCAGCATGAACTGGTGCTGGGCGTGAGCGCCTCGGAACTCAAGACGAACAGCCCGATCTATCCGGGCTGGCGCCTCGCCGGCTATGACTATACGGTGCCGGATATCCACGCCTGGAATGGCGACATGCCGGTACCCGACTACAGCGGCACGCGCCTGGGCAGCTCCTACGACAAGGAGCGCGAAAGCGGCGTGTATTCCACCCTGCGCCTGCGTCCGACGCAAGCGCTGTCGGTCATCCTCGGTGCGCGCCTGTCGTACTGGAAGCGCGACATCCGCAGCGATTATTTTGAGGACACGGACCTGTACGACGCGATGCGCGAAAACGGCAAGATCACGCCGTATGCGGGCCTGGTCTACGACCTGGGACGGCACTGGTCGGCCTACGCCAGCTACACCAGCATCTTCACGCCGCAAAGCCAGCGCGACGTCAACAGCCGCTTCCTGGCGCCGCTGGAAGGCAAGAACTATGAAGTGGGTGCCAAGGGGGAATTCTTCGGCGGCAAGCTCACCACCAGCGCCGCCGTGTTCCAGCTGAAGCAGGAAAACCTGGCCGAAGCCGATCCGGGCAACGTCTGGATCATCGGCACGGGCGGCGGCTCCTATGCCTACCACACGGTGAAAGGCGCTACCACGCGCGGTGTCGAGGCGGAAGTGTCGGGCCAGCTGCGCCCGGACTGGCAACTGACGGCCAGCTATGCCTACAGCCGCATCCGCAATGCGGCCGGCGCGCGCATCCAGACCAACCAGCCGCAGAACATGGCCAAGCTGTGGACCACCTGGCGCCTGGCGCAAGGCGTGCCGGGGCTGGTGCTGGGCGGCGGCGTGAACTGGCAGAGCGATATCTACATGGATGACCGCGGGCCGAACGGCGAGCGCTTCACGCAGAAGGCGTATGCGGTGGCGGGACTGATGGCGCAGTACCCGCTCAGCCCGCAGCTGGTGGCGACCCTGAACGTGAACAACGTCTTCGACAAGCAGTACTACTCGACGGGCATGGGCGGCTACTACGGCGATCCGCGCAACGCCATGCTGTCGCTGCGCTACAAGTTCTAGGCTGTTGTACGCTACACGGCGGCGCCGCTCTTGAGCAGCGCCTCGACGCCGTCCGGCGCCATGGCGCGGCCGAGGAAATAGCCGAACGCCTCGTCGCAGCCCATCTCGGCCAGCAGCTCCAGCTGCTCGGCGTTTTCCACGCCGCCGGCGATGGTGCGCAGCCTGAGCGTGTGCGCCATGGCGACGATGGCGCACACCATGGCGCCGTCGCCGCCGGGCTTGCCCAGGTCGTCGATGAAGCATTTTTCGATCTTCACGGCATCCGTGGGAAAGCGCTTCAGGTAGTTCAGCGACGCTTCGCCCGTGCCGAAATCACTGATGGCGATGGCGATGCCCAACTGGCGGAACTGGCGCAGTATCAGCTCGCAATTCTGATTGCTGTCGATCAGGATGGCGGCGGCGATTTCCAGTTCGATGCAGTGGCCGGGCACGCCGGCCGCCTCCAGCGCGGCGGCGAAATTGCGCACGATGTCGCGCTGGTAGAACTGGCGCGCCGACAGGCTGACGGACACCGTCAGCGGCTGCCCCTGTTCGATCCAGCTGCGCGCCTGCTCCACGGCCGTGGCCAGCACCCACGCGCCCACGGGCAGGATCAGGGCGCTTTCTTCAAGCACATGCAAAAAATCGAGCGGCATCATCAGGCCCAGCTCCGGATGCTTCCAGCGCAGCAGCGCCTTCACGCCCGTGATGCTGCGCGTCTGCAAATCCATGCGCGGCTGGTAGTACAGCACGAACTCGTTGCGCTCGAGCGCATGGCGCAACGCTGTCTCGAGGATGGTGCGCGAATAGGACTGCGTCTGCATGCGCGCCGCATAGCGCAGGCAGGTGCCAGGCGCGTGGCGCTTGGCCGCATACATGGCCAGGTCGGCTTTCTCGATCAGCGCATTGACGTCATCGTCGTCATCCGGATACAGGGCCACGCCCACGCTGGCCGCCACCGTCAGGCTGTATTCGCCGATGACGAAGGGGGCGGCGATGGCGCCGACGATTTTCTCGGCTACCCGCTCGGCATCCTGCGCCGTGCGCAGCTCCGTCAGCAAGATGATGAATTCATCGCCGCCCTGGCGCGCCACCGTGTCGACCTTGCGCACGCACTGCTGTACCCGGCGCGCGAACTCCGTCAGCACCTGGTCGCCCACGTCGTGCCCCAGACTGTCGTTGATGGCCTTGAAGCGGTCGATGTCGACGAACAGCACCGCGAGCAAACCCTGGTGGCGGCGCGCATAGGCGATGCCGTGCTCGAAGCGGATCTGGAAATGCAGGCGGTTCGGCAGTCCCGTCAAGCCATCGTGATGGGCGATGAACTCCAATTGCTGCTCGGCGCGCCGGCGGGCCGACACGTCGTGCAGCAGCAGCACCGCGCCGCCCTGCGCCAGCGGCGCGCAGCTGTACTGCACGTCGATGCGCTTGCCATCGAGATGGCGCAGCAGCACGGCGCCGCGCGCCACTTCCAGCACTTCCTGCTGCGCCACGCACTCGCGCACCTGGCGCGCCGCGTCGATCGGCGTGCCATCGTGGAACAGCGGCAGCAGCTGCGACACGGGCAAGCCCAGGCCATCGGCGGGCAGCAGGCCGCCCAGGGCACTGGCGCGGGGATTCAGGTACTGCACCACGCCTTCCCGGTCGGTGCCGATGACAGCCGCCGGCAAGGCATCGAGCAGCGCCAGCCCGCGCGCCTGCAGCATGGCGCTGGTGGCGTGGCGCCGGCGCCAGCCCCGCGCGGCATGCCACTGGCACGCCAGCAGCACGCTCAGCACGACGGCCAGGAACAGGCACAGCGCCAGCAGCAGCGCCGTCATGGGTCACCCGGCAGGCGGAAAGTCGGCAACATGGTTTTCCTTTGCAAGGCGCGCCATGCGGCCCGGCGCAAATACATGCGGAAAGGAAATAGTATAAGAATTCAGGCGGGATTTTTCGCTGATCGGGGGCCGCTTGACTGGCATCAAGCGGCACGCGAGGGAATGCCGTAAGCCCGGCGACAGCCAGGCTGCAATACCGCTACCTCGCCGCACCCGCAAACTCCTCGCGCAGCAGCGGATACAAACGCCGGTAGCGCGCCAGGCGCTCATCTAGCACGCCGCTGGCCTGCGGCGCGATGCTCTCCTGCACGGCCGGACGCGTGCACACCTGCGCGGGCGGCAAGCCCGTCACCGCCATCTGCGCCAGGCGCGCCGCGCCCAGGGTGCCGCCAGCTACGCCATGGTCGTGGCGCAGCACGTGCAAGCCCGAGGCATTCGCGCACAGCTGCGCCCAGAAGCGGCTGCGCGAGCCACCGCCGACGAACGACGCTTCCTGCAACTGCGTGCCGGCGCTGCGCAGGGCCGCATTGCCATCGGCCATGGCAAAGGCCACGCCTTCCATCACGCTGTAAGCCAGTTCCGCGCGCCCGTGTTCCGTCGACAAACCGAAAAACACCCCGCGCGCCGTGGCGTCGTTATGCGGCGTGCGCTCGCCGCTCAAATACGGCAGGAAGACGGGCGCCGTGCGCGCCTCGACGCTTTCCGCCAGCGCCACCAATTCTCCGATGTCGGACGACTGCGTCAGCCGCGCCACCCAACTGAGGCTGGAGGCTGCGCTGAGGATCACGCTCATCTGGTGCCAGCGCTCGGGCAGGCAATGGCAGAACGCGTGCACGCCCTGGCCAGGATTGGGCGCGAAGCCGTCGCTGCCCGCGAACAGCACGCCGGAAGTGCCCAGCGACAGCAGGCCGGCACCCGGCTCCACCACGCCCAGGCCGACGGCGGCGGCCGCATTATCGCCCGCGCCGCCGGCCAGCAGCACCGGGTGCGCGATGCCCCATTCCTGGCACAGCGACGGGCGCACCTGCGCGGCCGCGGCGCTGCCCTCGACCAGGCGCGGCATGTGTTCGCGCGACAGGCCGGTGGCAGCCAGCATGCGCTCGGACCAGTCGCGCCTGGCCACGTCCAGCCACAAGGTGCCGGAAGCGTCGGACATGTCGGACACATACTCGCCCGTCAGGCGCAGCGCCACGTAATCCTTGGGCAGCAAGACCTTGGCCGTGGCGCGGAACAGCGACGGCTCGTATTTTTGCAGCCAGAGCAGCTTGGGCGCCGTGAAACCGGGCATGGCCTGGTTGCCCGTGATGGCGCGCGATTCGGGCACCAGTGCTTCCAGTTCCACGCATTCGGCAAACGCGCGCGTGTCGTTCCACAGGATGGCCGCGCGCAGCACGTGCTGCTGCTTGTCGAGCAAGGTGGCGCCATGCATCTGACCCGACAGCGCGATGCCGCGCAGGCCGGAAAACGCCACCGGCTGCGCGGCACGGATGGCGGCGATGACGTCCAGGGTGGCGTGCCACCAGTCTTCGGGATTCTGTTCCGACCAGCCGGGGTGCGGGCTGGAGACGCGCAGGGTCACGCCGGCGCTGGCGAGGATGGCTTGCGCGTCATCCGTGAGGATGGCCTTGACTTCGGAAGTGCCGATATCGATACCGAGATATGTCACGATGGTTCCATAAAAAAAGTGAAAAAGGCCGTCAGGAAAACGACTCGGGCATGTTCATGTGCAGGCAGGAGCGGAATTTCGACGGCGACATCTGCTTGTGCGCCAAAAACTGGCGGTTGAAATTGGAGAGATTGTTGAACCCCGTGCGGTAGCAGATATCCGTGACCTTCATGTCCGTATTCATCAGCAGCTCGCAGGCCAGCGCGATGCGTTCCTGGTTGACGTAATGGATGAAGGAGGTGCCCGTATGCTTGCGGAAGAAACGCGTGAATTTCAAGGTGTTCATTTCCGCCACGTCGGCCACGTCCTGCTCGCAGAAATCCAGGGTAATGTTTTGCTTGATGTAGGCCAGCACCAGGTTGATGGTCGAGGACATGTAGCGTCCCGCCTGCGCCAGGTAGTTGACACTGGCCAGCGGACGCCTTTCGCGGCAGTCGCACAGGTCGCCGAACAGGCGCGCGAACAGTTCCACGCGGCGCGGACCCTGCGCCGTCGTCAGCTCGGCCAGCAGCGGCGCCAGACGCAGGCCCAGCGCATCGGGAAACTGCAAGCCCCTGCCCGCCTCGCCCAGCAGGGTTTTCAGCGGCGCCATTTCCGGAAACAGCAGTGCACAGCGCTCGACGAAGTCGCTGGAAAACTGCAGCACCAGGTCGCGCGCAGGCAGCTGCACGCCTTCGGCCAGTTCGCTGACCCAGTTGTGCGGCAAATTCGGCCCCGTCAGCACCAGGTTGCCGGGCGCATAGCTGCCGATATGGTCGCCGACAAAGAATTTCCCCGTCGACGTGGTGATGATGTGCAGTTCATATTCAGGATGAAAATGCCATTTCGCCACCGCATGCGGATAGCCGTGCGCCCACGCGCGAAACGATTCGTGGATCGGTTTGTGGATCAGTTCCAGGTCAGGCGTCACGGCAGTTCCCTTGCACGGTCTCGGTCACCTATTCTAACGACTTCAGCCCGCGGCCACTGCCAGGCCGCTGTCGGCGTCGAACAGGTGCATGTGTTCTTCGTCGAAAGCCAGTGCCAGGGTCTGGCCCACCTGCGCCGCGCTGTTGGCCGCATTCGCCGGCAGCAGGGCCGACAAGGTCAAGGCGCCGCACTGGAAACTGATCAGCGCTTCGGCGCCCAGCAGCTCCACCAGATCGATGGCGCACGCCAGGCCATGCGTGCCCGCAGCTTCCTGCTGCTGCGCCGCCCGCAAGTGGTTCGGCCGCAGGCCAAACACCACGCGGCCACCCGCCGGCAACGCGGCGAAGCGGGGTGAGACGAGCGGCCAGCGGTAGCCGGCGCACACGAGCAGCGTTTGCCCGTTTTCTTTCTCGATCACGCCATCGATGAAGTTCATGGCAGGGGTGCCGATAAACCCTGCCGCGAACAGGGTGCGCGGATGGTTGTACAGCTGTGCCGGCGTGCCGATCTGCTCGATATGCCCGCCCTTCATCAGCACCACCCGGTCGGCCAGGGTCATGGCTTCGAGCTGGTCATGCGTGACGTACAGGGTGGTGGTGCGCAGGCGGCGGTGCAGGCGCTTGATGTCGGCGCGCAGCTGCGCGCGCAGCTTGGCGTCCAGGTTCGACAGCGGCTCGTCGAACAGGAACACTTGCGGCGTCTTGATCATGGCGCGCGCAATGGCCGTGCGCTGCTGCTGGCCGCCCGACATGGCGCGCGGCTTGCGCTCGAGCAGGCTGTCCAGGCTGAGGATGGCTGCCACCTCGCGCACGCGGCGCTCGATCTCGTCGTTCGGCACCTTCAGGCGGCGCAGGCCGAAGGCAATATTGTCGTACACCGTCATGTGCGGATACAGCGCGTAGTTCTGGAACACCATCGCCACGTTGCGCGCGCGCGGCGGCAGGTCGTTGACGATGGCGCCGCCGATATGCAGCTCGCCGCCGCTGATGTCTTCCAGACCCGCGATCATGCGCAGCAGGGTCGATTTGCCGCAGCCCGATGGCCCCAGCAGGACGATGAATTCGCCGTCGTCGATCTCCAGGTCGAACGGCTGCAGCACGGCCGTCTTCTGGTCATAAGTCTTGTGCAGCTGCCTGCAAGCGATGTTTGCCATGGTTACGCTCCTGCCAGTTCGATCTGGATCTTGACGTCGCGCGGATGGCCCTTGGCCGCTTCCTCGAACGCCTGCACGCCATCGGCAAAGCCGAAGGTGCGCGAAATGAAAGGCTTGACGTCGATCTTGCCGGAAGCGAGCAAGGCGATCGCGCGCGGGAAGATGTTTGCGTAGCGGAAGACCGACTCGATGCGCACTTCCTTGGCCTGGATGGCGACAATATCGAAGGGTACGTTCTCGGGCGGCATGCCGACCAGCACCAGGCAGCCGTTCGGGCATAGCAGGCCGGTGATGTTGTCGTAGGCGCGCATGCTGCCGCTGGCTTCAAAGACGATGTCGGCGCCCCAGCCTTCCGTCAGTTCACTCACCGTCTCCGCCAGGCTGGCGTGGCGCACGTCGACCGTGGTCACGGCAGGATTGTCCGCGAACAGGGCCAGTTTTTCCGGCACCAGGTCGGCCAGGATCACGCGCGAGCAGCCGCCCGCCAGTGCCGCCAGGGTGTTCATGGCGCCGATGGTGCCGGCGCCGATCACCACCGCCACGTCGCCCGGCTTGATGGCGGCCTTTTTCGCCGCCTGCAGGCCGATGGCCAGCGGTTCGACGATGGCGCCTTCGCCGAAGCTGACGTTGTCGGGCAGCTTGAAGGTGAACGAGGCCGGGTGCACGACATACGGCGTGAGGCAGCCGTGGATGGGCGGCGTGGCCCAAAAGCGCACGGCAGGATCAAGGTTGTACAGGCCGCGCATGGTGGCCGGCGAATCGAACTGCGGCACGCCCGGCTCCATGCAAACGCGGTCGCCCACCTTCAGGTGCGTCACTTCATCGCCCACTTCCGCCACCACGCCGGACGCCTCGTGGCCCAGCACCATCGGCGCTTCGACGGCGAACGGGCCGATCTTGCCATGTTTGAAGTAATGCACGTCGCTGCCGCAGATGCCCACGGTGTGTATCCTGATTTTCACGTCGCGCGGGCCGACGACGAGCGGCATGTCGATGTCGCGCAGGGTGATTTTTTTCGCCTGTTCCAGTACGAGAGCTTGCATGATGGGATTCCTTATTTATGTTTGAGCATGGAGTTGAGCAGCCGTCCCAGGATGCCGACGAACAGCAGCGGCGGCAGCGCCAGCAGCACGGTGGAGGCGTTCACCACGCCCCACGGCACTTCCTGGCCCATCGAGGTAAACGCCGACGCCACCACGGGTAATGTCATGCTTTTCGAGGAGGTGAGCGCCAGCGCGATCATCAGTTCATTCCAGACCAGCACGAAGCTGAAGACGATGCCGCCCATCAGGGTTTTCGACGCCACCGGCAGGGCCACGTACCAGAACACCTGGTAGGGGCCATAGCCGTCCAGCGCGGCCGCTTCCTCGATCTCTTTCGGAATGCGGGCAAAGGCGGGAATCGACAGCCAGATGATGGTCGACAGCGTCACCAGCAGATACGTCACCACCATCGACAGGCGCGAGTCGTACAGCCCCAGGTCGATCCAGATCGAGATCAGTGGAATGGCGACGGCGACCGGCGGCAAAAAGCGCAGCGACAGCAGGAAGAACTGGATATCCTTCTTGGCCGGTATCGGATAGCGGGCGATCGCATACGCGGCCGGCACGCCCAGCACGGCACCCAGCAGCACGGCCACGCCGACGATGGCCACGCTGTTGCCCAGCCCCGTGAGTACCTCGGGACTGGCCAGCACCTGCTGGTAGTTGGCCAGTGTCGGGCTGAAGAAAAAGCGCGGCACGGGCGTGACGATGTCCATCAGCTCCTTGAAGGAATTGAGCACGGCCCACAGGATGGGGAACAGCG
The DNA here is from genome assembly GCF_002878455.1 of Janthinobacterium sp. AD80. Classification (GTDB taxonomy): domain Bacteria; phylum Pseudomonadota; class Gammaproteobacteria; order Burkholderiales; family Burkholderiaceae_D; genus Janthinobacterium. The sequence continues at coordinate 9,567 of NZ_NRDQ01000198.1, forward strand.
CCACCAGCACGATCGCTGTGGTGATGGCGGTGGTGGCGACGGCGCTGGCGCCGCCCGGGGTGCGCAGCACCCTAAGACACCTGACAAAACCGTTGCGAGCAGATGTGAGTTGTGGCTGAGAAGCGGAGCTGTGCGCATGCACAGTGAGCACCGGAGGCCGCAAATCGCGCTGCGCAGTAGGTTTGGCTAGGGTGTTCTTAGTCAGTTTTCCCATTTGGCGACCCGCTTCCAGAGTAAGGTGAAAATAACGGTCGTGGCCAGCATCATCAGCACGGCCATGCTGGAGGCGTATGACACCTTGCCCATCAGGCCGATGCCCTGCGCATACGCGTACATGTCCAGCGTTTCCGTGGAAATGCCGGGGCCGCCCTTGGTCATCACGTAGATCAGGTCAAACGAGCGCAGCGACTCGACCATCTTGATGAACACCAGGCTCATGATGGGTACCTTGAGCATCGGCAGCGCAATGTAGGCATACACCTGCAAGGTGCTGGCGTAGTCGAGGCGCGCCGCTTCCAGCGGTTCGCCGGGCAGGGTTTCCAGCAGCTTCAGGATCACGGCGCCAAAGAACAGGCCCCACTGCCAGATGTCGACCAGCGCCACCGCGTACAGGGCCGTGGCGGGATCGGACAGCAGGGCCGTGCCGCCCAGGCCCACGCATTCGAGCATCCAGTTCAATATGCCCATCAGCGGCGAATACATGAACTTCCAGAGGAAGGCGGCCGAGACGCGCGGCAGCAGCACGGGCACGATCAAGAGCAGCGCGATGACGTCCCGCGTGCGGCCCTTCACTTTTTCAAACAGGAACACGGCCAGCAGCACGCCGACAATCAGCGAGCCGGCCACGGTGACCACTTCCCAGATGGCCGATACCTGCACGGCATTGACGAAGCGGCGGTCGCCAAACAGGCGGATAAAATTGGCCAGGCCCACATACTCGCTGTCGCTGTAGCGCAGCACGCGGTTTTGCAGGGCCAGGTTGATGGCGGCGATGCTGGGCACCAGGCCCAGCACCAGCAGGACCAGCAGCGGCAAGGTGAGGAACACCGCCGGCAGCCAGGTGTGGCGTTTTTTACGGATGGTATGCGGCATGGGAATCAGCTTTCAGGCTCGTACGTTAGCGTCATTTTTCACCCCAAAGGCGAGGACTGGGGTCGGACCCTCAGGGACTAGGCGTCCCCGTCCGACCCCGGCTGTGCAGATGTTGGGGTGAAGGAATTTACTTACGCTTCTTCGCCCGCGAAACTACCTCGGTCGCGTACTCATTCGCCTCATCGAGCGCGCTTTGCACGTCGCCGCGCGTGCCGGTAAACACTTCTTCCAGCACCACGCCCAGGTTGTCGCCGATGTCCGGCCACTCGGGGCTAGGCCAGATGGTGACGCGCGAGACGGGCGTGGTGTCCGTCAGGCCCGCCTGGATCTGCGGCTTGACGTGCTTGCGGAAGTAGTCGCTGTTGATGGTGCTGCTGCGGTTGTAGTCGCTGAAGACGTTGTCCTTCAGGCGCGCCTGTTCCTGCTCCTTGCCCGTGGCGAAAGCGATGAACTTGCCGGCTGCCTGGCGCGTGCATTCATCCTTCGCGCCCGTGGCGGAGATGGCCAGGCCGTGGCCATACGCGGCCGACGCCAGCGGCGCGGGCGGGCGCACATAGCCGACCTTGTCGACCACCGAGGATTTTTTCGGGTCTTCCATCCAGTCGGCAAACGGCGTCGACTCGATCATGAAGGCCACCTTGCCCGACCTGAACGCTTCGAGCGCGTTGCTCCAGTCGTAGGTGGCGCCGCCCGGCGGCGAATACTTGAACAGGTCGCGGTACAGGGTGGTGGCTTTCACGGCCTGCGGCGAATTGAAGGTCGGCACGCCGTCCTTTTCCCACTTGCCGCCGGCGGCCAGCATGAACGGCGACCAGCGCCAGACATTCATGCCCGAGCCGCGCTGGCCCCGCGCCGCCCAGCCGTACATGTTCGGCGGGCTGTTCATTTTCTTCACCGCGGCAACCAGTTCGTCGAGCGTCTTCGGCACGGCGATGCCGGCCTTTTCCAGCAGGTCGCGGCGATAAAACAGGAAGTCGCTGCCGCCGATCAGGGGCGCGAAATACGCCACGCCCTTGTACGAGGCGACGGCGCGGCGGCCCGGCAGGAAGTCCTCGTAGTCGGCTTCCTTGGGCAGGTACTTGAGCAGGGGGACGACCCAGCCTGCCGTGGCAAATTCGGCCACGTTGGCTTCGTCGATGTAATAGATCTGGTAGGAGCCGGCCTTGGTGGAGGCATCGAGGCGGGCTTTCGAGCGGCGGTCGTTTTCGCCGAAATAGCTGATTTGTACTTTGGTGCCGCTTTTCTTTTCATACTCGGCGAGGGACTTTTCCATCACCGTCAGGCCCAGGCTTTTTTGCGCCAGCACCTTGATCACGGGCACCGAGCAGCTTTGCGCCAAAGCGTCTGCAAACCCGGCGGACATGAGGGCGCCCCATGCAACAGCAGTCATGATTTTCATAACACGTCTCCATTTTTATAGTCCGGCGGTTTTCCACCGGTATGCCAACTATAAAAACAAAGACCGCGTGCCACCACTACAAAAGACGCGGCTTTCTAAATACTTTTTTTCACTTCGCTGTGACGGATTTTGCCGCCTCAATCCAGGCGAAAATCCTTGCGGTAGATATTCGTCTCCCGGCCCTCGGGCGGCAGGCGCGAGAAACGCTCGAAGCGCAGGCCCAGCTTGTTGAGCAGGTTGATCGACGCCTGGTTCTGCTGCGAGGTGATGCCGTACAGGGTGCGCAGGCCCAGCACCTGCTGCGCATGCCGCACGATGGCCGCCGCCGCTTCCCAGGCATAGCCCTGGCCCCAGTAGGCGGGCCGGATGGCGTAGCCGATATCGGGGCCGGGCAGGCTGTCGCGGCGTACCAGGCCGGCCATGCCCACTGGCGCGCCATCGCTGCGCTGCTCGACGATGTACAGGGAGTAGCCATGCGCGCGGAACTGCGCCATGGGCCCCGCTTCCAGCGCCGCGCGGGCCGCTTCCAGCGTATGGATATTGCGCTGGCCGATGTTGGCGATCCACGACGGGTCGTTGACCAGTTCCATGTAGAAGGCTGCATCGTCCGGCGTGGCGGTGCGCAGGCGCAAGCGGGGTGTTTCGATGATGGTCAGCGCTTCGGTCATGGCGGCGCTCATGCTGGCCACTGCATCGGGTCGGTCAGCAGCTGGTACATCACGTAGGCGTCGACATAGCCCAGGTGCGCATGGCGGTAGGCCAGCGGCAGGGTGCCGATGATGCTAAAGCCCAGCTTTTTCCACAGGGTGACGGCGGCCAGGTTGGTGCTGACGACAAAGTTGAACTGCATCGCCAGGAAGCCGGCGCGGCGCGCTTCTTCCATGCAGTGCACGCCCAGCATGCGGCCCACGCCCACGCCCTGGGCGGCCGGGTCGACCATGAACGAGGCGTTGGCCACGTGCGATCCATGGCCCGGCTGGTTGGCCACCAGCTTGTACATGCCCAGCAGGCGCTCCGCGCCCATCATGGCGACGAAGCTTTGCACGCCGGGGCCGAACCAGTAGGTGCGGCATTCTTCGCGCGTCGTATTGGCGGGAAAAGGGTAGGTATCGCCGCCGGCGACCAGGGTATGGAAAATCTCCCACATGGCGTCGAAGTCGGATTCCCGTGCGGGTCGGATGTCAATTTCTTTCAAGGTCTAGCTCCGGCAGCATTAGTGTGCAACGATTGTCGGGGATTTGTACCACCTCGTCCAGTGGCGCACGCCTGCATGGATCAGCGGCCGAGGCGGAAATTCACGCTGTCGGGCCGCCCCGGCAGGTGCAGGCGCGACGCGGCGCGCGGCGCCTCGCTGACGATTTTCCCGCGCCGCAGCACCAGGCGCCGCGCCGCGCGCAGGCGCAGCGCTTCCACGGTACTGCCGCAATCGAGGATCAGCAAGTCCGCATGGCAGCCGGGCGCGATGCCATAGCCGTCCAGGCCCAGGATGGCCGCCGGCGTCTCGGTGACGGCCAGGAAGCAGTCGTGCATGGCTTGCTGGCCCGTCATCTGCGCCACGTGCAGTCCCATGTGCGCCACTTCCAGCATGTCGCCCGAGCCAAGGCTGTACCACGGGTCCATCACGCAGTCGTGGCCAAAGGCGACGGGGATGCCGGCGGCCAGCATCTCGGGCACGCGCGTCATGCCGCGCCGTTTCGGATAGCTGTCGTGGCGGCCCTGCAGGGTGATGTTGATGAGCGGGTTGGCGATCGCCGCCACGCCCGCCTCGCGGATCAGGGGCAGCAGTTTGCTGACATAGTAATTGTCCATCGAGTGCATGGACGTCAGGTGCGAACCCGTCACCCTGCCCTGCATGCCAAGGCGCTGGCTGTGAAAAGCCAGGGTTTCGATGTGGCGCGACAGCGGGTCGTCCGACTCGTCGCAATGCATATCCACCATCAGGCCGCGCTCACAGGCGAATTCGCACAGCAGGCGCACGGATTCCGCGCCGTCGGCCATGGTGCGCTCGAAGTGCGGGATGCCGCCCACCACGTCGACGCCCATGGCAATGGCGCGCTTCAGGTTATCGAAGGCACCGGGGCTGCGCAAAATGCCATCCTGCGGAAAGGCCACCAGCTGCAGGTCGAGATACGGCGCCACCTGGCGCTTGACGTCGAGCAGCGCTTCGACGGCCAGCAGGCGCGGATCGCAGATATCCACGTGCGAGCGGATGGCCAGCAGGCCGCGCGCCACGGCCCAGTCGCAATACTGCAAGGCCCGTTCGATCAGCGCATCCTGCGTCAGCTGCGGTTTCAGTTCGCCCCACAGCGCGATGCCTTCGAGCAGGGTGCCGGACGCATTCACGCGCGGCAGGCCGTAGCTGAGCGTGGCATCCATGTGAAAGTGGGCGTCGACGAATGGCGGCGTGACCAGGTCGCCGGCCGCGTCGATCTCCTGCGCGCCCGTCACGGGCAAGACGGCGCCGACGGCGGCGATGCGGCCGCCTTCGATGGCGATATCGATGGCGCGGCGCCCATCGGGCAGACTGGCATTGCGGATGACGACATCCATGCGCTTACTCCTTGCTTGACTATCTAAGCGGCTGCTGCAGCCGCCGGGCATTTTACTGGCTTCCCAGGATTTGCTGCACCGCAAGAATATGGCGACTGGCAAAAGCATAGCCATAGATACACATCGGTCGCCTTGCGCGCGCGCAAACTTTGCGCAAACGCTGACAGGCTGATGAATACAGGCAGCACACCCCTGGCACGTTTAAGAAAAATAACTTTCAACCAACTCGAATCACCGCTAGAATATTCATATTGCGTTGCATCATAATCAGGCTTCATTGGCTATTCAGCACGCTACCTACTTTACAAAACGCGGCCAACTCTGGTGTTCGGGATTTTGCAGAGCGTTTTGCCAGCATTTTAATCCGTACAAGGGAGTAAATATGTTTCCAATTCCTGAACAATTTTCCGAGGCCGCAAAATCGCAACTGGAAAGCCAGTTACAGATTTTCAACACCCTGACGAATAAAGTCTTTGAAAGCGCCGAAAAAATCATCGCCTTGAACCTGAATGCAGGCAAGGCCGCCCTGTCGCACACGGCGGAAACGGCGCAGCACCTGCTGGAAACGCAGGATCCGCGCGATTTCTTCAGCTACAGCACCAGCCAGGCGCAGCCGAATATCGAAAGCGTGCTGGCGTATAGCCGCCAGCTGTTCGGCATCGCCTCCAGCACCCAGGCCGAATTGCTGGCCTCGGCCCAGGCCCGCCTCGACGCGGCCGCGCCCGCAACCGCCCCTGCCGCGCCCACCGCAGTG
>NZ_NRDQ01000199.1 GCF_002878455.1 Janthinobacterium sp. AD80
CCGCGCTGGGCGATATCGGCCAGGCGGCCATGCTGCTGCCGGGCCAGGAAGCGCTGCTGCGCGCCAGTTATGACACGGCTTTCCGCCAGTTGCTGGGCGCCCTGGCGGGACTGGCCGTCGCGCTGGCGGGCCTGGTGCTGTATCTGTTGAGGCAAGAACCGCCTCAAGCGTCGAGGCCGTAGAACACGGCCACCAGGATGGCGATATTGTTGCAGGCGCGGGCGAACGCCGTCGTCGTGTAGGCGGCGGCCACGCCCGGCTCGCGGTAGCGCAGGTAGACAAAGCTGAACATGGCGCCGGATCCGAGCGCGACGATGGCGTGCAGCAGGCCGCCGCTGATGAAATGCACGATGCCCCACAAAATGGCGCCGAGGAAAATGCTCAGCTGACGGCCAGCGCCCAGGCGCTTGAGGATTTCCAGCGGCAGCAGCTGGCCCAGGAAAGTTTCCAGGATGGGGGAATAGATGACCACCCAGAAGACCAGCAGGGGCAGCGACATTTCACGCTTGAATTTGGCCAGGCCCGTGTGCGCGCCCCAGTATTCGGGCGGCAGCAGCCATTTGGTGAGGAACAGGATGGCAAAGCACAGCAAGCATGTGAGCAAGCCCCAGCCGAGGCCGGCCAAGGCCTGGTGCAGCACGGGCGGCGCCGGTTTGTCATCGTCCGGGCTGGAAACATCGTTGCTGCTATGCACTTGCATGAGATGTCCTGGCGGTGATCCAGCTCTCATTGTAGCGCGTAAAAGGACAGGCGGCACGCCGCGTTTCGCCGTGCCCGCCCGCGTGCCAGGCAGTCAGGCAGCCAGGCGCAAGGGGCCGCTGGCGGGCCGCGCCAGCTTGAAGATGCCCACTTCCTGCTCCAGCTGCGCCGCCTGCTGCTGCAGTTCGTGCGCGGCGGCGGCCGCCTGCTCGACCAGGGCCGCGTTTTGCTGCGTCACCCGATCCATGTCGACGATGGCGCGGTTGACTTGCTCGATGCCGGCACCCTGCTCCTGCGTGGCGTGACTGATCTCGGCCATGATGCCCGTGACCCTGCCGATGCCGGCCACCACTTCGTGCATGGTCGCGCCCGCCTGCTCGACCAGCACGGTGCCCGTGCCGACCTTGCTGACGGAATCGTCGATCAGCAGCTTGATTTCACGCGCGGCCGCGCTCGAGCGCTGCGCCAGATTGCGCACTTCGGACGCCACCACGGCAAAGCCGCGTCCCTGCTCGCCCGCGCGCGCCGCTTCCACGGCCGCGTTCAAGGCCAGGATATTCGTCTGGAAGGCAATACTGTCGATCACGCCGATGATGTCGACGATCTTGTTCGACGAGGCATTGATCAACCCCATGGTGTGCACCACTTCGGCCACGGCCTTGCCGCCCTGCTCCGACACCTTCGACGCTTCGCGCGCCAGGCGGTTCGCCTGCTGCGCGTTGTCCGCATTCTGGCGCACGGTGGAAATCAGTTCTTCCATCGACGAGGCCACCTCTTCCAGCGAACCGGCTTGCTGCTCCGTGCGCTGCGACAGGTCGCGGTTGCCCGAGGCAATCTCGGTCGAGGCCGTGGCGATGCTTTCCGTTCCGTGGCGCACCTTGCCGACGATGGCGGCCAGGTTGTCGCGCATGGTCTTGATGGCGAACAGCAGGCTGCTGTCGTCGCCCTGGCGCGTGTGCACGTCGATGGCCAGTTCGCCCTGGGCGATGCGCCCGGCAATCGAAGCCGCGTAGGCCGGTTCGCCGCCCAGCTGGCGCAGCAGTCCGCGCGTGATGACGGTGGCGACAAAAATGCAGACCAGCACGCTCAGCGCGGCCAGCGCGCCGATCCAGCGCAGCGACTGGCCATAAATGGCGCGCGCGGCCACGCTGGCCTGTTCCGATTCGCGCTGCACGGTTTTCAGCACGGCATCGATGTCGGCGACGATCTGGCGCCGCAAGGGGCTGCACTCGTCGACGAGGAAGGTGCCGTATTGTTCCATCTGTCCGGCCGCGCGGAACTGGCGCGGACGCTGCAGTTCCTGCGCCATGGCTTTCAAGCCCGTGCTGACCTTGTCGAACTGCGCGTCGCCGGCAAACTTCGGCGCCAGGATGGCCAGCGCTTCCAGGTACAGCGCCTTCTGGCTGTCGAGGATGGCCAGCTCTTTCTCGGCGGCGGCCTGGTCGTGGAAGATGTACGCATTGCGGGCGGCCAGGCCCGTCTGGTCGAGCGCTTCGCGCGCCACGTACAGCGGTTCGAGTTTTTCCAGCTGGACTTTTTCCTGCGCCTCCATGGCGCCGGCGATGGCGCCCATGCGCAGCAGCGCGAACGCGGCCAGCACCAGCATCAGGATGACCAGGACGGCAAAGCCCGCGCTCAGGCGCGCGCCTATCGTCAGACGATTAAATGTCTTCATTGTTTTGTTATTGCCCTATTTGTAAAGTTGAATGTTTTGCCGGCTCCATGGGAAGCGGGCAATCTGCCAGCCATCGTCTTGCCTGTCGTGCCAGGGCGGGCGGGACAGGCTTCCAACTGGCGTTTTTTGGGCAGTCAGCTTTTATTTCGGGCAATCCAGGCGCGCGCGGAAACCCGGCGCGGCACGTGAGCACACTGAATTATAAGCGAACGGCGTTATTTATCATTCCACACGCCCACTTTTCATGCCTTGATGCAAATCAAGACGGCGCTCAAGGCAGCAATCACGCGCGGCCGGGCGCATCGATGACGGCCATGGTGATGCGCGAAATACAGCACAGCTTGCCCTGCTCGTCGACGATGCGGATTTCCCATACCTGGCTCGTGCGGCCCCGGTGGATGGGCGTGGCGCGCCCTGTCACCAGGCCGCCGCGCACGCCGCGCAGGTGGTTGGCGTTGATTTCCTGGCCCACGCTCACTTGCAGGCGGCTGTCGAGGCAGGCGTTGGCCGCCATGCTGCCCAGGGTTTCAGCCAGCAGCACGGAGGCGCCGCCATGCAACAGCTTAAAGGGCTGCATGGTGCGGTGATCGACAGGCATGGTCGCCTCGATCCAGTCCGCGCCAAAGGCCGTGAAAGCGATGCCCAGATGGCGCATCGCCGTGCCTTCGCTGGCGGCATTGAGCGTGGCCAGGTCGAGCGGTGCGTGCCAGATATCCATGTTTCCCCCATGTCAGTGATGAAATAGGGATATTGTAGGGCAGCGCTGCCCTGTGCGCCGCTTCATGCTTCCTTCACCCAGATGCAGGATGGCGATGGCAGTAACTGGTTATAATTGCCCCATTCTTAAAAAACGAGGTTGTGTATGAAGTGGGCCTTGCTGGGCATTTTTGTGTTTTCTGTTTTACATATTCATTTCCGGGGCAAGGTGCGCCTGCCGTTTCGCCGCCAGATCTTCGATCACTCCTCGTTCATGGCGCCGCTGAACCTGTTCATGCACACCTTTTCCAAGGTGCCGGCCACGCCATACCTGTCCGTCGAGCAATTCCCGGAACTGGCGCCGCTGCAGCAGAACTGGCAGATCATCCGCGATGAAGCGCTGCGCATGCAGGAAATGAAAAAGATCAAGGCGGCGGAAAAGAACAATGACGTGGGGTTCAATTCCTTCTTCAAGTATGGCTGGAAGCGTTTCTACCTGAAATGGTACGACGCCAATCACCCGTCGGCGCAACAGATGTGCCCGCAAACCTATGCGCTGCTGCAATCGATTCCGTCGATCAAGGCGGCCATGTTCGCGGAACTGCCGCAGGGCGGCAAGCTCAACCCGCACCGCGACCCGTTCGCCGGTTCCCTGCGCTACCACCTGGGCTTGCAGACGCCGAATGACGACCGCTGCTTCATCGATGTCGATGGCGAGCGCCACAGCTGGCGCGACGGCCAGGCCGTGATGTTCGATGAAACGTATATCCACTGGGCCCGCAACGATGCCGACAGCGACCGCATCATCCTGTTCTGCGACATTGAGCGCCCGATGCGCTACCGCTGGGCACAAGGCTTGAACCGCTGGCTGGGCCGCACCCTGATGACAGCCGCCGCGTCGCCCAACGAACTGGGCGACCAGGTGGGCGGCGTGAGCAAGCTGTTCCAGATTTCCTGGACCATGGGCCAGTACCGCCGCCGCTTCAAGGCGTGGAACAAGACCGCGTATCAAGTCACCCGCGTGGCGCTGGTGGTGGGCATCATCGCGCTGATCTATTTTATCTAGACGCCGGCCTTGCCACGTAAAAAAACCGCCTTCGGGCGGTTTTTGCGTTTCTGCATGCCGAAAAACTACATAGCCTGCTATATTGATTCAAATTATGATAGCATGCTATATTCTTTTCACCGGAGAGTTTCCGTGATCGACTTCCAGAAGGAACAGTCCGCCGGCCACATGACCAGCCGGGCGGCGCGCCTGTTTGCCAGGATTATCGAGCGCAAGCTCAAGCTGATCGGCATGGCGCCTGGCCAGCTGCCCGTGTTTTACGAACTGGCGAACGGCGCGCAGCTGACGCAGAAAGCCCTGACCGTCGCCGCTGCCGTCGAACAGCCGACCATGGCGGCCACCCTGGCGCGCATGGAACGTGACGGCCTGGTCAGCCGTCAACCCGATCCTGCTGATGGACGCAGCAGCCTGTTCGGCCTTACCCCGGCCGCATTACAGCAGTCGCCCCTGATCAAGGAAGCGATTCATGCCAGCAACCGCGAAGCCCTCGCCGGTTTCAGCGTCGAGGAAGAACACGCCTTGCTGGACATGCTCAGCCGCATCATCGCCAATCTCGACAGCAAGACCAGCACGCCAAACTCGGGCTGAATGCAGCGCGCGCCAGGCTGTGGGCGCTTGCGCTGGATTCTGCCTGAGCGGCATCGCAAACTCTCACTCCCCCACCGCACTTTGCCTGCCTGCGCTCACCCCTCGCCAAACGGGGAAACCGAGTCTTGGTTTTTAGCATTACCGGGCCGCGCCTGGCTGTCCGGCCAACAATAAAAAGGAATCATCGTGAACCCTTCCAGTTCATCCTCACCTGAAGCGGCATCGCCGCTGCGCTACCTGCCAGCCGCGCTGCTCATTTTATCCGGCCTCTTCCTCGCCATCGGCGGTGCCTGCCTCATCTACCTGGGCGGCAGCTGGTTTTACCTGCCGATGGGCATCGCCACCCTGGTTTCCGGCGTGCTCGTCTGGCGCAGCAAGCCGACCGGCGCCGTCCTGTTCGGCGCCGCCTTCATCGTTGCCCTGGTCTGGGCGCCCGTCGACGCCGGCTGGAACTTCTGGCCCCTGGTGTCGCGTTTGTTCGTCTTCGGCGTGCTGGCCCTGCTCGTCGCCCTCGCCTACCCGGGCTTGCGCCGCGCCGCTGGCGCGCCCGCCGGCAAGGGCGCCTTCGCGCTGGCGGGCCTGATCGCCGTCTGCCTGGCGGTCACGGGCGTCAATTTCTTCCTGCCCAAATCCGTCATTGAAGCGGACGTGGTGGCGGGCGTCACGCCCGTCGCGCCGGGCGCGCAGCAGAAAAACTGGCGGCACTGGGGCAATACCACGGCCGGCAACCGCTTCGCCGCCCTGGATCAGATCAACAAGGGCAACGTCAGCCAGCTGACACTGGCCTGGACGGCGCACACGGGCGACATCCCGCAAAGCAACGGATCCGGGGCCGAAGACCAGAACACGCCGCTGCAAGTGGGCGACACCCTGTACGTTTGCACGGCCTACGGCAAGGTGGTGGCACTGGACGCCGACACGGGCGCCGAGCGGTGGAAATACGACCCGCAGGGTTCCGCGCCGAACTGGCAGCGCTGCCGCGGCCTGGGCTACCATGAAGCGCCCGCCGCGCAATCGTTGCCGGCCACGGCTTCCGGCGATGCCGCACCGGCCGCCTGCCGCAAACGCATCTTGCTGCCGACCATCGATGCACGCCTGATCGCGCTCGACGCAGCCACCGGCCAGCCTTGCGCCGATTTCGGCGACCGCGGCGTTGTCGACCTGAAAACGGGCATGGGCGAAGTCAAGCCCGGCTACTACCAGCAGACGTCGACGCCGCTGATCGCAGGCGAGCTGGTCGTCGTCGGCGGCCGCGTGGCCGACAATTTCTCCACCGGCGAACCGCCGGGCGTGGTGCGCGCGTTTGACGTGCGCAGCGGCGAACTGGTGTGGGCCTGGGATCCGGGCAACCCGGCCATCACGAAGCTGCCGCCAGAAGGCCAGACCTACACGCGCGGCACGCCGAACGTGTGGTCGGCCATGTCGTATGACGCCCAGCTGGACACCATCTACCTGCCGACCGGCAACGCAACACCGGACTTCTTCGGCGGCACGCGCACGGCCCTGGACGACAAGTACAGCTCGTCCATCGTCGCCGTCAATGCGAAAACCGGCAAGGTGCGCTGGACCTTCCAGACCACCCACCACGATCTGTGGGATTTTGATTTGCCGGCCCAGCCGCTGCTGTACGACATTCCTGACGGCAAAGGCGGCAGCCTGCCCGCGCTGGCGCAAGTGACGAAACAAGGCGAGATCTTCCTCCTCAACCGCGTCACGGGCCAGCCCATCGCGCAAGTGGAAGAGCGCCCCGTGCCGCAAGGCAATGTGCCAGGCGAGCGCTATTCGCCCACGCAACCGTTTTCTGTCGGCATGCCGTCGATCGGCAACGCCACCTTGCACGAGTCCGACATGTGGGGCGGCACCATCTTTGACCAGTTGCTGTGCCGTATCGAATTCAAGGGCATGCGCCACGAAGGCGTCTACACGCCGCCTGGCCTCGACCGTTCGCTGCAATTTCCCGGTTCGCTGGGCGGCATGAACTGGGGCAGCGTTTCCGTCGACCCGACCACCAACTACATGTTCGTCAACGACATGCGTCTGGGCCTGGCCAACTACATGATCCCGCGCGCCGCCATTCCAAAAGGCGCCAGCGGCATCGAGATGGGCGTCGTGCCGCAGGAAGGCACGCCATTTGGCGCCATGCGCGAACGCTTCCTGTCGAAGGCGGGCATCCCGTGCCAGAAACCGCCGTTCGGCACCATGTCGGCCATCGACCTGAAAACGCGCAAGCTGGTGTGGCAAGTGCCGGTCGGCACGGTGCAGGATACGGGCCCGATGGGCATCCGCATGAAAATGCCGATTCCGATCGGCATGCCGACCCTGGGCGCGTCCATGTCGACGCAGTCCGGCCTGCTGTTCTTTGCCGGCACGCAGGATTTCTATCTGCGCGCCTTTGACAGCGCCACCGGCAAGGAAATCTGGAAACAGCGCCTGCCCGTGGGCAGCCAGTCCGGCCCGATGACGTATGTCTCGCCGAAAACCGGCAAGCAATACATCGTCGTCAGCGCCGGCGGTGCGCGCCAGTCGCCGGACCGTGGCGACTACGTGCTGGCCTACGCCTTGCCTGACAAGCAATAAGCCGTCGTCAGTGCCTGCACAAAACCGCCTACGGGCGGTTTTTTCATGTCAGGCAGCGTGGCGCGCCTGCCGCCAAGATACGCGCGTTCGCACAGCGAAAGCCAGCACCGCCCGAGGGTGGCGGCCACATCGACGCCTGCAAATCAGCGATAATAGCGGCTTCAGTCACTCTCTGCTTTCTCTTATGCGCGACATCATTGCCGGATTTCTACGTTTCCAGAAGGAAGTCTTTCCCGAGCGCCGCGAGTTGTTCAAGTCGCTGGCCACGGGACAGACGCCCAAGGCCCTGTTCATTTCCTGCTCCGACAGCCGCATGGTGCCGGAACTGGTGACGCAGCGCGAACCTGGCGAACTCTTCGTGATCCGCAACGCGGGCAACATCGTGCCATCGTTCGGTCCGGAACCGGGCGGCGTCAGCGCGTCGGTCGAATTTGCCGTTGCCGCCTTGAATGTGACGGACATCGTCATTTGCGGCCATTCCGACTGCGGCGCGATGAAAGCCATCGCCACCTGCACCTGCCTCGATCACATGCCGGCGGTCAAGAACTGGCTGCGCCACGCGGATGCGGCGCGCATGATCAATGAATCCGTCGAGCACCCGACAGAGCAGGACCGTATCGATGGCATGGTGCGCGCCAATGTGGTCGCGCAACTCAACAATATCCGCACGCATCCGTCGGTGGCCCTGGCCATCATGCAAAAACGCCTGACCCTGCACGGCTGGGTGTATGACATCGAGAATGGTTCGCTCGACGCGCTCGACGAGTCGACCGGCAAGTTCGTCCCGCTGGCCGAGCACCCGGCCTCGCAGGTATAAGCGCGGACAGCTCGCGTCAAGGCGCAACTTTGCGCTTGACCTTATCAAGGCAGGAAGGTTCAAGGTAGCGGTATTCAAGCGACATCAAGGAGAACCCCGCATGCCAAAAATCACCGTCCTGCCCCATCCCGAGCTGGCCCCCGACGGCGCTGTCTTTGACGCGCCGCAGAACATGAGCATTTGCGACGCATTGCTGCTCAACAAAATAGAGATGGAACACGCCTGCGGCCAGGTCGGCGCCTGCTCCACCTGCCATGTGGTCGTGGTGCAAGGTTTCGATTCGCTCAACGAACTGGGCGACAACGAGGAAGACATGCTCGACCAGGCCTGGGGCTTGCAGCCCCACTCGCGCCTGTCCTGCCAGGCACGCCTGGCCCAGGAAGACCTGACGGTGGAACTGCCCAGGTACACGCTGAACCACGCCAAGGAATAGCCCTCGCGGTTATCCTTCTGGCCCACTGGCTTATCACTTGATCATGCGCCGCTCGTGCGGCCGAGACATCGGGCCGCCCCGCTTGATGCCGGACGCCGCGTAGAACTCGGCTGCCTGCCTGCGGCGCAGCAACGACGCTTGCACCATTGCAGGGCTCAGCGAAGCAGGAGGTCAAACAGCTCCAGGCCTTGTTTATCCTGATTTTTCAGCAGGTCTGCAAGCGAACCCGGCGTTGGCCCGCCATTGCCGGCGGCATGGTTGAAATAATTAAAATCGAGCTTGATCTTGCCTTCCAGGTCGCTCGCGTAATTGGCAGGATATTGCGATTGCTCCAGAAGGGGCAATTCATTGAAATGCGCGAGCACGGATTTGAAGAAGTTGGTCTGCTTGCCCGTGGTTGCATACTCATGCATGGCTTGCGCCAGTACCTGGGTACGCCACGCCTCTTCTTCCTGATACGCCTGCATGAAGGCGGCGCGCCGCTCGTTGATGGTAAATGTCCCGCTGTCATCGTGCGAGATGGCAGCCAATTGCTCGCGCGACAAGCCGGCAAATGGATTGGGGCCTTTCCTGTCGACATAGGCGGTCGCGGCGGCGGCCGACCTTGCCGATGCCGCGTCATTCGGTTGCGGCAGCTGCTTGACGGCCGCCGCCTTGTGTTCCGCATCCAGCGGATACAGGATGTCGTCGGTATTGCCATTCACCCACGCCCCCAGCGCCGCATGATCGAAGCCCTGGATGGTGGCGCTGGTGGCCGCCGCAGCCTTCGCCAGGCGCCCGGCCAGGGTCGAAATCACGACATCGTCCGCCACGGCGCCGGCACCGCCTGGCGCCTGGACAGCCTGGGTTTTCTCGGATGATGGCTTGCTGCCTTCCGTGGCGGACAACGCCCCGCGTTGAATTGCTGCTGTATTGATATGCATCACCGCTCGCCCCGAGATAAGTAAATGTTACTATTTAAGTAAATGTTACTATAGCACAATAGATATCCGTGCCGGGCCAAGCCACTGCACAGGGGCGCGCGGTTCGGCGCCGGCCTTACTTCACGGGTTCGAACGTCACCGTCAAGCCGCTGCTGGTGGTCTGGATGCGCGTCGGCACGAACTGCACGCCCGCGTAGCGCAATTCCTCGGGTTTGAAGGTGTAGATCGGCGTTTCATGCATGAGCTGGTCAGCCACCAGGCTGGCCACCTTGGCGAACTGGCGCTGCTGCGATTCGTCCAGGGCGGCGATATTCACCTTGTCCACGCTCGCTTCGCTCAGGTAGACGGCATTGCGCTGGGCATCGAGCACCAGGCGGCCGGACATGGCCAGGCTGCCGCGCCACGTCTGGCGGATGAACGGCGGCATCACGCTGGCGTCGACGCTGAGGGCGACTCTTTCACGTTCAGGCTGCAGCGACAGTTGCGGCTGCGTCAGCTTGACGTCCAGCACGGACAGCACGCGCTTGTCGATGGGAAAACGGCGCTCCAGGCCTTGCTGCATCTTGGCGAGCGACACGTTCACGTCGCGCGGGCCGATCAGGGTGGAACACGAGGCCAGGACCGCGCAGGCGATGGCGGCGATGGCGGTGGTTTTGAGCAAGGGGCGAAAAGCGGTCAGGGTCATGGTGTATCCCGGTGGAAGAATGGCGCCATCTTACACACGCGCCCGCTTTCACGCAAAAACCGGCGCCCACCTTGCAGCGGGCGCCGGTTTGTGTACCTGTTAGCGCACAAACAGGGCGATCAGGATGACGATGGGCAATGGAATACCCAGCAAGAGCAAGAGGATGGAACGCATGGCAGACTCCTAGTATTGGTTGGGGGTTAGATGCTGACGTGGCGCAACACGCGCTCGTGGTCGCGCTGGCGGCCGCCAAAGGTGGCTGCCAGGCTGGCAACGAAGGCGCCCAGCAGCAGCGCGACGAACATCCACAGGGCCGTGTGGGCACCGGCCTTGCGCGCCGTTTCGGCCGCTTGCTGCGCGGCAGCCTTGGCATCGGCGGCAGCCTTGGCGGCGCGGCCGTAGACGGCATCGACGCGGGCTTCCGCTTCCGCCTGGCTCAAGCCCGTGCGGCTGGCAACGATCTGGCCCAGGTAGGCGCGGTCATCGGCGGCCAGGCTGCCGGTGGACAGGCCCGTGGCGAAGATCCTGCCGATTTCCACGCGCTGCTCGGCGAGGCTGGCACCGCTGTTTGGCGCAGGTGCGGCCAGGGTGCCAGTGGCGGCAGGCGGCAGCGTTGCCGGCGTGGCGCGCAGCAGCATGTCGGAGAAATAGTCGAGCGGATTGGCGCCGCCGCCTTCGCCAGCCTTGGCGCCGGCCGCATTGCCAGCCGCACCACCGGCAG
>NZ_NRDQ01000002.1 GCF_002878455.1 Janthinobacterium sp. AD80
CTTGGCCAGCGCGCGCGGTGGCGGTGCCGACGGCAAAGGCGCGGGCTGCGGCACCGCCTCAGCGACCTGCGGCGGCACAGAGCTACGGGCAGAAGCAGCAGGCGCAGGCATCACCTCCGGCGTGGCCGGTTCCCCGATCACGGGAAACTGCGCCGGCTTCGAGCCGAACCAGTCCACGCCGATCAGGTTCACCGTCAGCAGCACGGCGGCGGCCAGCCCGAGCGGAACGCGCCAGCGCTGCAGGTAGTCGGGCGACTTTTTCGCGGACAGCGTGCGCAGCACGCCATCGGCGCTGTCGTTGGCCGCTGCCGGCGGCCGCAAGGCTTTTTCCGCGCCGGCCAGGATGGCCACATCGAGCGCGCTGGACGGCGCGGGCTGCGGCAGGCTGGCCAGCAGCGCGGTCAATTCCTCGTCAATCGGTTCATCGTTATCTTGATCGTGCGTGTTCATGCCTGTCCTCCCGCGCCGGCCGCGCCATCGAGCTGGGCGCGCAATTTCTGCATGGCGTAGCGCAGCCGGCTCTTGACGGTTTCCGCTTCCGCCCCCGTCACTACGGCAATGTCGTGGAGGCTCATGCCGCTGAACTGCTGCAGCACCAGCGCTTCCTTTTGCTCCACCGGCAGCGCGGCGATGGCCGCATGCAGCCGCGCGTGCTGCTGTTTCTGTTCCAGCGACTCCTGCGGCGAGGCGCCGTCGTCCGCCAGTTCATCTTCTGCCGCGTGCTCCTGCCCTTCCCGCTGGCGCAGCAGGTCGATCAGGCGATTGCGCGCGATCTGGTACAGATAGGTGCGAAACGCCGCTTGCGGCTGGTAGCCGGCGCGCGCCGCATGCAGGCTGGCCCACGCATCCTGCACGATCTCGTCCACCCAGGCGCGGCGCGGTGCGCGCCAGGCCACGAAGCGATACAGGCCCTGGCTGTGGCGCCGGTACAATTCGCGAAACGACGGCAGGTCGCCGGCGCTGTAGCGCAGCATCAGGTCTTCATCCGTCGCGGTGAGTAAAGTGTCGGGCATGCGATCCAGTGTAGCCGAACTACGCGGCAGCGACAAATGCCGCGTAGCGCGGATCACGCCGTCAGCGTGCAGTGGGCGCATAGCTGATGCGGCGCACTTCGCGGATCTGCCCATCCTTCAGCGCCCCTTCCACCACTTCATAGCCGAGCAAGGCGAAGACCCGGCCCTGCAGGAACAGCGGGCGCGCATTGCCGTACCAGTCCACGCAGGAAGCGCGGCAGCCATCGTCCGGCGCCGGCCCGGGCCGCGCGGCCAGCGCGCCCAGCTCCGTCAAGGTCAAGCCGCTGTTGCGCAGATACAGGACGGAGGCGGCCGGCCGGCTCAAGCCGGGACGCTCGTCCGCGCCCAGGATGGGCAGGCCGATCATGCCCTCGCTGGCCGTTTGCGGCTTGTAGAAGAAACCGTGGCTGCGCGACTCGCCCTGCGCCGCGTCGGCGCGGATGTAGCGCGTGGCGATCGCCGCCTGCGCCCCCAGGCGGATGCTGCTGAAATGCAGGTCCTTGCCCTGCGTGCCGATCACCACGGCGTCATTGCCCAGTGCCTCGATGCGTTCCACGCCATGCGGCAGGGCCAGGGACTGCACGCTGTCCGCATCTGCCCAGCGCACGGCATACAGCGGCTGGCGCGGCCAGGCCTGGTCGGCCTTGCGGCGTCCGGCATGGCCAGAGTTCCCGTACAACAGATACGCTCCCACGAACCGGTTCTGCAGGCCGTAGCCGCCACCACCGGGCAGTGCCCGGTAGCTGCTGGCAGGCGCGCTGTCGCCGCCATCGGAGAACGATGCCAGCGGCACGCGCAGCAGTGCCATGTCGCCGCGTCCCCGCGCGCCATCCCACATGGCGTCGCCCTGGCCTTCGGCGCGCAGCAGGACGTTCAGGTGGCCGTCGCTGCTTTCCAGGAACGAGAACTGGTCGACGGGCGCGCCCGCCACTTTCAGGGCGCTGGGCGCACTGCCATCGAGCGGGATGCGGAACACGCCCGAGTCGCTGCCCCGGCGCGTGGTCCACACGTAGACGGACTGGCCCGATACATGGAAGACGCGCCCACGCGGTCCCATCACGGCCGTCGCTTCACAGCGCATGTCGCGCTGCGCCAGGTCGCACACCGTGACCGTGTGCAGGGTCAGGCCGGCGCCGGCTTCGGCTTCTTCATCGGTGCGGTAGATGCGCGTGGCCGGGGCGATGCGCTTGAAGTCGGACGGCACGGCGTCAGGGCGCCAGCGGCGCAGGGCGGGAAAGCCGCCGAACGGGTCCTTGCTGCGCAAGTCCAGCGACAGGGGCGAATAGAACACCAGCTTGCTGCCGATCAGGCGGCTGGCGTAATTGCGCGAGGAGTAGTAATCGTTCGAGCGCAAATGGTAGGTGGCACGGTAGGCCAGCTTGCCGTCCGCGCTGATGTCGAACAGGCCGATTTCCGTGCCGCCGCGGCTGTAGCTGTAGCCGATCACCACCAAGGTGTCGCCATCGACCAGCATTTCGTCATACCAGCTGCCGGACGGGTCGCTGCCCGGCGCGTACGCATCGAGCGAGGACACCGGCTGCAGGGCATTGCCGCCCACCTGCACGGTGAACAGCTTGCCGCGCCGCAGCATCACCAGGTGCTTGCCATGCAGCTTGACGATGCCGCCTTCGTCCACGCCTGCCGTCTGCACATTGGTGACGGATTCCGCAGCTTCTGCCGATGGCGCCGGCGCGGCCTTGGCCGCCATCGGCGCGGGAGGTGGAGCCGGCGGAGCGGATGGCGATATGGGCGCCGTCGCCGCGTACTGCGCCGCATACTGCGAGGTGGCGCGCTGCAGTTTCTGCTGCTCCCTGAGCAGGGCCGCCTGGCGCGCCTGCATCTGCTGCAGGTAGCTGCTCAAGGCTTGCTCGCTGGCGAAGGCTGTCAGGGTTTTCCCTGGCGCCGTCCCGGCGGCGTGGCAGCCTGCCGACAGCAGCAGGGACAGTATCAAGGTGATCTTGCGGGCGCTGGACATCGCTTCTTCTCCGGTTGGCTGGGGTGTCAACCATGAAACGCGGCAGCGCAGAAGAAGGGGTTAAACGCGCAAAAAAATTTACGCGGCGTTCAGCTTACTCAAAGCCGCGTATGCGGTCGCCATTGAAATTCGGCAGGCGCCACTCGAAGTGCAAAGCCAGGAAACGGAACAGGAAGCCGGCGCCGATCGACGCCAGCTGCGCCACCGAGCTGTCGACCTTGAAGTACAGCAGGCCCACGTACAGGCTGCCCGTAAACAGCGCCACGGTGGCATACACTTCGCGCTGCAGGACCAGCGGAATCTGGTTGCACAGGATATCGCGCAGCAGGCCGCCGAAAACGCCCGTGATCATCCCCGCCAGCACAACGATGGCCGGATGCATCTTGGCCGACATGGCGATGTCGCAGCCGATCACGCAGAACGCCACCAGCCCCAGTCCATCGACCAGCAGGAAGACGGCGCGCAGATGGTGCAGATAGCGCGCGACAAAGGCCGTGACGACGGCCGCGCCGATGGTAAACAGCAGGTATTCCGGATGCGCGATCCAGCCCAGCGGATAGTGCCCCAGCAGCACGTCGCGCACGGTGCCGCCACCGAGGGCGGTAACGGTGCCGATCATGCAGATGCCAAATAAGTCCATGCCGCGCCGCATGCCCATGATGGCGCCGGACATCGCTTCGGCGACGATCGCCACCAGGTAAATCGTATATAACAGCATGGTCTTACTCTTCCGAAAATGATTTGAGAATTTGTTCGCGTTCGCGCGCTTCGCTCAGTGCCCGCGCCTCGTGGCCTGCGCCGCTGCTGCCGCGTTCTTCGCCGTTGGCCAGGCGCGTGTCGGCGCCCAGGCTGCCAGGGCCGCCACTACCGCAGCTGACGCTGCTGTGGATGAAGGCATGGCTGTCCTGCAGGCAGTCGCCGGACAGGTATTCGGCATACACATAGTCGCCGTCGAGCAGGGCCAGGCCTTGCGGCTCGGCCAGCACCTGTTCGCGGCGGCCCTGCACGGCCACCTGCATGTAGTCGCGCCAGACGGGCAGCGCCAACGTTCCCCCGGTGGCGTTGCCCAGGCTTTTCGGCTGGTCGTAGCCAAGCCAGACGACGGATACCAGGCCAGAGGAATAGCCGGCGAACCAGGCGTCATACGCGTTGTTCGAAGTGCCCGTCTTGCCGGCCGCATCGCCCCGTCCCAGCGCCAGCGCGCCGCGTCCCGTGCCGCTCTTGACGACGTCGCGCAGCATGCTGTCCATGACATAGGCGTTGCGCGCGGAGATCACCTGCGTGCCCTGTGCCGGCGCGCCCTTGGCGCGTGGCGCCGCATCGCTGAACAGCACTTCTCCGCTGCGGTTGCGCACTTCCTTGATCAGCTTGGGCGGCATCTGCATGCCGCCGTTGGCGAACACGGAATACGATTGCGCAAGCTGCAGCGGCGTGACGGCACCCGCGCCCAAGGCCAGCGGCAGGGATACGGGATTGCGCGCGCTCTCGAAGCCGAAGCGCGTGGCGTGGTGCTGCACATAGCCAGGGCCGGCCGCCTGCATCAGGCTGACGGCCACCAGGTTTTTCGAGCGCACCAGGCCGCGCCGCACGCTGATGAAGCCTTCGTAGTTGTTGCCGTAATTGCGCGGACGCCAGGACCGCGCGCCCGTTTCCTGCGGCAGCAGCAAGCGCTGCGTATCGTCCACGGCCGTGCCGGGGAAGTAGCCTTTTTCCAGCGCCGCCGAATACACGAAAGGCTTGAAGCTGGAACCGGGCTGGCGGTAGGCCTGCATGGCGTGGTTGTAGTGGTTGCGGTAAAAATCGAAGCCGCCCGCCATGGCGACAATTTCGCCGCTATGCGCATCGACGGAAATCAGCGCGCCTTCCATCTCGGGCAGCTGGCTCACCAGCCAGCGCTTCTTGGCCGCGTCATGCACCACGCGGATCACGCTGCCCTCCACGATGGCGCGCTTGCCATCCCACGCCAGCTTGCCGCCCAGGCGCGCTTCCGAGGCCGTCAGCACGATCTCGTCGCCGTTGCGCAGCTGCGCCGTCACCTGGCGCTTGCCGGCAGTGTCGACCTTGCGCACCAGCGCGGCACGCAGTTCGCCGCTGTCCGGGTAGGCGGCCAGCTGGCGCCTGACGCTGTCTTCGGAAGCGGCCAGGCGCGCTTCCGGCCCCCGGTAGCCACGCCGCGCCTGCGCATTCAAGAGTCCGTCGCGCAGCGACTTGTCGGCCGCGCGCTGCGGCGCCATGCGGATGGTGGTCGTCACGTCCAGGCCCATGCTGTAGGCGCCTTCAGGATAGCTTTGCAGGATCAGCTGGCGCGCTTCCTCGACCGCATAGGCGGCCGCGTGCACGGAGCTGTTGCGGTCCTTGTTCAGGGCCAGCTTTTCCGCCACGGCGGCCGTGTATTCGGCCGGCGTGATGTAGCCCAGTTCGCGCATGCGCTGCAGGATGTAGTGCTGGCGCACGGCGGCGCGCTGCGGATTGGCGACGGGGTTGTAGGCCGACGGCGCTTTCGGCAAGCCGGCCAGCATGGCCGCTTCGGCGATGCTCACTTCCGCCAGCGGCTTGTCAAAATAAATGTTCGAGGCGGCGGAAAAACCATAGGAGCGCTCGCCCAGGTAAATCTGGTTCATGTACAGCTCCAGCAGCTTGTCCTTGCCGTAGTGCTGTTCCAGCTTGTAGGCCAGCAGCATCTCCGTCAGCTTGCGCTGCACGGTCTTGTCGCGCGACAGGAAGAAGTCGCGCGCCACCTGCATGGTGATGGTGCTGGCGCCCTGCGCATGGTGGCCCGTGACGATATTGGCCAAAGTGGCCCGCGTCAAGCCATAGAAATCCACGGCGCCGTGTTCGTAGAAGCGCGCATCCTCGATGGCCAGCAAGGCCTGGCGCATGCGCAGCGGGATGTCTTTCAGGGGCAGGAATTCGCGGCGCTCTTCGCCGTATTCGGCCAGCAGCTCGCCTTCGCTGGAGAGAATGCGCAGCGGCAGCGCGGGCTTGTACTGCGCCAGGTGCTCGACAGCCGGCAAGTCCTGCCACGCCTGGCGCAGCCAGTAGCCGCCCGCCATGGCGCCGGCCAGGCCCAGGCCCAGGGTCAGTCCCAGGCCGAATTTCAGATTGCGCGCCAGCCTGGATTGGGGCTTGCGCGTGGTGGTAGTGCTGCTGTCTTGCGCCGTATCTTGCGTTTCCATATGGTCATTCCTTTGCTGCCAGGAGGCGGCGCGCGGGCGCGCGGCACTCCATCAAAGAGGCATTGTGCACTGCAACACACCTATCCTTATGAAAAGTAAGTATTATTTAGTATTGATAAATTTTTCTTATGTTAGGCGCGCACCATGAACCTGAATCCCAAGCACACGGAAGCCTTCCGCGCCGTCGTCGAAACGGGCAGCTTCGAGCAGGCGGCGCTGCAGCTGCACCTGACCTCGCCCGCCATTTCCCAGCGCGTGCGGGCGCTGGAAAGCCAGCTGGGCAACGCACTGATCGTGCGCAGCCGCCCCGCGCGCGCCACGCGCATGGGCCAGCGCCTGATGCAGTACTTGAAGCGGGCCAAGCTGCTGGAAGCGGACCTGGAGGCGGAACTGGCGGTGCAGCAGGATGCCCCGCTGACCCTGGTGCTGGCGCTGAACGCCGATTCGATGGGCACCTGGTTCTTCCCTGCCCTGTCGGAAGTGCTGATACGCGAGCGCGTGCTGCTGGACCTGACCGTGGAAGACCAGGACCACACGTATACCTTGCTGGAAACGGGCATGGCGATCGGCTGCATCAGCACCGAGCCAAAACCCATGCGCGGCTGCACGGCCGAGCCGCTGGGCGTGATGCGCTACTGGCTGGTGGCCACGCCCGCTTTTCGCCAGCAATGGTTCGCGCACGGCCTAACGCGCAAGGCGGCGCGCACGGCGCCCGTCGTCGCCTACACGCGCAAGGACACCTTGCAGTCATCGTTCCTGCAAGAGGCGCTGGGCTTGCCCGAAGGCGCCTACCCCTGCCATTACGTGCCGGGCGCCACTTCGCACTTCAACGCCATCCGCTATGGCCTCGGCTACGGCATGGTGCCCGAACTGTTATTGAAAGCGAACACGGATGGCGAGCTGGTGGAAATGCTCACGCCCAAGACGCCGGCCGACGTGGCCCTGTACTGGCACACGTGGAAGGTGCAGTCGCCGCGCCTGGAGCAGCTGTCGCGGCAAATCATCGCGGCGGCGCGCAGCATGCTGAAATAGTTATCGCGAGAACTAGCGCTGCATGCCCCAGCGCTTGAGCGTTACCCGCTCCAGGCTGCGAAAGCCGATGTTTTCCACCAGCAGACCAATCACGATAACGGCAGCCAGGCCCGCGAAGACCTTGTCCGTGTACAGCTCGTTGCGGTTCTGGAAGATGTACCAGCCCAGGCCGCCCTGGCCCGAAGTGGTACCGAACACCAGCTCGGCGGCGATCAGGGTGCGCCAGGCAAACGCCCAGCCGATCTTCAAGCCCGAGACGATGGAAGGCAAGGCACCGGGCACCAGAATATGCAGCACCAGGCGCAAACCGTTCAGCCCGTAATTGCGGCCCGCCATGCGCAGGGTTTCCGGCACGCCCTGGAAGCCCGCGTAGGTGTTCAGGGCCAGCGGCCACATCACGGAATGCACGATGACGAAGATCAGGCTGGCGCGTCCCAGGCCAAACCACAGCAAGGCCAGCGGCAACAGGGCGATGGCCGGCAAGGGGTTCAACATGGCCGTCAGGGTTTCCAGCAAGTCGCGCCCGAGCCGGCTGGAGACGGCCAGCAAGGTCAGCACGAAGGCGGCCAGCACGCCCACCGCATAGCCCTGCAGCAACACCACCAGGGATGCCGCCGTGCGCGTGAGCAACTCACCGCTGGCGATGCCCTCGATAAACGCCTGCGCCGTCTGCAGAAAGCCGGGCAGCAACAGATCGTTGTGCGTCCAGCGCGCCGCAGCTTCCCACAGCAGGGCCAGGCCAAGCAAAATCACCACCTTGCGCCACAGCGCATGCTGGCTTACACGCTGCCAGCGCGACAATGGCCGCTCGACGGCAACGCCGGCCGGCGGCGGCGCCGCGTAGACGAATTCCTGGCGGATCGGCGGTTCCAGCAGCACGCTCATACGGCCTCCCGCTGCGGCGTGTCCGCTTGCGTGGCGCCAACGGTTTCCTCGTCGAACAGCAGGCCATGGATGCGGCTGCTGGCGGCCTGGAATTCCGCGCTGCCAGCGCTGTGCAAGCCGAATTGATGGCTGTTCAGTTCGGCGCGCACCCGGCCCGGATGGGGCGACAGCAGCAGGATGCGGTTGCCCACCACCAGGGCTTCCTCGATCGAATGGGTGACGAACACCAAGGTAAAACGCAGCTCGTCCCACAGGCGGCTCAGCTCTTCCTGCATCTTGCGCCGCGTCAGCGCATCGAGGGCGGCGAACGGCTCGTCCATCAGCAGCACTTCCGGCTGCATGGCCAGGGCGCGGGCGATGGCGACTCTCTGCTTCATGCCGCCCGACAAGGTATGCGGATGGGCATCCTCGAAGCCGGCCAGGCCCACCTTGGCGATCCAGTGCTGCGCGCGCTCGCGGGCCGCCGGCTTGTCCAGCCGCTTGCTGGCCAGCAAGGGAAACATGACGTTTTCCAGCACGGTTTTCCACGGCGGCAACTGGTCGAATTCCTGGAAGACGACGACCCTGTCAGGCCCTGGCTTGCTAATGGGGACACCCTGCATGGCAATGCTGCCCGCGCGCGGCGCGATGAAGCCGGCCACGGCTTTCAACAGTGAGGACTTGCCGCAGCCGGACGGCCCCAGCAGCACGAAGCGGTCGCCGCGGAACACGTCGAAGCTGACGTCATGCGTGGCGCGCACGGTGCGCTGCTCGGTGCGGTATTCCAGGCTGACATGCTTGACGCTGAGCAGTGGCTGTAGCGCAACGGCAGGACGTACCAGGTGAAAAGCAGGTGCGTTCATGTCAGCCTCCTTGCGTGATGACAGGGTCGTCAAAGAAATAGTCGCGCCAGCTGTCCGGCAGGTTGCGGATGGCGCTCACGCGGTGCAGGAATTGCGCCAAGCCATAGGTGTTTTGCGGCGCGATCTTGAATTGCACTTGCGGGTTGGCAAAAATTTTCAGCAGCAGATTGCGATCCACCTTGCTCTTGTTGACCTTGATATAAATGTCGGCCGCACCCTGCGGATTGCCGCTTGCATATTGCGCCGCTTCCGCCAGCGCGGCGATGAAGGCGCGGTAGGTTTTCGGATTATCCTTGCGGTATTTTTCCGTCGCATACAGCAGGGTCGACGAGCTGGGGCCGCCCTGCACCGTGTAGGAATCGAGCACGATGTGCGCGTTCGGGTTTTGCGCCAGTTCCTGTTCCTGGAATGGCGAGTTGCCGAAGTGGCCGCTGAGCTCCGTGCCGCCGGCGATGATGGCGGCCGCCGCATCCGGGTGCGGCAAGGTCTGCGTGATCTTATCCAGGCGCGCGTATTCCTTGTCGCCCCACTGTTTCGCCACGGCCATTTGCAATATCCGCGCCTGGACGGAAACGGAAACGGCCGGCAAGGCGATGCGGTCCTTGTCCGTGAAGTCCGCCAGGGTTTTCACCTTGGGATTGTTGCTGATCAAATAGTAGGGAAAGTTGCCCAGCGACGCCACGCCGCGCACGTTCTGCCGGCCTTTCGTGCGGTCCCAGATGGTCAGCAGCGGCCCCAGGCCTGCGCCGGCGATGTCGATATTGCCCGACAGCAGCGCATCGTTGATGGCGGGCCCGCCGGACAGGGTGATCCACTCGACCTTCACGTCCACGCCCTGCTGCTTGCCATGCTTCTCGATCAGCTTCTGTTCCTGCGCAATATTGAGCAACAGAAAAGTGATGCCATGCTGGCCCGCGATGCGGATCTGTCCTTCGGCCTGGGCCATCCCTGGCACCATGCCTGCGGCACACAGCATGGCGATGGCGGAAAGAAAACGGCGCGGGCGGGCAAGCGACAGGATCGGCAACATGGATACTCCTTGGGTAGGACTTACGGTCAAAAATCAGTACGGCGCATCGCCTTCGATGGTGGTGCGGTAGAGTTTGCGGCGCTGCTCGGGCGGGCACCCCGTCGCCAGATGCATCAGGGAACGGTTGTCCCAGAACACCAGGTCGTGCGGCTGCCAGCGGTGCACATACAGGTGCTCCGGGCGCACGCTATGGGCAAACAGTTCGTCGAGCAGGGCGCGGCTTTCATCGTCGGGCAGGCCGACGATGCGCGTCGTAAAATGTTCGCTGACGAACAGGGCGCGGCGCCCCGTTTCCGGATGCACGCGCACCACCGGGTGGGTGACGGGTGTGACTTCATCGATCTGCGCCTGCGTCAGGGCGGGCCGCCACGGGTTGCGGCGGCGCAATTCCTCGTACTGGCTCAGGTAGCTGTGTTCGGCACGCGCGCCCCGCACGGCATGGCGCAGCGCGGCAGGCAGGCTTTCCCACGCCAGGTGCATGTTCGCAAACACGGTGTCGCCACCCTCGTCCGGCAACTCTTGCGCATGCAGCATGGAGCCGAGGCTGGGCACTTCCTTGTACGACAGATCCGAATGCCAGAAATGGCCGGCATCGCCGAGGCCGATGGGCTGGCCATCCTCGACGATGTTCGAGATGACCAGCACTTCCGGCTGCGTGGGCAGCTGGAACTGGCGCAGCACGTGGATTTGCAGGGGGCCGAAGCGGCGGCTGAAATCGACCTGCTGCCGCGGCGTGATGCGCTGGTCGCGGAACACCAGCACGTGATGGTCGAGGTGGGCATGGTGCAGGCGCTGGAAATCGCCGGGCGACAGCGGCTGCGCCAGGTCCAGCCCCAGCACCTGCGCGCCCAGCGGCGCATCAAAGGTTTCGATCTGGAACGGACTGGTGGAAAGCTGGGGTTTCAGGACGGCCGACATGGTGGCTTCATCAGTGAATGAGGGAAGTCCACTGTATGCCCGCTTGTCGGCCTTGCAAACGAAGCATTTACTATATGGATATGCGCGGCGCGTTGCGCCGTGCTGCAACAGCGGCTGTCACGCAACGGCACAGCGGCACCGGCTTTGCCCGGGAAAAGAGCTAGCACGCAACTTGCTTATCTACTAATCTCACTCTTTCCTCAGGATAGCCATGCCCCGCTACGCCCTGCTGCTCGCCTTGCTGTTAACCGCCTCCGTCCAGGCCCAGGATAGCCAGGGCGAAAGCGATCTCAGCTACAAAGCCTATGTGCACAGCGACAAGCGCATCAAATGTTTGTACGGCTATGCGGCCGACAAGACGGGCGACCATGCGGCAGCGGTTGCCATCTTTGAAGATTGCATCCGGCGCTGGAACGATGTGTATTCGATGATTTGGCTGGCCCAGCTGTATGAAACGGGCATCGGCGTGCCAAAGGATGAGGCGCAGGCGACGGCGCTGATGCGGCGCGGCGCACATGCGCATGATGATGCCGCGTATGCGCGGCTGGCACGCTACCACTATGGCGTGGCGCTGGCCGAAGGCCGGGGCACGCCACGGGATATCCCGCAGGCAAAAACCTGGTTGCGCCAGGCGGCGCAGGAGGGCGTGCGGGAGGCCGCCGATTACCTGGGCCGCCTGGAAAGCGCCACGCCATAGGCGCGGCGCCAGCGTTGCTTACGCGATGGCTTCGTAGCGGGCCAGGCGGGTCGCCATGCGCGGCGCCAGCTCGTGGCCGGCCGTGACGGTCACTTCCAGGTCATTCAGCAAGCCATCCTTCAGGCCGTAGACCCAGCCATGGACGCTGAGTTCCTGGCCCCGTTCCCACGCATCTTGCACGATGGTGGTCTGGCAGACGTTCAACACTTGTTCCACTACGTTCAGTTCGCACAGGCGGTCGCCGCGCTGGCGGCTGGTCAGCACGTCGCCCAGGTAGCGCTCATGCTTCTGGCCCACGTCCTGGACGTGGCGCAGCCAGTTGTCGACCAGGCCGATGCGCGTGCCCGTCATGGCAGCATGCACGCCCTTGCAGCCGTAATGGCCGACGATGATGACATGTTTGACTTTCAGCACGTCCACGGCAAATTGCAGGACGGACAGGCAATTGAGGTCGGAATGCACGACCACATTGGCAATATTACGGTGCACAAACACGTCGCCAGGCGCCATGCCCAGCAGTTCGTTCGCTGGCACGCGGCTGTCGGAACAGCCGATCCACAGGTATTCGGGCGACGTTTGTGCTTCCAGGTTCTTGAAGAAGTTCGGGTCCTTCGCCACCATCGAGTCGGCCCAGCGGCGGTTACGCTGCAGCAGTTCCGCCAGGGCCAGGCCATTTTTCTGTTCGGTCATATCGCTCCCATTGTGTGCATACGACTGAAGGCGGCAGATCGCGGCCATAGGCCGGCGATACGCGCACATTGCTCAGTCGTGGTGAAAAAAACGCCGGGATGTGTGAGCATCCCGGCGCTGGTGTTACGTGTGCTTACTCAAAGAAGTCCTTGACCTTGTCTTTCCAGGTCTTGCTTTGCGGGCTGTGCTTGGCACCGCCTTCGGTCGTCGATTTCTCGAACTCGCGCAGCAGGTCTTTCTGCTTCTCCGTCAGCTTGACCGGTGTTTCGATCGCCACGTGGCAGAACAGGTCGCCTGCGTAACCGGAGCGCACGCCCTTGATGCCCTTGCCTTTCAGGCGGAAGGTTTTACCCGACTGGGTGCCTTCCGGGATCGTGAACGACACTTTGCCGTTCAGGGTCGGCACTTCGATTTCGCCGCCCAATGCCGCCTTGGTGAACGAGATCGGCATTTCGCAATGCAGGTCGTCGCCTTCGCGCTGGAACACGGCGTGCGGCTTGATGTGGATTTCCACATACAGGTCGCCCGACGGACCGCCATTCGTACCCGGTTCGCCGTTGCCGGACGAACGGATACGCATGCCGTTGTCGATGCCGACTGGAATCTTGACTTCCAGCGTCTTGTTGCGCTTGATACGGCCCGCACCGCCGCATGGCGTGCACGGGTCGGTGATGACCTTGCCGCTGCCATGGCATTTCGGGCAGGTTTGCTGGATGCTGAAGAAACCTTGCTGCATGCGCACCTGGCCGTGGCCACCGCACGTACCGCAGGTGGTTGGCGACGTGCCTGGCTTGGCGCCGCTGCCGTGGCAGGTATCGCACTTGTCCCAGCTCGGCACGCGGATGGTCGTGTCGAAGCCGTGCGCAGCTTGCTCCAGTGTAATTTCCAGGTTGTAGCGCAAGTCGGCGCCACGGTACACCTGTGGACCGGCATTGCGGCTACGTCCACCGCCACCGCCAAAGATGTCGCCGAAGATATCGCCGAAGCTGTCGGCAAAGCCGCCAGCACCGCCGCCGAAGCCGCCACCGCCGCCCATGTTCGGGTCCACGCCGGCGTGACCATAACGGTCATACGCTTCGCGCTTTTCCGGATTGGTCAGCATCTCGTAGGCTTCCTTGACTTCCTTAAACTTTTCTTCCGATTCCTTGCTATCCGGATTGCGGTCCGGATGGTATTTCATCGCCAGTTTACGGTAAGACTTTTTAATCTCTTCTTCCGAAGCATTTTTTGCGACACCGAGTGTCTCGTAAAAATCACGCTTTGCCATGTTGTCGGCACCTTGCAGTCTATCTACTGATGTAAAAATTACACGAAAAAGCCGAGTCGAGTGCTGCACTGGGCAACGACTCGGCTCGGCCGGTCTTCGCGGCTAATTCCGCGATGTAGCGTTCAGCCCGGCTGCCCCCAGTGACGGGAGCGCAAGACAATTACTTGCTGTCTTTGACTTCTTTGAAGTCAGCGTCGACAACGTCGTCTTGCTTGGCGCCTGCGTCCGATGCGCCAGCAGCTTGCTGTGCACCTTCCGCGCCGCCGGCAGCTTGCTGCGCTTGCATGTCGGCGTACATTTTTTCGCCCAGTTTCTGCGATGCGGTCGACAGTGCTTCCACCTTGGCGTCGATCTCAGCCTTGTCGCCGGCCTTGATGCTTGCTTCCAGGTCGGTGATTGCCGCTTCGATCTTCTCTTTCTCGCCCGCTTCCAGCTTGTCGCCGTATTC
The DNA here is from genome assembly GCF_002878455.1 of Janthinobacterium sp. AD80. Classification (GTDB taxonomy): domain Bacteria; phylum Pseudomonadota; class Gammaproteobacteria; order Burkholderiales; family Burkholderiaceae_D; genus Janthinobacterium. The sequence continues at coordinate 13,974 of NZ_NRDQ01000002.1, forward strand.
GGTCAAGGATTTCCGGGTCGAGTGTACCAGAGCATCGGCCTGGTTGCGCGACTCGGCCAATTCTTTGACCTTTTTGTCTTCTTCCGCGTTCAGCTCAGCATCCTTGACCATCTTCTGGATTTCAGCCTCGGTCAAGCCGGAATTGGCCTTGATCGTGATCTTGTTTTCCTTGCCGGTGGCCTTGTCTTTCGCGCCGACATGCAAGATGCCGTTGGCGTCGATGTCGAAGGTCACTTCGATCTGTGGCGTACCGCGTGCTGCTGGCGGGATGCCTTCCAGATTGAATTCGCCCAGACCCTTGTTGCCGGCGGCGATTTCGCGCTCACCCTGGAAGACCTTGATGGTCACCGCAGGCTGATTGTCGTCGGCCGTCGAGAACACCTGGCTGAACTTGGTCGGAATCGTCGTATTTTTGTGAATCATCTTCGTCATCACGCCGCCCAGGGTTTCAATACCCAGGGACAGAGGGGTGACGTCCAGCAACAGCAAGTCCTTGCGTTCGCCCGACAGGACCGAACCTTGAATTGCTGCGCCCACGGCGACGGCTTCGTCCGGATTCACGTCTTTGCGTGGATCCTTGCCGAAGAATTCCTTCACTTTTTCCTGCACCTTCGGCATACGCGTCATACCGCCGACCAGGATGATGTCATCGATGTCCGACACTTTCACGCCAGCATCCTTGATAGCGGTGCGGCATGGTTCCATCGTTGCCGTGATCAGCTCTTCCACCAGCGATTCCAGCTTGGCGCGGGTCATCTTCAGGTTCAAGTGGACCGGTGCGCCATTGGCCATGGCGATGTACGGCTCGTTGATCTCTGTCTGTTGCGACGACGACAGCTCGATCTTCGCGCGCTCGGCCGAAGCCTTGATGCGCTGCAGAGCGATCGGATCTTTTTTCAGATCGATGCCGTTGATCTTCTTGAACTCGTCGATGATGTAATCGATGACGCGCTGGTCGAAGTCTTCGCCGCCCAGGAAGGTGTCGCCGTTGGTCGACAGCACTTCAAATTGTTTTTCGCCATCCACATCGGCGATTTCGATGATCGACACGTCGAACGTACCGCCACCCAAGTCATACACGGCGATTTTACGGTCGCCTTTTTCAGCCTTGTCCAGGCCGAACGCCAGCGCTGCCGCGGTTGGCTCGTTGATGATGCGCTTGACGTCCAGGCCAGCGATACGGCCGGCATCCTTGGTCGCTTGACGCTGCGAGTCGTTGAAGTACGCAGGCACGGTGATGACGGCTTCGGTGACTTCTTCACCGAGGTAGTCTTCTGCCGTTTTCTTCATCTTGCGCAGCACTTCAGCCGAAATTTGTGGCGGCGCCAGTTTTTTGTCGCGTACGCCGATCCATGCATCGCCGTTGTCGGCTTTCATGATTTGATACGGCATCAGCGCGATGTCTTTTTGTACTTCTTTTTCGTCGAACTTGCGACCGATCAAACGCTTCACTGCGTACAGCGTGTTTTTCGGATTGGTCACTGCCTGGCGTTTCGCCGGTGCGCCGACGAGAATTTCGCCATCTTCTTGATAAGCAATAATCGATGGCGTCGTGCGTGCGCCTTCAGCGTTTTCGATTACCTTTGGTTGACCGTTTTCCATGATGGAAACGCAGGAATTCGTGGTTCCCAGATCGATACCGATAATTCTACCCATGATTTTTTTCCTTTTATTTGCTAGATTTCAGATGGTTCTTATATGTGGCAAAGCGGCATGGTTTCAAGGCTTGCTTGATGCCGCCCTCTGATTATTTTGCTTGCGCGGTAGTCACAATGGCTGGACGCAACAGGCGGTCCGCAATCATATAGCCCTTTTGCAAGACTGATACGATGGTGTTGGCTTCCTGCTCCGCTGGCACCACGGCGACGGCCTGGTGTTTCATCGGATCGAGTTTTTCGCCCTGCACTGGCAGCACTTCCACCAGGCGGTTGCGCTCGAACGCGGCGTTCAGCTGCTTCAGAGTCATCTCGACGCCTTCTTTCAGCGACTCGATGGTCGGTGCTTCCACCGTCAACGCCGTTTCCAGGCTGTCTTTGACCGGCACCATGGCTTCGGCAAAGCTTTCCACTGCGAATTTATGCGCTTTAGCTACATCTTCCTGCGCACGGCGGCGGATATTTTCTCCATCGGCCTTGGCGCGCATGAAGGCATCGTGCATTTCTGCCAGGCGCGCTTCGGTACTCGCCAACTGTTCTTCCAAAGTAGGCTCTGCGGGAGTCGATGGAGCAGCCGCCGCGGCGTCCGCTTGCGGATTAGGTACAGCTTGATTTTCCTGATCTTGCATCTAGAAAGCTCCTACAATCAATGGCTTAAATAAGTTAGTCTATACATCTTTACAACACTAACCGGCAGATGGGGCTATATCCTACTGTTTCAAGGGGTATCGGTGCGCGTGCCAAGGTTTACGTCAGCCAATGTTACAGCTTATTACAAATCACTTCCCATTTCGGGCAGCGTGCCGTGCGCTTCCTATGACCGATGACTTACTGATACAGCCGGCATCCCCAGCGAAGCCGGCATTCTAACAGCCCCGCAGACGCCATTGCCACTGATGGTGTTGCTATTTGGAAAACCACGTGGCAGCGCCAGAAATGACAAAGCCGCGCAAGCGCGGCTTTCCATGGCAAAAAGAACAGCGTCTAATTCGCCGCGCCCAAGGCCAGGGCAGCTGTTCGGGCTTGCTCGCCCGCCTGCTTGTCCGCCTCGCGCTGCGCCGCCGTCTTCATTGTTGGCCAGCCGATCATATGCTGTTCGGCAATTTCCGCCAGGCCCGCGATCCACTTTGGTGTTTCATTCAGGCAAGCGATGTAATGGAAATGCTGGCCACCGGCCGTTTCGAAATCATGCTTGGCTTCCATGGCGATCTCTTCCAGGGTTTCCAGGCAATCGCTGGTAAAGCCAGGGCAAAGCAGGTCGACCCGCTTGACGCCCTGCTGTGCCAGCGCCACCAAAGTAGGCGCCGTGTATGGCTGCAGCCACTCGGCCTTGCCAAAGCGCGACTGGAAGGTCACCACATATTGATCTTTGGACAGTTTTAATTTTTCTGCCAGCAGGCGCGCCGTTTTCAGGCACTGGCAGTGATACGGGTCGCCCAGCAGCAAGGTGCGCTTGGGCACGCCATGAAAACTCATCACCAGCTTGTCCGGCCGGCCATGCGCATCCCAATGGTTCAGCACGGAGTCGCGCAGGGCATCGATATATGTGTCGTGCTCGTGGTATTGCTTGATGAAACGCAGTTCCGGCACATTGCGCACCGTGGCGTAATGGGCAAATACGGCGTCGTAGATGGAGCCCGTCGTCGTGCCGGAATATTGCGGATAGGCCGGCAGGATGGCGATGCGCTCGCAGCCTTCGCTTTTCAATTGCGCCAGCACCTCGGGCAGCGACGGCGAACCGTAGCGCATGGCCATGGCCACCGTCACGCCATCATGGCCCCGTTCGGCCAGCGCGCCGGCCAGCAATTTGGCCTGCTTTTGCGTGTGCACCTTCAGGGGCGAGCCCTCGCGCGTCCAGATGGACGCGTATTTCTTGGCCGACTGCCCCGACCTGAATGGCAGGATGATCAGGTTCAAAATAAACCACCAGACTAGGCGGGGAATTTCCACCACGCGCGGATCGGACAAAAACTGTTTCAGGTAGCGCCGCACGGCCGACGAGGTCGGCGCATCGGGCGTGCCCAGGTTGACCAGCACCACGGCGCTGCGGTCGATGCGGCCATGCGTGTACGGAGGTTCTGTTTGAAATGGCATGAAGGCTCTTTGAAGGCGTTGGATGGATCAGGCAGTTATTATAGTTGCATTGAGTTAATAGCGAAGTGCTGGGGTCAGACCCTCAATGCCGCTAACGTCAAGCTCAGCGCTAACGCATCCGGGGGTCTGACCCCGGATTTAAGCCGCGTTCAAATCGCCAGCAATTCGCGCGCATGCTTGCGCGTGGTGGCCGTGATTTCCAGGCCGCCCAGCATGCGCGCCACTTCTTCCACGCGGGCCTTGGCGTCGAGCATGTCGATGCGCGAGGCCGTCTTGCCGTTGTCCAAGGTGCTTTTTGCCACCTGGAAATGCTGATTGGCCTGGCTGGCCACTTGCGGCAAGTGGGTCACGCACAGCACCTGGCGTCCCTGCCCCAGGCGCTTGAGCAGCCGCCCCACCACTTCGGCCACGGCACCGCCGATGCCGCTGTCGACCTCGTCGAAGATCAGGGTCGGCGTGGTGGTGGCGTGCGAGGTGATGACGGAAATGGCCAGCGCGATGCGCGCCAGTTCGCCGCCGGAGGCGACTTTCGCCAGCGAACGGGGCGCCGTGCCCGCGTGGCCGGCGACGAGAAACTCGACTTGCTCGAGGCCGTGCGCGGCCGGTTCGCAGGGATTGAGGGCGATTTCAAAACTGCCGCCCGTCATGCTCAGCTCCTGCATGGCGCGCGTGACGGCGTGGCCCAGTTCCAGCGCGGCGGCACGCCGCGTTGCCGACAGCCGTTCAGCCACGGCGCGGTACTCCGCCTCGACCTTCGCTTCCTGGCGCAGCAAGCCTTCGATGTCGGAAGCGTCGGCCAGGTGCTGCAGTTTTTCCGACAGCCTGGCGTGTTCTTCAGGGAGCTCTTCCGGCGTGACGCGGAATTTGCGGGCCGTGCTGTGCATGGCTTCCATGCGCGCATCGAGCTGGTGCAAACGCTCCGGGTCCAGCTCGACGCGATCCAGGTAATTATTCAGCGCATACACGGATTCCTGCAGCTGGATGCGCGACGATTCGATCAGGTCGACAATCGGCTGCAATTCCGCATCGACGGAGACCAGCTTGCCCAGCTTCTGGTTCAGGCCCGACAGCTGAGAAACGATGGGGTGGTCTTCCGATTCGGAAATGAGCGACAGGGCTTCCTGCGCCCCTTCCAGCAGGCTGGCCGCGTGCGAAAGGCGGCTGTGCTCGTTCGTGATCTCCGTCCATTCACCGGGCTTGGCGGCCAGCTTTTCCAGCTCGCCCACCTGCCATTCCAGGCGCTCGCGCTCGTACAGCACGTTGGCGGCATTCGTCTCGAATTCCTCGCGCTGGCGCACGAGGGCGCGCCAGCGCTTGTGCAGCGCCGCCACCTGCCGCGCATCCTGCTCGGCGCCCGCTTCGCGCGCCGTAGCCTGGCCATCGAGCAAGGCGCGCTGCGCCTCGCTTTTCAGCAAGGACTGGTGCGCGTGCTGGCCGTGGATATCGACCAGCATGTCGCCCAGTTCACGCAGCTGCGCGGCCGTGGCGGGAATGCCGTTGATATATGCTTTCGAGCGGCCCGCATTGTCGATCACGCGGCGCAGCAGGGCGCCGCCATCGTCATTGGCGAATTCATGGGCCACCAGCCAGGCCTGCGCCACTTCGCTGACGGAAAAATCGGCCGTGATGTCGGCCTTGGCCGCGCCTTCGCGCACCACGCTGGCGTCGCCGCGCCCGCCCAGGGCCAGGGTCAGCGCATCGATGAGGATGGACTTGCCGGCGCCCGTCTCGCCCGTCAGCACGCTGAAGCCAGCGGAAAATTCCAGTTCAATGGTATCGACAATGACAAAATCGCGGATGGACAGTGTATGGAGCATGGCTTCTGTGGTTAGGCGGCGCGCCGCGGGTTAAGGTGAAAAAAGTTAGCTGAGCTTGCCCTCGCCCGACGGGTACTCGTTCCAGTGCAGTTTTTCACGCAGGGTGTTGTAGTAGCTCCACCCTTCCGGATGCAGGAAGGTAATCGTGTGCGGCGAACGGCGAATCAGGATGCGGTCTTGCTGGATCAGGCTGGCAAACGTCTGCATGTCGAAATTGACGCTGATATCGCGTCCGCGCACGATTTCCACCACGATCTGGCTGGAGTCGGGCAGGACGATGGGCCGGTTCGACAGTGCGTGCGGGGCGATCGGCACGAGCACGATGCCGCCCAGGGTCGGATGCAGCAGCGGGCCGCCAGCCGACAGCGAGTAGGCGGTCGAGCCGGTGGGCGTGGAAATGATCAGGCCATCCGAACGCTGGTTGTACATGAAGTGCCCGTCGACCTCGACGCGCAGTTCCGCCATGCCGGCGCCGCCGCCGCGCGAGACGACGACGTCGTTGACGGCCATGCCCACGTGGATCGACTTGCCGTCGCGCAGCACGCTGCCTTCGAGCAAGGTACGGCGCTCGGCCTTGAAGCGGCCGCCGAGAATTTGCGCCAGCACGGGCAGCATACGCTCCAGCGGAATGTCCGTCATGAAGCCCAAGCGGCCTTGATTGATGCCGATCAAAGGCACGTCGAATGGCGCCAGCTGGCGGGCAATGCCCAGCATGGTGCCGTCGCCGCCCATGACGATGGCGCAATCGGCCGCGGCGCCGATCTCGGCGGGCGACATGGCTTGCACGCCGGGAAAGTCCAGATGCGCGGCCGTCTCCGCCTCGAACACGACGGTATGGCCCAGCACCTGCAGGAAATCCACAATGCTTTTGACGGGTTCGGCAATGCCGTCCGTATTCTGGCGCACGACCAGGGCGATGGTCTTGGCGCCCAGGTTGAACGGTTGTCCCGGGGCTGGCAAGGTGGCTGCCGGCACTGCGGCGTGTTTTTCGGCGGACATAAGAATCTCGGTAGTGAATTCGGTGGCAAGTCGCCCCAGGCTGTCACATCGCACGCCGGCATCGCATGATACTGTATATATGCACAGTATAGTGCGGCTGCCGTGTGCCCGCAAGGGGCGTTTATCAGTGTTGCCGCAGTGTAGCGCAGAAAAAGAATCGTCCATGCGTGCGCCAGCGCTCCGTGCGCCATCAAATCCCCTTGCATGCGTGCGCGGACGGCAGGAGACTGGCGGCACGTGATTTTTTTCCGTCAGGAGGCCATATGGTTACCCAGCACAGCGAACGCAAGATCAATACCGATGCAAAGGTCAGCAATGACGGCGTGGACCGCCTGCCGCACGAGCGCGACGAGTCGCCCGATGCGCAAAACGTGCGTCCGCGCAAGGTCATGCAGCAGGCCGCAAGCGACCTGGAGCAAGGCTTGGTGGATACGGACAGGCGCGCCCAGCCCGGCGTGGAAAAGGTCAAGCCGGCCGCCCCGCAACAGGCCCGTCCCGACGCCCATCTGGAACCAAAGAAGGCGCGCTGAGTCCAACTGACACGCACCGCTGCTTTTCAGGAGTACGCCATGCATCGTTACGTCTGTTCGTTCCTGCTGGCCGCTGTCTGCGGCGCACCCATCGCCCAAGCTCAGCCCCAGGCGCCGGCCATGCCCGCCGGCTACGGCCCGCAGCCCGGGCTGCCCGCGCCGGAAAAGCAACTCCTGCCCACTGTCAACGTCGCCCCCGTGCAGCGCTGGACGGCGGCGCAGCGTCCAGCCGTCGCTGCCGGCCTGGCCATCCACGCGTATGCGCGCGACCTCGACCATCCACGCTGGCTGTATGTCTTGCCGAATGGCGACGTGCTGGTGGCGGAAACCAACGCCCCGCCGAAACCGGAAGACAGCAAGGGTATCAAGGGTGCCATCATGCAGATGCAGATGAAAAAGGCCGGCGCCGTCACGCCCAGTGCCAACCGCATCACCCTGCTGCGCGGCATCGATGGCAACGGCGTGGCGCAGACACGCAGCGTCTTCCTGCAAGGCTTGCATTCGCCGTTCGGCATGGCCCTCGTCGGCAACGATCTGTACGTCGCCAATGCCGATGCGCTGCTGCGCTTCCCCTACGCAACAGGACAGACATCGATCACGGCCCAGGGCACCAAGGTGATGGACTTGCCGGGCGGCCCCATCAACCACCACTGGACCAAGAACGTCATCGCCAGCCCGGACGGCAAGTTTTTGTATGTCTCCGTCGGTTCCAACAGCAACGTGGGCGAGAACGGCATGTCGGCCGAAGATGGCCGCGCCGCCATCTGGCGCTACGAACGCGCGACCGGCAAGGCGCGCGTGTACGCGACGGGGCTGCGCAATCCGAACGGCATGGGCTGGGAGCCCACAAGCAACACGCTGTGGACGGCCGTCAATGAACGCGACGAACTTGGCAACGACCTCGTGCCGGACTACATGACCTCGGTCAAGGATGGGGCTTTCTATGGCTGGCCCTACAGTTATTTTGGCCAGCACGTCGATGCGCGCGTCAAACCGCCCCGTCCGGAACTGGTTGCGACCGCCATCGCTCCCGACTATGCGCTGGGCGCCCACACGGCATCGCTGGGCCTGGCATTCAATACCGGCACACTGCTGCCGGAACGTTATCGGGACGGCGTCTTCATCGGCCAGCATGGTTCCTGGAACCGCCAGCCTTTCAGCGGCTATCAAGTCATCTTCGTACCATTCACCAATGGCAAGCCGAGCGGTCCGCCGCTGGATGTGGTCAATGGCTTCCTGGATAAAAATGGCAAGGCGCAAGGGCGCCCCGTCGGCGTGGCCATCGACAAGGCGGGCGCGCTGCTGGTGGCCGACGATGTGGGCAATGTCGTCTGGCGCGTGGCGCCGGCCCGCTGAACACCCATCCCTCACAGTGTGACGCAACGAACGGAAGCGCGAAGGTGGGACGTGCATGATGAACGCTCGAACCACGCAAGGAGTACATCATGAAAAAAACAGCATCGGCCGTCTGGAGTGGCGGCCTGAAAGACGGCAAAGGTTTCATTTCGACCCAAAGCGGCGCGCTCGATAACGTGGCCTATGGCTTCAACACGCGCTTCGAAGACGGTCCCGGCAGCAATCCGGAAGAACTGATCGGCGCGGCCCACGCGGCCTGCTTTACCATGGCCCTGTCCGGCCAGCTGGGCGAGGCCGGCATGCGCGCCACGGCCCTGAAAACCACGGCCGATGTCACCCTGGAAAAAATCGATGACAGCTACGCCATCACGGCCGTGCACCTGACGCTGGTGGCGACCATTCCCGGCGCCACCGACCAGGCATTCCAGGATGCGGCGCTGCGCGCCAAGCTCGGTTGCCCCGTGTCCAAATTGCTGGCCACGGAAATCACCCTGGACGCCCACCTGGAATAAAGCCGCAAGTCCGTCCGCAGCTGCCTGCATGCGGGGTGGCGGGGCGGTCTCGGCAAGAAAGCCGTAAAACGCATAAAATCCTGCCATTCCCCTATCACCATCAAGGATTTACGATGCGTATTTTGCACACCATGTTACGGGTCGGCGACCTGCAGCGCTCCATCGATTTTTACACGAATGTCCTGGGCATGAAGCTGCTGCGCACCAGCGACAACCCGGAATACCAGTACACCCTGGCCTTCGTTGGCTATGGCTCGAATCCCGACCATGCGGAACTGGAACTGACGTATAACTATGGCACCACCAGCTACGAGCTGGGCACGGCATATGGCCACATCGCCATCTCGGCCGATGATATCGTCGCCGCTTGCGATGCGGCACGGGCCAATGGCGGCAACGTGACGCGCGAACCGGGTCCCGTCAAAGGCGGCAACACGGTCATCGCCTTCATCACCGATCCGGACGGCTACAAGATCGAATTGATCGAGCGCAAGTTCGACGGCCAGGGCGGCGGCCTGTAATTCCTCAGCCTGGCTCGACGGTCTTTGCAATGGCCGCGCGCAGCCAGGCGATGCCTGCGTCACCGTCCGTGCGGCGGTGGCGTATCGTTTCAAAACGGAACGGCGCGATGGCAAACGGTGGAGAATATAGCGCCAGCCCTTGCGCCAGATTCCCCTGCACGGCGCGGCGCGCCACCGTCAAGATCAAATCCGTTCCCATCAAAATTTCCGATGCCACCGTCCAGTGCGGCAAGCGCACGGCGATGCGGCGCGCCTGGCCCAGCTGCGCCAGGGCCGCATCGACTTCCGCCGCCATGCCGGCCTCATTCGAGGCCACCAGCACGTGCGGGCGCGCCAGATAAGTGTCGAGACGCAAGGATGCACGGGGCGCCAGGCTGGCCGGATCCAGCGCGCAGACGAACGTTTCCTCAAACAGGGTTTCCCGATGCAGCTGCTCGGGCAGTTGCGGGAACACCCCCAGCGCCAAGTCGAGTTCGCCATCCTGCACGCCAGCCATCACGGCCGGGCGGCTGGCATAGCTGATCGCCAGGTCGATGCCGGGCGCTTCCACGCGCAAACGGCGCAGCAAGGCGGGCAGCACCAGCGCCGCGCCATAGTCGGACATCGCCAGGCGAAACACGCGCTGCGCCGTGGCCGCTTCAAACACAGCACCGCCGAGCACGCAACGCACGCTTTGCAAGGCTTCGGCCAAGGGCCGCGCCAGCGCCAAGGCGCGTGCCGTCGGCTGGAAACCGCCCTTGCCGCGCAGCAGCAGTGGGTCGCCGAGCAAATGGCGCAGGCGCGCCAGCGCATGGCTGACGGCAGGCTGGCTCATGTGCAGGCGTTCGGCCGCGCGCGACAGGTGGCGTTCGCTCAGCAAGGCCTCCAGGATCACCAGCAGGTTCAGGTCGACGGCCCGCAGATTATTCATTTCATGCATAGTCAGATGACAAATTACGAATTGGATTTAATCATCACAGCATAATACGATGACGCCATCAACTCAACAATCATGGAGTCAAGCATGCATGGATCAATTACCCTGTTTGCCCCGCTGGCCATGCTGGCCGGCGCCGTCGTGCCCTTCCAGGCAGGCGCGAATGCCGCGCTGGGCCGTAACCTGGGCCACCCGTTATGGGCCACCCTCGCTTCGCTGGCCGTCAGCGCCGTGCTCGCTGCGCTGCTGATGCTGGTGTGGCGCGTGCCGGCGCCCGATATCAATCTTGCCATGCGTGGAGCAGGCTGGTCGTGGCTGGGTGGCGCGGCCGGCGTGTTTTATATTACGGCCGCCCTGATGCTGGCGCCGCGCATGGGTTCAGGCCCCTTCATGGCGGCCGTCATCGGCGGGCAAATGCTGGCCGCGCTGGCCATCGACCGATTTGGCTTGCTGGGCTTTGCCGTCAAGCACATCAGCCCGCTGCATTGGGCGGGCGCGGGCCTGGTGGTGGCCGGCGTGATCGTGACGCAAGTAGCCAACAGCCGCGCCGTTTGAGTACGCCTGTCAAAACCTGCGGCGCGTCGGCATTTGCGGCCGGCGATGCTCACTGTGCCTGCGCACGGCCGCGCTTCTCGAGCCTACGGGGGCACCGAGCCTTCCTTGCGCTCGCTGCGGTTTTGTCAGGCGTTGGCGAGTCCTGATTCACAAAAAAAACCAGCGCCGTTGCCGGGGCTGGTTTTGTTCTGCTGTGGCGTCAAAAAGATTACTTGTCCAGCAAGGCGTTGACGGGTACCAGGTCCGTTTCCTTCAGAGTACCGGCCGCCGCCTTCAGGCGCAGGCCGTTCATGATGGTGTCGTAGCGGGCTTTCGACAGATCTTTTTGCGTAGTAAACAATTGTTTCTGCGCATTCAAGACGTCGATGTTGATACGCACGCCCACTTGATAGCCGAGCTGGTTCGATTCCAGCGCCGACTTGCTCGACACTTCCGCCGCTTCCAGCGCCTTCACTTGCGCCAGGCCGCTGTTGACGCCCAGGAAGGCCTGGCGCGCGCCTTGCGATGCCGTGCGGCGCGCCGTTTCCAGGTCGTTGCGGGCCTTGTTTTCCAGCGCGATCGATTCGCGCACCTTGCTGGTGACGGCGAAACCGCTGAAGATCGGGATGCTCCACTGCACGCCGATGGCGTTGTTGTTATTGCCGGCGCCATTGCCGCCGCCGGACGTGTAGGTGTGGCCGGTGTTGGCGATCAGGTCCAGGGTCGGATAGTGGCCGGCACGGTTGCGGCCGATGTCGCGCTTGGCCGATTCCACGTTGAACTGGGCCGTGACGACGCCGTAGTTCTGCTCTTCCGCCGAGGACACCCAAGGCTCGACAACTGCCGGTTCCGGCGCGCTGATGACCACGCCCGTGCGCATCGGCGCCAGCGAGGCCGGCGCTTCGCCGATGATGGTTTGCAGCGCGCTGCGTTTGTTGGCCAGGTCATTGATGGCGGCAAACTCCTGCGCCACCACCAGATCGTAGGCCGCCTGCGCTTCATGCGTATCGGTAATGGTCTGCGTGCCGACTTCAAAATTGCGCTTGGCCGATGCCAGCTGCTCCGTCGTGGCGACCTTTTGCGCCTGCGTCGCGCCGAGATTATCCTGCGCGCTCAGCACGTCAAAATACGCCTGCGCCACGCGCGTGATCAGGTCTTGCTGGACTTGCGCAAATTGGGCTTCAGCAATCGCTTGCGCCAGCTTGCTTTGCTGATAGGTTTCCCAGCGGTCCCAGCGGAACAAAGGCTGCGCCAGGGTCAGGTTGTAGCTGTTCGTGCGCACATTGACGGATGGCGAGGTGATCTTGTTGCCGCCATTGTTCTGGGCAATCTGTTCCTGATTGCCACGCGTATTGCTGCCCGATGCGGAGATTTGTGGCAGCAAGCCTGCCAGCCCTTGCGGAACCCGCTCCATCCCGGCCGACAGGGCCGCGCGCGCGCTGGCGTACTGCGCGTCATTGGCCAGCGCCTGCTGGTACACCTGGATGAGATCGGCCGCCTGCGTGTTAAGCGAGAAAAAAGCGCTGGTCATCAGCACGGCGATAAGGGGTTTCCGCATTGCATTTCTCCGTTGGAGTCGTCAAAAGTTGATGGAATCAAAAATCGGTTACAGCCTGCCTGGCGGCCACTCCGGCAAGAGCGGGGTACAGGCCTCCGCAGGCATGCCGGATGGCATGCCTGGGAGTGCATCTACTGCAAAATAACTTAGTATTTAGGCATGGCGTTGTCGACTTGCAGCGCCCAGGCGTGAACGCCGCCCGTCAAATTACTGATCTTGCCAAAACCGTTGCGTTCCAGGAAGGCGGCCACTTGCATGCTGCGGGCGCCGTGATGGCAGATGCAGACGATCTCGGCGTCTTCATCGAGGTCATCGATGCGCGCAGGAATCGAATTCATCTGCATCAGGGTGGCGCCATCGAGATGGCACAGCTCAAACTCCCACTGCTCGCGCACGTCCAGCAGGAACGGACGCGGGCGGGAGGTGTCAGCCAGCCAGGCGGCCAGTTGCGGTGCGCTCAAATGCTCCATCGAATCTCCGCCGCCTCAGAACTGGAAGTGCGACGGTGCCACGGCTTGCAGCGGCGTGACATTGGTTTCAAACAGCTTGCGCGTGTCGTAGGCCTTGTCCGAGCTGCGCGTGATCAGGTGTGCCGACATGATCGGTGCTTCGCCGATGATGGCCAGGATGCGGCCGCCCACTTTGACTTGCTGCAACAGGGCTTCCGGCAGGACCGACAGCGCGCCGGACACGACGATCACGTCGTAGGGCGCGCCCTTGCTCCAGCCTTGGGCGCCGTCGCCCAGTTCCACGGTGACATTCGTCACGCCGTTGGCGGCCAGGTTCTGCTCAGCCAGGGTTTTCAGTTGCGGCACGATTTCCACGCTCGTCACGTGGCGCGCCTTGTGCGCCAGCAAGGCTGCCATGTAGCCGCTGCCGGTGCCGATCTCCAGCACATTCTCATGCTTTTTGACGGCAACATCTTGCAAAATACGCGCTTCCAGCTTCGGCGTGAACATGCATTCGCCGCCGCCCAGTGGAATTTCGGTATCGACGAAGGCCAGGTTTTTATAGGCGGCAGGCACGAAATCTTCACGCTTGACCACGTTCAACAGCTCCAGCACGTCGAGATCCAGTACGTCCCATGGACGGATTTGCTGTTCGATCATATTGAAGCGGGCTTGTTCGATATTCATCTTTGGACTCGGTAAGTGAAGTAATAATCCGCCATTTTATCGTTGAACTGGCTGAAAGCACATGTTAACCATAAAGGCGGGGAATGGAGGAAATTTGCGACGATCTGCAGATTTGAGGGGGCGAACCTTGGAAAAGGGGCAACTGAACGGTAGAGACAGGCTCCGTATGTCAGCTTTTCCCGGGCGCCTCCGCCTGCAGGCTGCGCAAGCTCATGTCGATAAAAGCATCCATGTAGGCGGCGGGATCGATGTTCTTGACCTCGCAGGGCAGGAAGGAATGGGTCCACATCATGAGCATGGTGACGGGCGCGCTCAGGATGGTGCTGACCAGCACGGGGTCGACCTGGCGGAACTCGCCGCGGCGCATGCCCCGTTCCAGCAAGGTGGTGATCAGCGCATTGCCGCGCGCGACCACCTCTTCGTTGTAAAACTGCGCCAATTCAGGGAAATTGTTCGCTTCAGCCAGCATCAGCTTGGTCAAGCCGGCCAGCTTGGTGGCGCCAAACTCTTCCCACCATTGCATCATCATGCTGCGCAACAATTCGGCGCTGCTGCTGTCCGAGGCGGCCATGCTGTCTTCCGCCTCGCCAATGGAATGCACGATATTGTCGCGCACCACGGCCTTGAACAGCTCCTGTTTATTCTCAAAGTACAGGTACAAGGTTCCCTTCGACACGCCGGCCCGCTTGGCCACATCTTCCAGGCGCGTCGACGCAAAGCCACGTTCGACGAACAGATCGAGGGCGGCGGCGAGCAATTCCTGTGGGCGGGCATCCTTGCGCCGCTCCCAGCGGGGCTTGGTGTCAATCGGGGCTTGCATGTGTCAATCCAGGTAACTTACTTTTGAGTCATTAATAGTAGACTTGTCTACAGGCCAGGTCAAGCGCTGGCCACTGGCGTTGGACGACACATCCGATTGCACTAGCGACATATCCTCTTGCACGCAACGACACAACCTATTGCACGGCGAGTTAAACTGTTCTAAGAGGCAGAGAGGCAACGGTTTAAGTCACGAAAAGATAGATCATAGCGCAACTGACACCACGACATCGAAGCACGTAGCGATTGAGAGGTCTCCAGATGGCGCCAAATTTAAAAGCGTGGTTCTGATCAAAGCAGCTAAATCTTCAGGGCCCCCCAAGCAACCTCAATTCTGCAAGGAACGCATTGTGTTCTCCCTTTGTGACTTCAGACATTTGTCCAGCATCACTAATTCAGCATTAACTGACCGTAACTCGATCTCGGTTTCAGCGGTCGCTGTGCTAATGCAGCGAGAAATACTAAAGTTACATCCCCCTCCCCGATTCGATCTATAAAGACTCGTCTAGATAGCGCGTTTATCAGTTTAAATTCTAGATTCTTAGAGTCGGAGAAAATATCATTTGGTGCTAGTATGTAACAAAACCCTTTAAGCATTGGAGCGACATGGCAGGCATATCAGACAAGACAATATCCAAGCTCTTTGGCATGGCGGCTGGCCGATGCAGCATGTGCAAGATAGAGATAGTTCAGCGAGAGGTAAAGATTGGAGAAATGGCGCATATCATTGCAAAAAACAAGGGTGGTGCAAGAGGTGGCTTACAGGTAGACGGCGATGTCAACGGCTACGAGAACTTGATCCTGCTCTGCCCAAATCACCATACCGAGGTTGACGACAACGAAGGTGCCTTTCCTGCGCGGCTATTGCATAAGATAAAAGACGAGCATGAAGCTTACGTTCGCCGTGTGTTTGATCATCAAAGCCAAGGGCGGGTTATGGACGTGGGAGGACTGCGATCTTTTATGCATTACTTCCCATTTACCCAAGTGGTTGTTCTTACTGATGGTTTGCCAGAGAGGTTCGATCATCGTTTACTTTATTTGACTGAAACGTTTACAAATTTCGCCAAAGACAATGTTCAATGCCGACCCTTTAGCGATCAAAGCTTAGAGCGATATTATCTCGCTTTCTTGCATGCCATTAATTATCTTGTGGACTACGAGCAGCATGCGTTGATAAACAACAAGAATGTCTACATGCCAGGCACTTTGATTAATGCTGATCCTAACGTTAGCTATCTCAATCGTGAGCTTAACCAAGATGAGCGCCGCACTGCACATCATCAAGTTCATCAACTTATGCAGGAACTAGCGGATTCATACTATCCTTTACTGAGCTATCTAAGATCTACGTATCCTGAAGTCAATTTGGTATCATTTGTTGGCTGGTAAAAGTAGCTCGTTGACTTCAGCCAAGAGTTTCATATGCTGACCAAAAGGAGATTAGCATATGAAATGGTTGAAGATAATATTATTTAAAATTAAATATTTTTCTTGGAAAGTTATGCCTAAAGATTATCAATTTGAAGAAACAAATCTTGGCCCGATTTCCGCCAGTGATATAACAACTGTCATAACTGGAACATTCCGAGCCAAAGGTTTTGACGATGTAGGTCGCCCAACAGGCTATGAAGAAATTGTTCATATCATTTTCCCCAACGGCGCTGTAGAAGAGTTGCCTGCACTAGAGATAAACCTGAAGTATGCAGCTGCTTTAAAGCAAGACTTGTTAAATCGCCCCAAGGTATAAGCCTGCGGCGTTGAGATGTTTTGAAAACTTTCGGTTTGGAGCCTAGATGCCAAGTGATCTTGAAGAAGCGTTTCGTGCAGCGGCACACGCCGCTGATCGTGCTGTCGGCGCAGCAATGCAGAAGTATGCGGATGGCCTCGTGATAGATGAAGATGATATAACTGGGGCGCTGATCGGTCGGCTGGACTCAGCATTTGACGAAAAAATAGGAGACATCAATTGGTCTTCGTCTATTCTCAGACACCGTAAAGGAGTTGCTGCGCAGGAGAAGAAGGCAGGTGCAGACATGTTGTTCCACGTGTCAATTAAAACCCCGCAGCTTACTTACTCTAAAGGCGTACTAATCCAATCAAAAAGGATTGATGACGGCGTATCAATGACGGTGGCTGGACACAAAGAACTTGTTGGTCAGTGCGACAAGATGCTGAACATTACGTCAGCTGCGTTTGTCTTCAACTATATGAAGTCAGAAATGCGCTGTGCTTCTGCGACGAAGATCGCTGGTGCAAGTAACCGCATCTTAAACGACTCATGCAACCTGACTTCTTACAGGTTTTTCTTGGAGCTATTTCGATGCACAATCGGAGATCGCAATATCAATTCGGCCAGGTTTGACGATCTGAAGATACCACATGGGCTATCAATAACAGGTACATTAGGGTAATAGGAAGAAAGCCAAAGATGCTCTTGGTCCTCAATTCGGCTTTGTTGCACAAATCCCTGTCAGGGTGAGCTGAGTCGACTCTCGGGTAAACTGACCGGATGAACGCACCGGCCAAACCGAAGTATCGAACGACCAATTGGAAGGAGTACAACGCGGCGCTGAAAGCGCGTGGGTCGCTGCTCATCTGGCTGGACTAGGACATGTGCTGGCACGGTAGTGCTAGTAGTAAGCGTGGGCGCAGCCGGAAGTACAGCGAAGCGGCGATTCAATTCTGCCTGACCGTCATGGGTATGTTCAATCTGGCGCTGCGGCAGGCAATAGGCCTGGCGCAAAGCTTACTTAAGTTAGCGGGTTTGGATTGGGAGGTTCCCGATTTCAGCACCGTGAGCCGCCGACAAAAGCATCTCGCCGTGATGATTACAGCGAACACGACGACGTCCGGATTGCATTTGCTAGTCGATAGTACCGGCATCAAGATGTTGGGCGAGGGTGAGTGGAAAACGAAGAAGCATGGTGCCGACTACCGCCGCCAGTGACGCAAGGTGCACCTTGGAATTGATGCTACGACCTTGGAAATCCGGGCCATTGAGGTCACGGACAACGCCACCGGCGATGCGCCGATGCTGCCATGTCTTCTCGACCAGATTGGCGCCGACGAAGCCATCGAGAGCGTCAGTGGCGATGGCGCTTACGACACCAAGGCTTGCCATGAGGCCATTGCTCTACGTGGTGCACAGGCCATCATTCCAACACGCAAAAACGGCAAGCCCTGGAAAGACCGTCGACCGGATTCTGAGGAGCGCAACGCCATACTGCAGGCGATGCGGCGCCTTGGTCGTCGGATATGGAAGAAGTGGACCGGATACCATAGACGCAGTCTGGTGGAAACCAAAATGCGATGCTTTAAGTTGCTCGGTGAGCGAGTGATGGCCCGTGACTTCGACCGACAGGTCGCAGATCTCCAGGTGCGCGCCTCCATCCTGAATCGCTTTACCCAGCTCGGCACGCCGACGACGGTGGCTATGGCCTAAATCCGTCTGGGGTAAGGGGAATTACGCTCTCAGTTTATTTGTGCAACAAAGCCCCTCAGAGGGCAAGCGAAATCGCAAAGCGCAGGATCGACTTCCGCGAACTGCTGGCGCATATCGAAATAGCGCCGAAAAAACACGAGGTGCCGGAGCAAAAGAGTTTGGTAGGGATAAGGAGATAACGAAATAGAGAGGTTACCGCTGGGATAAGGTATATTTAATGCAATATTAAAATATCCTATAAGAAAGAAAGCCATGGCGCTACTGGACGAAATTCTGACTTGGTCAAAAGCTGACCTCAAACCTTGGCAACAGGATGCTGCCAGACGACTATTCCAGCAGACGCTAACAACTACAGCCCTAGATGATCTCTACGCGATGATGAAGGAGAGCGTCGGGCTTCCAGATCCGAACAACCGGAAGCCGGAGCCGTTGGATCAACAACACCTTCCAGTGACAGCGACCAAAGATGATGCGGTGGTTCTAACGGCGCTTCGAGATGTAAAGAACGTCAATCGCCTGGCAGCAAGCCAAATTCTTTCATTCGCACCAAAGGGACTGACCGTAATCTATGGGGGTAACGGTTCTGGTAAGTCAGGTTATGCGCGCGTCCTAAAGCGTGCTTGCCGCAGCCGAGACTCCAGCGAAGACGTGCGTCCTAATGCGATGAGCAAGGCATCGGCTGCCTTGATACCGCAGGCGTCCTTCGAAATCCAGCTTGGGGGGAAATCGTCTACGGTAATCTGGCAAAAGGGGAAAGCTTCTCCTGCTGAGCTTGCTACGGTCGCCGTTTTCGATACCCATTGCGCACGTGCGTATCTTGATCAGCAGCAAGAAATCGCCTATCTGCCGTTTGGCCTCGACGTAGTGGAGAACTTGGCCCAAATCGTTCTTCCGAAAATCCTTGAAAAACTCAACGCGGAAATCTTGGCTACCGTGACAACGAAAGAGTCATTTAACCACCTTGTTGGCACTACTAAGGTTGGAGCACTCCTTTCCGCTCTCAGCGAAAAAACAACAGTTTCCGACGTCGATGCGCTGGCGCAGATGAACGCCGACGATACGAGAAAAATGGTGGATCTCGAAAAAACACTGAATGAGAGCGATCCGAACGCGAAGGCGAAGGAATTAAAACTGGCGGCTGCCCGCATGACAGGACTCAAAACGAAAATCGAATCGGCGACAGCTTGGGTCAAGGACGAATCGATCCAAAAACTGCGTACGATGGATATGGAAACCCAGACAGCACTTGCAGCCGAAATTGCCGCCGCAACTGCACTGCGATCAGGCGAGGCTTTATTGCCAGGCACTGGGGATATCATATGGAAAACCTTATTCCAGGCTGCCAAAGAATTTTCAATAGACGCTGCTTACCCTGGAAAAGACTTCCCGCATATTCATGACGACAGCCAATGCGTGTTGTGCCAACAGAAAATTGAACCTGATGCAGCAGCTCGTATGCAGCGGTTTGAAGCGTACGTGCAAGAAAACGTAGCAAAAGTGGCAAATGACAAGCGTAGTGCCTGTGCAGCGGCCCTTACTAAGATACGAAGCGTCGTTTTGGCCCTAGATCTTGATGACGCGCTTATTGAGGAGCTCAATCAGTTGGACATAGCGGTCGTGGCCGAAATCAATGCCTTCGATGCGCTGGTACAGTCGCGGAGAACTTGGCTACTGGCGGCGCAAGAAAAACATTCTTGGGATAATCCGCCAGCATTCCCTGTCGATCCTTGCATTCGTCTGAAGACCCTAGCAGAAAGCCTTACAGCTCAAGAAAAAATTTATGAGCAGGCAACGGACGACAAGCAAAAACTGGTGCTGAAAGCTGAACTTGAGGAATTGAAGGCACGGGCTGCACTCACGCCGCATAGACAAGCAATTATTGACCTCATTGAAAGAATGAGGATCAAGTCGCTCTTGAACAAATGCAAAAACGATCTCAAAACAAAACCGATTTCAGACAAGGCAAAAGAATTTGCGAGTAATGCTGTAACTGCCCCCTTGCGGGCCGCGTTGAAAGAAGAATTCGAGGCACTCGGCGTATCAGCATTAATGCCCAAACTCAGCGAGAGCGTCGAGCGTGGGAAAATGAAACACAAACTCGAATTGGATCTGGAAATTCAGGCACAAATCAGGGAAATTCTCAGCGAGGGCGAACAGCGATCCATTGCCCTCGGATCTTTCTTAGCCGAACTTCGAACTGGGGGACATGGCGGTGGAATCGTATTTGATGATCCGGTCTCCTCGCTCGACCATTTCCGTCGGCAGAACGTAGCACAGCGCCTTGTTCTCGAGGCAAAGGCGCGTCAAGTCATCATATTCACGCACGACACTTCGTTCCTTGGCGATCTTCAAGATCTCATCCAGAAAACAAATATCGACCACATTATTCACCACCTCGAATGGGAGGGGGAATTTTCCGGAAAGATTTCTACGGGATTACCGTGGCTTCATCAAACCTTCAAAGGAAGAATAGATGAACTGGAACAGGCGCAATCGAAACTTGCAAAGTCCTGGCCACAATATCCTAACGACGAACAGTCAGCAGCGATGCGAACTCAATACAGCAAAGCTCGGGCGACTATCGAGCGCTCGATACAGGATATCGTATTCAATGGCGTTGTGGTTCGATACCGAGACTGGATTAAGGTCGGCGATTTGCACAAGGTAGTGGGATTTGATGCGAAAGAGTGCTCAGAAATAGAGCGCCTTCACAAGATATGTTGCGATGTCATCGATGGGCATGATTCCTCTTCGGGAAAAAATGCTCCGGTTCCGTCTGCTGCCGATCTCGGAAAATTAATTGCCGAGTTGGCCGCACTAGGAGAGGCGATTAGGAACCGACAAAACAAAAAGCCACCAGTAACCGCCGCTGCTCCAAAACAATAAAGTGAGTGTCCAGCTCTAGGCTGGCTAAACCAGGTTTCCACCAATGGCGTGGTGCAGCACGGTGAGCATGCATGGCCCTGCTTGCGCAGCTTATCGAGGCATAGGCGAATAACGTAGAAGTTTTTGCGTGCCCAACAAGGTGCGGAACGAGTTGGAGACTTTTTGTTTGACCTTGAGCATACGAATGGCGCATTCGACGAGTTTTTGGTGAGCGGCATGGCGGGATCGGGGACCGTCGCTCAACGCTCGTCTTAAACCTTAAACATGGGCATTTTTGATTGTGTTAAGAAATCGCTTTGCGAACCGACGCGCGATCTTATTGTATCGGCAATGCAAGCGGTGACATACCTCAAGGGCAGGTTCGGAGGAGCATTTGCTCGATACCTTTGCCACTGACAAGGAAGGGGCAACTATGCCAACAAGCGCATCGAACAACTTGGCATTGCCCCCCTACAGCCATGCAATCAAGCCCATCATTGCTATGCAACGTTAGCATCCTGAATGTCCGCTAGGGTTGCCAAAATATTTCCAAGGAGATATTTTTAGTTGCAAAAATAAAATATTTCGAGATCATGAAAATCAATTTTCTAACAAAACCGTGAGAATTTTCGACGTCAAATATTTAACAAAATCAAGTACTTGCGTGGCGCAAATGGTTCAGGTATGGTCAGCTTTGGTTACATATGTAGAAGGTCGTGCTCAATGATCCGCACTCCAGCTGAAGTGTTAAAAGAGTTCCACGAACGCGGAATTTCTGTCGCAGCTTGGTCACGTCACAATGGCTTTAATCCAACGTTAGTGTATCGGGTACTGCGTGCAAAAGGATCGCCAAACCGGGGCCAAAGCCACAGGATAGCGGTTGCTTTGGGTCTGAAGGAGGGGTTCATGGAGCAAAACTTAGCCTTAATGAACAGAGCAAAGCCAACAACAGAGGAGCCTAATCACTAAGCAACATAAAACTATACATCTGAAACACAAACGGCTCCCTCGCGGGAGCGTCAGCGGTTGCAGCATCAGAAGACACTTCAACGGGTTAGCACCTCTAGTGTCTTCCGAATGCAGCCAGGAGTCAAGTCGCGCCTACGAAATGTTGTGCCTATCCAAAAAAGCCAACTGGCGTGCACCAGACGAACTATGCGCTCGGGAGAATTACTATCAAAAAAAATCAGTTGTTGTCAGATGGACACACGCCGTTCGATTCCAATCAACTTTTTAATCAGATCGAAGCTGCTTTTTCAAAACCGCCGGACGTCGCCAACGTTCGCCATGGCCAGCGCCAAATACTTCAAGGTGGGCGCGGGCGCCGAACATCTCTTTTACCAAGTCGGAAAAATGGCGGCTCCATGCCGATGGAGAGCAGGCTCGAGCTCGCTTATGCACTAGTTCTAGAAGCTAGTTCAACCGTTGTTCAGTACAGGACGCAAGCCGTTCAAATTACCTTAGGCAGCGACGAGTTTGCCGTTCCCGACTTCTTGATTAAAACTGTGCACGGCAAGTATTTAGTCCATGAGGTGAAGCCTTCTAAGCATCACCTCAAACCGGAGGACTTAGCTCGATTTACGCGCATTAAAGCATACCTGACAGAAATGGAAATTGGGTTTTCGGTCATTGACGCCACAGAATTACCGAGCGTGGGTGAGGTACAAGAACTGCTTGCTTTGTACGCGCAAGGCCACCGTCGTCACTACACGCCAGGCCAGATCGATCTAGCGTACTCCCTGTTAAAGCATCAAGAAACTACCGATCTCAGCAAGCTACGTGCTGTACTGATTGCCAACGCTTTGCCGCCAGATCTCGCGAACTACTTGCAATTTCATGGGCGATTAATTTCGGACGTAACTACTAAACCCGGAGGCCACCATGAAAAATAATCAATCTAAAGGAGTCATTCACCCTATGCCGGGTTTGCGTTTTGAGATGCACGGCGCCAAATTTGAAATTTCGTTCGTCGCCAACGGTAGCGTTCGGTATTCCGGCATCGGTGGCCAATCCCATCAAATCAACTTCGATCGTTTTATGGAGCTTCAAATTTCGGGAACGATCATCATTTCCGATACCACTTTACCGGGACTAACTTCGCATGATGGCCCTGCGGTCATGCGCCGTCACCGATATGTACAAGCGGCGTTGCGCACGTTGTCTCGACCTACCGCACGGGGGCCTTTAGCGGAAGTCATCAACGATGTATCAATGGAGATTGTTGACCCGAGTCCCCCGTCAACCAGGACAGTCGCGTACTGGATACGCGCATTCAGAACAGCCGGGTTTAGCGGATTAATTCCCCGAAAAGGGCAAGGTAACTCGACTCTGCGATTTGGCGTGGAAGTTGAGCAACTGATCTACGAGGCAATACAGCACCAGTACTTGCAGCGAGAGGGGAGACGAGCCGATATCGTTTTTTGCCGCATCGTTGGACGCGGAACGGACTTGGGCATTATTGGCCCCACTGGAAGCATGAGGATTCCAACGCAACGGACAATCCAGCGTCGCCTGAAGAAGCTGGACCCTTACGTTGTCGAAAAAGCTCAGCAAGGCCAACTGGCGGCCGGCAAGGTTGCGCGGGCAGCAGGGCGGTCCCTCGTAGTGGCGAAAATCTTGCAAATCGTCCAGATGGACACCCATATGCTCGATGTGATTGTTGTCGATCCTGATACCGGTGAGGTACTCGGACGCCCGTACCTTACATGCATATTGGATGTAAATTCCCGGGCAATCGTCGGTACTTACATTAGTCTTCTACCCCCGAGTGCAACGACGGCATTGGGCGGCTTGAAAGACATGCTTACAAGATCGGAGCGCGGTCTGCCCGGCGGCATCTGCGTAATGGTAATACCGGATAACGGGGTGGAGTTTGCTAACTCAGCTTTTATTTTGCTTTGCGAGACCCTAGCGATCACCATTTCTCCGGCCCAAAAGCGCGATCCGAATGGGAAGGCTCACATCGAATCGTTTTTCCGGACGCTGACGTTTGGAATAGTCCAGCTACTCCCTGGCACCACTTTCTCACATCCAAATGCCAGAGGTGACTATGACTCAAACAAACGCGCGTGCTTTACGCTGGAGAATATTAAGACCTACATTGATCAATGGATCAACTCGGTTTATCACAAGACCATACATTCGCGCACAGGCCGCGCACCACTCGTTGCCTGGAATGAGCAGGCCAAGGTTTCGGCACCGGCGACACTCACAACGACTGAAGCGAACGCCATTGCTCGACGCCCATATCACAGGACCATACAGAATGGCCGCGTGCAGTTTGAGGGGCTGACATACTTTTCGCACGCCCTAGCCACCATGCGAGCGCAAGGGATTAAAAAAGTGAAGATACTCGTGGATGAACTAGATATGCAGACGGTGTTTGTAGAACATCCCACCGAACGCGGCTCACTCATCCTTGCCGAGTCCACTGAACCTGACTACACGACAGGCCTAACCCTCTATGCGCACGCCGAAAGCATTAAGATTAAGAAGGCGATGTCGGCGGCAGACCAACGGGAACTCGGCCTTAACGCGAATCTTCTAGCCCGCTGGCAGCTGGTACGACTCGTCCAGAATGACAGCCAGGTAGCAAGAAAAAAAATCCGCGCGCTCACTGCTGGGCTAGGTCGAAAAAAAAACGTCGACGATCAATGCAAGAACCCGCCCGTCACCGAGACCAACTGGCGCACTCAAGATTCCCTTCCTCCGTCGTCGTCAAGCGGCCCTCGTGGAACTCCGCTCAACAATGGGACATGGGATAAACCCATGAAAATCCAGACAATTGAGCTGGAGTGACCATGGACCGCACACAACTACTTCAACGTGTCGCCGAACTCGATAAGGTCGTTGTAGCTCATCTAGCTTTCAACAATGCGATCGACAGCATCAATGACTGCGTTATGAAATCCGAGGTTTACCGCGAGCCGGTAGGATGCCTCTTGCTTGCTCAAGGTGGAATGGGGAAGTCAACCGTCTGCCGTGCAGTCCTATCTCAGATGAAAGTATCAAAGAAGCAGACCGGTGCAGTCGAGAGAACCATTGTCCCGGCGTTCTACTCCGAGATTCCGTCCCCCGCGACAGTCAAAGGCGTGGCCGCGAGTATGCTGAAGGATCTTGGGGCGCCCTCCCCATTTTCCGGGACCAATATCCAGATGAAAACCAGGCTGTGTACGTTGCTGACAACCGCCGAAACAAAGCTGGTTTTTCTTGACGAAACGCACAACCTTTTTAAGCAAGGCGGAAGGTCTAAGGTCAATTCTGAGGTTTGCGCGTGGATCATTGGATTGGTCAATCAGACGAGGATTTCGCTTTGCTTAGTGGGTCTTCCTGAATTTGCGCCTCATTTGTCTGCGGACAGTCAGCTAACACGCCGCTTTCCCTTGCACCTCCACCTGAATCCACTACTTCCAGGGGACCAATCACAACCAGGTAGCCTTGTACCTTTTTTGACCGAATTCATGCGCGAGGCAGCATCTCGTCTCCGCCTAACTGCCGTTCCACATATGAGCGATCTTTTTTCGTGTACGCAGGTATACGCAGCTACTGGGGGTAACCCCGCATTCATAATTTCGCTCGTCAAAGAGGCAGCACTGAACGCACTTAGCAGCGGCAATGAAAGTATTGATGTCGACGATTTTGCAGTTGCATGGGAACGTGGTTTGATTGCTGGGGCGTCGTTGGTGAAGGAGAATCCTTTTAGGATGTCGCAGGGCGCGTTAGCGGCGGTACTACGGAGGGCCCAATAATGTCCTTGCTCATGCGCCCTATTCCGATTGAAGGCGAAAGCGCAGCCGGTTTTCTTCATCGCGCGTCAGAATTGAACGCTTGCGCTACCGTCTTCCATCTTCTAAAAGGTTCGGGAGTTGCACTGAACGAACATACATTGAAAGCATGCGTGCTCGACCGAAGAAGGTTTCATCACATAGTTTCGCACCTCGGACTAGGCGATAGCTGTGCCGACTTGGTACCGTTACGAGCAGGGCCATCGCGTCGTGAGGGACGCTATTACCATCGAGTCAGCCTCCCAGACTTATGTTTCCGCCGCGAACTGCTAAATACTTTTTGTCCCGCGTGCCTAGATGTGAAGTTGCAAGAGGTTATTCTGGCCGGATCTGAGCCGTGACATTGGGGCCTTGCCAGCAATGCCCTGATGCGGCCGGTGCCAGTTGTAGTGATGGTTCCATTCTTTGAGCATGTTGGCCCGCTCCAGTGAGTTGTTATAAACAAAGCCGTAAGCCCATTCGCGCAAGGCTGACTGGATGAAGCGTTCGGCCTTGCCATTGGTCTGTGGTCGATAGGGCCGTGTAAAGCGGTGCTTCAATGCTATCTGGCTACAAGTGGCCTTGAATGACTTGGAGCGAAAGGCTGAGCCGTTATCGGTCAACAACGCTTTGGGGCGCACCCCGAGTGAGCAGAAATAGGCATGGGTATTGGCGAGGAATCGGTTGGCATTCTCCTGGGTTTCGTCAGGATAGAGCTCCGTGAAGGCGATGCGGGCATGGTCGTCAATGGCGATAAACAAGACTTCCCAGCCGGCGCCGCGCGTACGGTCTCGCCGGTTTCCCGTCGCACGATGACCGGTGGTTTCAATGCGCCCGAGCTTCTTGGTATCGATATGAATCAGGTCACCTGGTTCTGCATGCTCGTAGCGCTGCACCGGCTCGACGGGATCGAGATCGCTCAGTTTGGACAAGCCGGCACGCGCCAGCACACGGCTTACCGTGGCCTTCGATATCTGCAGGTACTGGGCAATCCTTGCCTGTGTCATGCGCTTCTTGCGTAGCTCGACAACCGTCAGTGCCTTGCCCGCGTCGAGTGCCAAGGGACTATGCAGCGGACGCGACGATCGATCCATCAAGCCCTCTCGCCCCTCGGCAAGGAAGCGCCCCAGCCATTTGCGCACAGTTGCTTCGCTCACGGCGTAGCGGGTAGCGGCCTGGCAGCTCGGCAGGCGGTTAAGCAGGACGTCTTCGACCATCTCGACTCGACGAATCAGCGTTAATCGGGCATTCTTATGGATGTTCATTCGGTTGGTTTCCTTGAGAACTGGGGGTTTGGCGATTTCCAGTGTCTCAAATCCAATCCGAATGAACCACAACAACCTATTGAAACATCACACCTAGATGAATCAGAACACTGGCGTCAACAGTGGCAACTACGCCCCCTTTCGGCGTGCACACATCACGGGTGTCTGCTGCTAACAAATTGCACCAAATGCGGCAGAAGGTTGAGACTGGGCCGACCGCATATGAATCGCTGCGATGGATGCCAAACCAAACTTTCGACGCTCACTGCGACACTGGTCGACACTAATTCTCAAAAAATCGTTGAAGGCTTAATTAACCTCGGGGAACGGCGTCAATTAACTGACATTTGGAGCTTTTGGACGGCCCTTACATTATTCGACAAAAGTCGCAACGAGCCCAGTGAGGACCATGCCCGATTCAATCTCGCAATGACCTTTCGCGAGTGCGAAGAGACCGCTGTGATAGCCATGGTTCGAGCAATATGGGCAAGAAAGGATCGAGTCCATCCCCGAATACAAATGCTTCCGTTTCTTCGAGGTGGCAAGACGCTAGCAAATTTTGCCGAACGTGTACTTGCCAAGGCTACAGCAGACGAAAGTCCAGGGACAGGCCATCCGCAGTTCAGATCTTTGAGCAAGAAGGATGCTCAACTAGTACTTCAACTATCAGCATTTCAGTTATCTCAAGCAATTGAAGGAAAGTTCCTCAACTGGCCTACGGACGGTGGCCGAGCTCAACCAATTCCCGTTGAAAGAATAGAGGTCGCGCTTCGCGAGAGTTCGCTAAAAATCTCACAATCGTATTTCTCATGGGGCAGATTTGACAGCTAGGATTTGGTCCTGATCAACTCACTCCACACCGCAAGAAGGAACATGAACCTGGCGCGAACTGAGCGAAAACGAGCTTGCATAGTCCATCCTGCGGTGTGACGTTATCATCCAGCAATTCGATGCCAGACTCAATACCACACTCGTTTGACGCTTACTCTCATATCGCAACTCCACTTCCTCGACAAGGCCGACATAGCACAAATTGATGGAGCCCTGGCCAGCCTCCAGTACCGCCACAAACTGCGCATTCGCGCCCATCTGATCGGAGCTGTTCGGCACGTGCCAATCGCAAGTTCCAGTCTTTGGGGATAGGCGCCTCACTCATTTTGTTGTATTGCCCGACTAATTCATCAGCCATTGCCTCCCCCTATTCCGCACAAAGTGAAATCGTTCTGGCGTCCACCAGCACGACTAAGTTAACAATTAATTTTCGTAATGCATAACTGATGCAGAAAACCGTTGTCCCCTGAAGACGTAGATGAGCTTCACTGTCGTCGTGTGTACACCAAAGAACAGAAGGACGGTTAGTGCGCTGTGCAAGTAGTAAATTGTGAACGTCGTCACTGCGATTGGTAAGGGTACAAAGACGAGCTCGTCGTTCTTCGCACACAGCTCGTCGTCCGATTAATTGAATTCCCAATGCGATGGAAAGCCACGTCTACCTCCACAATCTCCGCGCCTGAAATCCATAATATCCTATTTTGGGATAATTTCGTAGAGGTGGTCAGATGGAAGAATGAAATCCATCCACGACCCACGCTACATCGAATTCATTGAACAACTCATCTTAGAGCGATCGACACGAAAAATTACCCAGCAGAAACTTTCCTCATCTCTTGGAAGACCGCAATCGTATGTCGCAAAGGTAGAAAATCTGGACCGTAGGGTCGATGTTGTCGAGACAAGGGATTGGCTGATAGCGCTGGGGATTGCACCGGCAGAGTTCATGGCTCGGATACCATGGTGGAGCCCTCCCCCTTACCCAACAATAGAATGAACGGTGACCTAGCACGCGCAGAAAAATATGCCTGCGAACATGATTCCGGTGTGAGAGATGACATTCGGGAACTCTTCCGCACGAGACGCAAGTCTACAGGGCTCAAGGCTCCGTAAGTAACGCGCTTCGGCATTTCTGAATGCGCTGCTCATCATATCCCTCGCTGAGTATCATAAATCCCGAACTGATTTACGGTTACTTGCTAACACATGCGAGCATGTGCAACACAACATGTCTGTCTGTCGACTGCTCGATACGCCCTACGCTACTGAATTCCGACATGGAAAGTTTACTGCGTTTACCAATAAATTCGAAATCACGGCGTATTAGTTTCCAGAAAGGTAACTCTACTGTATGCTCCATGCAGAGACACTCCGATGAATATTTTTTAGGCTCTTCCGATCCATGGCAAAATTCAAAATATACAATATCCAACTTCTGCCAACGGATGACGCAAAGGAAGTCGGTGTGGCGGGATACAAGAAGCTATTCGCAGAACTCAGAGATCTAAATAAAAAACATCTTACCTCGAAAACACATCTCGACTTCCACTATCAGATTAGTAGCAACATCTATATAGGCCCGTTCGATTTCAATTTCCCGGCAGGATATGTTACCGGCCATTTCGTCCGATACCGCAACACAGAAAATGTCACCGATCTAGCGACGGGTAAATCGCTCTTCACCGCTAAGCGTGGTAAAGGCGGTGTCGTAACAAGAAGAGATGTTCCTTTCGTATTTGATGCGAAGCGTCATTTTCTTGCTATCGATAGCGCGTTAGAAATTCGTTCCGAGAATTTCATTTCTGCATTGCTCCAGTTACTTTCTCCTATCGCCAGCGTGCACTTTCCAAAGCACGACCTAACAGTAAATTTAATATCGAAACCTAATGGTCTGGAAAATGTTTTCCGAACTGCTGTTTCATACAAGACTGTAGCGATACATCTAAACGGACCGAACGGCGACGATGCGCTCGATATTTTAGGTGAAATGAGGGAAACAAAAATGCAGAAGCTGGCACTGGATGTGTCGGCTGGGAGCGGAAGAATGCTGCGCCTCCCTGAGTTTGTAAAGCGCATACTTCGGTCGGTACCTGGACACGGTTGGTCGACCGTGTCCTATTTCGTGCAGGATGGCGAACCAGGTGAGCGGCGCGAACGTCAGCAGATCTATGATTCCCGCGAACAGCCGCAGACATTCATAGTTCACCACAGCGGTAAAGACTTTGCGGAAACGGATTTTTTTGCGCGCGTCGCGCGCCGCCTTGAAGACATCGATATCTCGATCGATGAGATAGCCGAGGAAGACGATGCAGACCCTGACAGCGCTAAATAATTAGAAGACAGGATTACGATGAGACCACTGATATGGCTGAGGCGGGTTCCAGTATTGGGAACTTTGGTATGGCTTGCCAACTGTTACGTGTACGGGGGTGATCCCAGAGCTGCGACTGAGCTGGCACCTATCAGACTCTGGTTCAAGGCCTTTTTTTGGAATCTTGTCGCTTCCGTATTTCTTGTAATACTCACACTCCCAGACTTGTCGATGTCCCTATGGCAGCATTTTCTAACAGGCGCACCGATTATGCAAAAACTGACGGGGGGTGGAGCATCTCCTGGCACCACGGTCATCAGCATCTTTCCAAGTACACTCGGGCTAGGTATCGGGATTTACGCGCTACTTTTTGCACTCGACACCTCTTTTATTAGGCAAATGCATCGCAAACTGGAACAAGCAAGGAAAGATGGAAAAAGGAAGCATGGGTCAGTACTCATTCTTAATTCCGACATTGCTTTTCCGCTTTCTGTCTTGGTTGTAGTCCTTGCAGTTGGCGTACTTTCTCAAGCATATCCAAATACCCTCTGGATGCAAGTTGTTTCTTGGCTAGGCTTCTGGTATGCGCTCGTCTTAGTTCTCGAAATTATTGCACTGTTATTCTCCTTAATCGACAACAGTATCCTCGAGAAGGCAGACGACACTGCATCGAAAAATATTGAGGAGCATTCATCACAGGGGACCTCCCCTCCCGAGGCGTAGTCATCGGTAAAAATAAGATTTGTAGGCGTAATTTCGTAAACCGAAAACCATATCTTGTTAATTTGCAGCAGAATCTGACCCACTTCATCCAATAATTTGCAAGCGGAACTGACCTACGTTTCAGACACAATCCTGCTCACGACATTGAGCCGAGAATTGAAGTGATCGACGTGACATTACTAGGCACTATTCGACGCTGGTACATTCGAGACCAGGTCCTATTGAGAGAGATCGCCAGACGTTTAGGTATCTCACGAAACAACGTCCGGCACTACCTGCACTCGAAAACCATAGAGCCGGCCTACACCGAACTGCGCTCCAACCGCGCCATCGCCTAATACGCTTTCCAACTTTCGGCGATGCCCAAGACCGAATCTGCGCGATCGCGCAAGCAGCGGCGCACACTGAAAGATATCCACGAGGATCTACAAGGGTTGGGGCTCAAAGGGTCTTACAACAGGATCGCGACGTTCGCGAAGGTGTGGCGGGAGGGTCAAACTGAGAGCGGCAATACAGCCAACAAACGAACATTATCGAAACTTCCCGAAAGCCAACGATAATCACCTCTAAAATAAGGATCGACTCGCTGTTAACTTTGCAAAACATTGCTAGCCTGCCTGGATTGAGACGAATACTGCACTATGATGAAGGTCAGCAACGAAAAGTGCGGTACTCTGTACGTTGAATGAGGGGCCTGAATGCTAATTTTTCTTGACACTGAATACACAGATCCAGTGAACTGTGACCTCATCAGCATTGGCATGGTGGGTGAGGACGGCCAAAATGAGTTGTATCTGGAACGCTCA
Source organism: Janthinobacterium sp. AD80 (assembly GCF_002878455.1). Classification (GTDB taxonomy): domain Bacteria; phylum Pseudomonadota; class Gammaproteobacteria; order Burkholderiales; family Burkholderiaceae_D; genus Janthinobacterium. The sequence goes on from NZ_NRDQ01000002.1 coordinate 45,430, forward strand.
GATTTTCGGGTGGAATGGTGTAATCCGTTTGTCCACTCCACCGTGCTGCCTTTGCTTGGCAAGACGGGCCAGGCTATGGACCGGTCCCAGCTAAGCACACAGGTGGCATCATGGTTTTTAACGCTGCCTCGTAGCGTTACTATCGCGTGCGACAGCATCACGGACTGGAAGCTACTCGTTGCCGCGATGGATGGAATATATCCGTCGAATCTGACCGGCCGTTACGATTTACGTGGGCATATCGACTCATCTGAATTTCATCATGCCGTAATCCGATATCATGAACGCTACGGGCCATGGCACCATGCTTTACACGATGCGCGTGCGCACCGGCATGGGTGGCTTGCTTGGCAAGACGGCAGAAAAAGTCAGTACGCCTAATGTCTGAGGAGCGCAGCTTCATCTTCAATGTGTAGAGTAAGGCTGAGCGCGACTTATCTTTAATGAAGCCCTAAAGACTCCGTCATAAAAACTTAACGGAACGATTTGAGACTACATTCAGTTACTGTATGTCTGAAGTTCCTTGCGGATTGCGCCTCATCGAGACTTTGCAACATCCATGATACGAAAGCGCACCAGCCAGCATGTGTTAGCGCCTCTGGCACGCCATCCACGACATAAAGCGCATCGGCGTGCAACTCCGCAGGCAAGGCAAGTATCCAATTTTCGATAGTGCGCTCAAACTCGTAGGGAACAGCAGAAAGCGGTAGCACAGTCATTTCGCCAACCTCTTGAAACTGTATGCCAGCGGGTATGCCGCAAAACAGTGAACGTATCTTTTGATCGCTTGCCATCCTCGCTTCCTTTCGTCCTACTGCGACCACTTTAAGGACGGTTTCTGACCGTCAACTGACTTTTCGCTCTGTAACTATCCGCTGGATCGCAGCGATTCCAGCTTCCATCTTCTGACGTGCTGAGCTGTTGGCCGAATGAACGAAGATAATTGGAGGATTAAAGCCGCGCAACGCGACCGCTTCCTCAATCCACAAGATAACGTCATACCCGGTGCCTCGTTCGTCATCACCAAGATCATGGTCGAGGCTGATCTCGACAACCGCACCGGAGGTCAATAGTGATACTGCCTCATCAGGCCAGTACACTCGCGTCCACCCTTCAGGCGTATTTCGCTCATCGTCGAGGTAGACCCTCATTTCTTATACTCCGGAGATAGTGGCACGCGCGCCCGTGGTGATGATACCTGATGAGCCCCATTTGTTGGCGCCGAAGCGGCGAACTGTCGCCACCATTTGCGCCAGAAATCGATGCGCCAGTCACCGGTGCGGCTCGGCTCGAGATCGCGTCGGATGCAGGCCAATCAGGCCCCAGATTACGTCAGTGCAAGGGGATATGTCGCTTGCCGTGCATAGTGCAAGCTGTTGTGTCGTCCCGTGCAAAGCGATGTGTCGTTTAGAGTTCTAAGTAGTTGATTTGCATGATTCGCTGGTGCAAAGGGATGTGTCGTCCAACGACTGGCCGCCGCCACAGCGCCATTGTAGCGCGGCGCCGGGGCAACAAGTGCTTCTGCCTGCAAGGCCGGCACGCCCGGCCGCATGGGACAGGCAGCCATGGGCGCAGTTCATTCCCTCTTTTGCGCAGTTCGTCGCATTTCCAACCAGCAAAGCCATGCGTTTTGCTATCTTGCTATCGACAGCACGGCAGCCGCGACGCGGCAGCCGGCTTTTTCTTTCCCTGTTCAAACCATCTTAAAGGAAACACCATGCGTACCTTGCTGGCCCTGTGCTGTGCCGTTGCCCTTGGCGGCTGCGCCATCGTCATCAACCCCAACGATGGCGAGGTGCGCTACTCCGGTGAGTCGGGCAGCAATGTCGTGCAGGGCAACCAGCAGGTGAGCCGCGACGTGCGCCAAGTCGGCAGCCTGAGCGCGCTCGACATCGACAACATGAAACGCCTCGATATCAAGATCGACGTGCGCGTCGGTCCCGCGCCATCGCTGGTGGTCGAAGCGGACAGCAATCTGCAGCCGCTGATCCATAGCGAAGTCAACGGCAATACTTTGCGCCTGTGGAGCGATACGAGCATTCGCAGCAGCAATGGCATCCACATTATTTATACGACGCCGCAACTAAACAAGATCACCGTCTCCGGCGCCGGCCGCCTGGTGGTCAGCGGCCTCGATGGCGGCGACTTCAGCCTGGTGCAGCGCGGTTCGATGAAGAGCGAACTGTCCGGCAAGGTGGCGCGCTTCGACGTGGCCAACCATGGTTCGGGCAGCATCAACGCGGCGGCCCTCGCCAGCGGCAATACGGACGCCGTGCAAAACGGCTCGGGCCGCGTGCAACTGGGCAATGTGGGCGGCGAACGCGTCAACGTGGCCATCAACGGTTCCGGCAACATCAGCGCCAGCGGCAAGGTGCAACGCCTGGACGCCAACGTGAATGGCTCGGGCGACATCAACCTGGCGGCCCTGAACAGCGCGGTCGCCTATCTGTCGAGCAACGGTTCCGGCGACATCGACGTGACCGTGCAGAACGAAGTCAACGCCCGCTCCAGCGGTTCGGGCCGCATCACCGTGCATGGCGACCCCGCCCGCCGCACCCTGTCGGGTTCGCGCGTCAGCGTGGTGCGCTAAGCGCGTCCTGGCGACGCATGGGAGCCGGCTTGCTATACTGTCGGCTCCTCACCCGCTTATCTGATTTCCATGTCCCCATCCGCCACCCTGGCATGCCGTCCGTCCTGTGGCGCCTGCTGCACCGCGCCTTCCATCACCAGCCCGATTCCCGGCATGCCTGATGGAAAACCTGCAGGCGTGCGCTGCATCCAGCTGGCCGACGACAACCGCTGCCTGATCTTTGGCCAGCCGCAGCGCCCCGCCTTTTGCGGCGGCTTGCAGCCGTCGGCGGACATGTGCGGCGCCAGCCGCGAACATGCGCTGCACTGGCTGGCCGAACTGGAACGGGCTACGGCGCCCGGCTGACCGCAGGCTCAGGCCCGCATGCCGAGCCAGATCACGGACTCGGTCGATGCCGCCACCAGCGCGCCAGCAGCGAAGTCTCGTCCACCTGCGCGGTCGCCTGGTCATGGTGGTGCTGCTCATCATCAATGACGCTGCGGATGGCGGCGGTGGCTTCCGGGTCGCTGCCGGCAAGCACACGCAGCTGTTCCTGCAAATGCCGCAGTACGACGCGCTCGACCGCTGCCGTGGTGATGGCGATCGCATGGCGTCCCAGTATTCCCGTTACCAGCCCCAGCGCCATGCCGCCGCCGACGCACAGCCAGTAGCTGCGGCAGCGGGGCAAGCCGCGCCACTTCAGCTCAGCGCGAAAAATGTCCCGGTGGCGCTCTTCATGTCCCTTGAATACGATCAATTCCGGCAGCAGCGCCCGGTGCAGCCAACGGGCGGCGATGATTTGCCCAGCATAAATACTGATGGCGCCATGTTCACCTGCATGATTGACTTTCAGGATCCGGCCACCCAGCGTCTTCGCTCCCTTCATCGCCCCACTCCGCTGCGTATAAGCAGCCTAGTGTACTGATAACGATTACTTTTAAGAACTTTCTCGGTGTTGCACAAGACGCTGTACGCATGCCGACGAAAAGCATTGACCGCCTCTGCACGTTTGCGTATATTCATGCACATTCCTGCACGTTTATAAGTTCAACATGTCCGCAACCCTGCTCCTCAAACAACGCCAGGCCCTGATCCAGCAACAACTGCATGCCGACGGCAGGGTCCTGGCCCTGAACCTGGCGCGCCAGCTCGATGTCTCTGAAGATACGATACGCCGCGACCTGCGCGAAATGGCCGCGGCCGGCCTGTGCCAGCGCGTGTATGGCGGCGCCCTGCCGCTGGCGCCCGACGGCGGCACCCTGGCGCAGCGCAAGCAGGAAGCGCCCGAACGCAAGGCCCGCCTGGCGCAGGCCGCCGTCTCCCTCGTGCGCGCCGGGCAGGTGCTGTTCCTCGACGCCGGTTCGACCAACCTGGCTATCGCCAGCGCCTTGCCAGAGTTGGCGCTCACTGTCATCACCAACGCGCCATCGATCGCCATGGCCTTGATGGAACGCCCGGAAATCGAGCTGATCATGGCTGGCGGCAGGGTCGACCGGCGTGCCGGCGCCAGCCTGGGGCCGCAGGCGCTGCGCACGGTCGAGCGCATGCATCCCGACCTGTGCTTCTTGGGCGCCTGCGGCGCCGATGCGGACGCGGGCGTGACAGCCTTCAATTACGACGAGGCCGAGTTCAAGCGCAGCATCGCCGGCGCCAGCAAGGCCGTCGTCGTGGCCATTACCAGCGACAAGCTGGGCACGGCCGCCCCCTTCGGCGTGCTGGCCACAGGCTTGCTGCAGCACCTGGTGCTGGAAGCGGACGCCGATACAGTCCACGCCGCCGCCTTTGAACGGCTGGGTGTGCAGGTGCTGCGCGCCCGTGCCTGATTTTATCCACCCCGACTCTTTGAAAAGCTCCCCCATGCATCTCACCGGCACCTTGCAACAACGCGCCACGCGCCTGGTCTTCTTTGCCGCCGGCCTCGGCATGGCCGCCTGGGCGCCACTCGTTCCTTACGCCAAGTCGCGCCTGGGCCTCGATGAAGCCACCCTGGGCATTTTACTGCTGTGCCTGGGCGCCGGTTCGCTGTGCGCCATGCCGTTTACGGGCATGCTCGCGGCCCGCTTCGGCTGCCGCAAGGTCATCATCAGCGCCGGCCTGCTCTTGACCGCCATCCTGCCCGGCCTGGCGCTGGCGGCCACCCCGCTGCAGCTGGGACTGGTGCTGCTGGTGTTCGGCGCGGCCATGGGCACGTTTGACGTGGCCATCAATATCCAGGCCGTGATCATTGAAAAGGCGAATGGCGGCGCCATGATGTCGGGCTTCCATGCGCTGTTCAGCGTGGGCGGCTTCGCCGGCGCGGCCTGCATGGCCCTGCTGCTGTGGCTGGGTCTGTCCCCCGCCTGGTCCTGCGTGGTGGTGATGCTGCTGCTGTGCGGCGTGCTGGGCGCGGCGCAAGGCCATCTGCTGCCGACCGCCTCGGCATCGGGCGAAAAGACCCCGCTGTTCGTCATGCCGCACGGCGCCGTGATCCTCATCGGCTTGTTGTGCTTTATCGTCTTCCTGGCCGAAGGCGCCATCCTCGACTGGAGCGCGCTGTTCCTCACCACCACGCGCGGCCTCGACGAAACCAAGGGCGGCCTCGGCTACGCCGCCTTCGCCATCGCCATGACGGTGGGCCGCTTCACGGGCGACAAGGTGGTCAGCCGCTTTGGCGGCAAGCGGGTGCTTACTTTCGGCGGCCTGTGCGCAGCCAGCGGTTTCTTCCTGGCCGTGCTGGCGCCGCAGGCGGGCCTGGCCATGCTGGGTTTCGTGCTGATCGGCCTGGGCGCGGCGAATATCGTGCCCATCCTGTTCACGGCGGCGGGCAACCAGAACGCCATGCCGGCCAGCCTGGCCGTGGCCGCCATCACCACCATCGGCTACGCGGGCATCCTGGCCGGCCCTGCCGTGATCGGCTTCGTCGCCCACGCCACCAGCCTGAACATCGCCTTCGCCATGCTGGGCTGCGCCCTGCTGCTGGTGGCCGCCAGCGCACGCCTGGCGGCGCCGGCAAAACAGGCGTCCTGACCCTTCCCTTGCCTGGCGGACGGTGGCAAAAAACCGCCGCCCGCCAGCGCCCAAATCCGATTCGCAAGCCGCTCTCGTGGTAAGCTTCGACCCCGCGCGCATTGCGAGCGCCAGCGGTCACCCCCATCCTGTCACTATTACCCATTTATACATCTATGGATCTCATTCTTGCGTTAAAAGCCATCATCATGGGGCTGGTCGAAGGTTTTACCGAATTCTTGCCGATTTCATCCACAGGTCACCTGATCCTGGCCGGCAGCCTGCTCGACTTTACCAAGGATGTCTCGAAAGAAGTCATGGATGTCTTCGAGATCGCCATCCAGGCCGGCGCCATCCTGGCCGTGTGCTGGGAATACCGCCAGCGCATCGGCAGCGTGCTGACCACCTTCGGCAGCGAAGCGAAGTCGCGCAAGTTCGTGCTCAATGTCGCCATCGCTTTCCTGCCGCTGGCCCTGATCGGCCTGGCCATCGGCAAGATGATCAAGCATGCGCTATTCAAGCCCGTGCCTGTGGCCATGGCCTTCATCATCGGCGGCATAGTGATCTTGCTGGTGGAGCGCCGCGCGCGCACCAATCCCGTCACCGTGCGCGTCAACTCGGTTGATGACATGACCCCGTTCGACGCCTTGAAGGTGGGCTGCGCACAGGCGTTCGCGCTGATTCCCGGCACCAGCCGTTCCGGCTCGACCATCATCGGCGGCATGCTGCTGGGTTTGTCGCGCAAGACGGCCACCGAATTCTCGTTCTTCCTGGCCATCCCGACCCTGCTGGCGGCCACCTTCTATTCGCTGTACAAAGCGCGCGACATCCTGTCGGCCACCGACGTGCCCCTGTTCGGCCTGGGCACCGTGGCCGCCTTCATTTCCGCCTTCCTGTGCGTGCGCTGGCTGCTGCGCTATATCAGCACGCACGACTTTACGTTTTTTGCCTGGTACCGCATTGTGTTTGGCTTGCTGGTATTGGCCAGCGCCCACTACGGCTGGGTTGTTTGGGCAGAATAAGGCACTATGAATCAAGATCTTAACCAGCGCGCGCTCGACCTGCTGCAAACCGTTTTCGGCTACCCGGCCTTCCGTGGCCAGCAAGCCGACATCGTCGACCACGTCAGCCATGGCGGCGACGCGCTGGTGCTGATGCCCACCGGCGGCGGCAAGTCGCTGTGCTACCAGATTCCAGCCCTGCTGCGCGACGGCGTCGGCGTCGTCATCTCGCCGCTGATCGCCCTGATGCAGGACCAGGTGGATGCGCTGGCCGAAGTCGGCGTGCGCGCCGCCTTCCTGAACTCCACGCAGACCTACGAAGAAGCCAGCCGCATCGAGCGCCTGGTGCGCACGGGCGAGATCGACGTCGTCTATGTGGCGCCCGAGCGCCTGATGACCCAGCGCTGCCTTGACCTGTTCCAGGCGTCGAAGATCGCCCTGTTCGCCATCGACGAGGCGCACTGCGTGGCCCAGTGGGGCCACGACTTCCGTCCCGAATACATCAAGCTGTCGGTGCTGCACGAGCAGTTCCCGGACGTGCCGCGCATCGCGCTGACGGCCACCGCCGACCCGCAGACGCGCGCCGAAATCGCCCTGCGTTTGCAGCTCGATGATGCGCGCCAGTTCGTCTCTTCCTTCGACCGCCCGAACATCCGCTATCAGATCGTGGAAAAGGCGAATGGCCGCAAGCAGCTGCTCGACTTCATCAACACGGAACACGCGGGCGACTGCGGCATCGTGTATTGCCTGTCGCGTAAGAAAGTCGAAGAGACGGCGGAATTTTTGAACCAGAGCGGCATCCGCGCCCTGCCGTATCACGCCGGCATGGAGTACGCCAAGCGCAGCGCCAACCAGGCGCGCTTCCTGCGTGAAGAAAACATCGTCATGGTTGCCACCATCGCCTTCGGCATGGGCATCGACAAGCCCGACGTGCGCTTCGTGGCGCACCTGGATCTGCCGAAAAGCATCGAGGGCTATTACCAGGAAACGGGGCGCGCGGGACGCGACGGCATGGCCGCCAACGCCTGGATGGCGTACGGCTTGCAGGACGTGGTGCTGCAGCGGCGCATGATCGACGAATCGGAAGCGGACGACACCTTCAAGCGCGTGCTGGGCGTCAAACTCGACGCCATGCTGGGCCTGTGCGAAACGCTCAGCTGCCGCCGCATGCGATTGCTCGAATACTTCGGCGAACCGGCTTCGCCATGCGGCAATTGCGACACGTGTTTAGTGCCGCCCGTCTCCTTCGACGGCACCGTACCCGTGCAAAAGCTGCTGTCGGCCATCTACCGCGTCGACCAGCGCTTCGCCGGCGGCCACGTGATCGACGTGCTGCGCGGCGTGGAATCGGAACGCATCAAGACCTGGCACCACGATTCCCTGTCGGTGTTCGGCATCGGCTCGGATCTGGGCGAAGCGGAATGGAAATCGATTTTGCGCCAGGCCATCGCGCTGGGCCTCGTCTCGGTCGACCATGAGCAATACAGCTCGCTGAAACTGACGGACGCCTCGCGCCCCGTGCTCAAGGGCGGCCAGAAAGTGCAGCTGCGCCAGTACCAGAAACCGGTGAAAACCAGCAAACGCAGCACCAGCGTGGCAAAGGGTTATGTCGAGACGGACCTGTCCACCAGCGAACAGGCGATCTTCGACAAGCTGCGCTGGTGGCGCGTGGAGACGGCGCGCACGCACAACGTCCCCGCCTACGTGATTTTCGTCGATGCCACCCTGCGCGAAATCGCCAAGGCAAAGCCCACGTCGCTCGAGCAGATGCGCGGCGTGAGCGGCGTGGGCGAGAAAAAACTGGCCTCGTACGGCGACGAAATCGTCGCCATGATTCTGGAGATGATTTGATGGAAGCACTCTCGCCGGACCTGATTTACCAGGCCGTGAAAATCCTCGGCGCCCAGCCCGACGCCGAAGACGCGGTGGAAGCGCAAGTACGTGCCCTGGTGCAGGACGACCTCACCGTGCGCCGCCTGGCCGACGTGGTGCCGGAAGCCTTCGGCCTGGTGCTGGCGTCGCACCTTCCCGGCGCCGAAACCATGACCTTGCCCGACACTTTCTGCGCGCAGGACGAGGACGGCGAATGGGTGGAGTTCCCCCTGCGCCGCGAACCGATCTTTGTCGTCGCCGCCGATATCGCCCAGCACACCTTCCACAACGGCCCGCGCGCGCTGATACAAAACCTGGCCGACCGCAGCTCCCTGCTGGCGGCCATCAACAAGGCCCTGAATGCGGGCGGCTCGCTCGATGGCACGACCCTGGGGCCGCCGTCCTTCTTTGGCCTGCCCGCCGCCCTGTACCAGCCGGCGGCATCGGCCGATACGCCCTGAGCACTGCACCTTGCCTTTGCCCTTGATAAGAGAACGCTGCCGCGATGGAAACCAAATGGCTGGAAGACTTCATTTCACTCGCTGAGACGCATAACTTCAGCCGTTCCGCGGCCCTGCGCCACGTTACCCAGCCAGCCTTCTCGCGGCGCATCCAGTCGCTGGAAAACTGGCTCGGCATCGACCTGGTCGACCGCACTTCCTACCCCACGCGACTGACGCCGGCCGGCGCCGTGTTCTACGAGCAGGCGCTGGAAATGCTGGGACAGATCAACGGCGTGCGCGCCCTGTTGCGCGGCAAGCGGGCCGCCACGCAAACCAGCGTCGATTTCGCCGTGCCGCATACCCTGTCGCTGACTTTCATGCCGAAATGGCTGACGGCACTGGAAGAAGGTTTTGCGCCCATCAACAGCCGTTTGATGGCGCTGAACGTGCACGACGCCGTGCTGCAGCTGGTCGATGGCGGCTGCGATCTGCTGCTGTGCTACCACCATCCGCGCCAGCCGGTGCAGCTGGACCCTGGCCGCTACGACATGCTGGTGATGGGCCGCGAAACCCTGCGCGCATATGCGCGCTGCGGCCAGGACAAGGTGCCGGACTTTGTCCTGCCGGGCAGCGCCAAGGACCCGCTGCCCTTCCTTTCCTACACCAGCAATGCCTACCTGGGACGCATGGTGGAACTGCTGGTGGCCGATGCCAAGGTGCCCCTCTTCCTCGATACCTGCTATGAAACGGACATGGCCGAAGGCTTGAAAATGATGGCGCTGGAAGGCCGCGGCATCGCCTTCCTGCCCGAATCGGCCGTCATGCGCGACGTCAAGTACAAGCACCTGGCGCGTGCCGACGGCGGCGCGCCAGGCTGGGAAATCGAACTGGAAATCCGCCTGTACCGCGAACGCCCATCGAGCCTGCGCCCTGGCAAGCAGATCGTCGAAAGCCTGTGGCAATACCTGGTGCAGTCGCAGGACGGCAAGGCGCGCAGCGGCAAGCGCCGCAAACGCGCCGCCGTGGCCGCGACATCCTGACTGGCAATCCTGGCAACACAACTATGCAATAAATGCATAACCGGATGCGCACAAAGCATTGGCCGGGGCATAAGGCTATCGCCTACGATGCGGTTCCGCTGCGCGCAATGCAATTGACTGCGCCACCACAGCATTTTTGAATGCCAGGAAAAATCGTCGCGAGCGGCAGTGATTTGTGGCCGAGAAGCGCAGCTGTACGAAGGTACAGCAAGCATCGCCGGCCGCAAAGCACGACGCGCAGCAGATTTTTCGGCATTACCCCACCGTTTTGTCCAGGAGCTTATCAAGCATGACCAGCAAGCACGCACTTCCTTCCTACCTGAATCCTGAAGACCTTGGCCCATGGGGCGTCTACCTCGAGCAGATCGACCGCGTTACGCCGTACCTGGGCAACCTGTCGCGCTGGGTGGAAACGCTGAAGCGTCCAAAGCGCATCCTGACGGTCGACGTGCCTATCGAGCGCGATGACGGCACCATTGCCCACTACGAAGGCTACCGCGTGCAGCACAACCTGTCGCGCGGTCCGGGCAAGGGCGGCGTGCGCTTCCACCAGGATGTAACCCTGTCGGAAGTGATGGCGCTGTCGGCCTGGATGACGGTCAAGAATGCAGCGGTCAACGTGCCATACGGCGGCGCCAAGGGCGGTATCCGTGTCGATCCGAAGACCCTGTCGCGCAATGAACTGCAACGCCTGACCCGCCGCTACACGAGCGAGATCAGCATGATCATCGGACCAAACAAGGATATCCCGGCGCCGGACGTCAACACGAATGAGCAAGTCATGGCGTGGATGATGGACAGCTACGCCATGATCGGCGGCAACATGTCGACCGGCGTGGTGACGGGCAAGCCAATTTCGCTGGGCGGCAGCCTGGGGCGCCGCGATGCGACGGGCCGCGGCGTGTTCGTCGTCGGTTGCGATGCGGCCGCCAAGGTCGGCATGTCGCTCGAAGGCGCGAAAGTCATCGTGCAAGGTTTCGGCAACGTGGGCGGCGTCGCTGCACGCATGTTCGCTGAAGCCGGCTCGAAAGTGGTGGCGGTACAAGATCACAAGACCACCGTGGTGCATGCCGGCGGCTTGAACATCCCGCAACTGCTGGCACACGTGGCCGAAGTAGGCAGCGTCGAAGGCTTCCCGGGCGCCGAGGCATTCGTGCCGCGCGAAGATTTCTGGGGCATCGATTGCGACATCCTGATCCCGGCCGCGCTGGAGCAGCAAATCACGGCGGAACGCGCACAAGTCATCCGCGCCAAGATCATCCTGGAAGGCGCCAACGGCCCGACCCTGCCTGCGGCGGACGACATCCTGACCGACCGTGGCGTCTTGATCGTGCCGGACGTGCTGGCCAACGCCGGCGGCGTGACCGTCAGCTACTTCGAGTGGGCACAGAACTTCTCGAGCTTCTTCTGGACCGAAGAAGAAATCAACAGCCGCCTGACCCGCATCATGCGCGAAGCATTTGACGCGGTATGGCAAGTGTCGCAAGAAAAGAAAGTGTCGATGCGTACCGCCACCTTCATCCTCGCATGCACACGCGTGCTGCAAGCTCGCGAAGTACGCGGTCTGTATCCATAATGGCTGCCTGAGAAAATGCCTGGGGCGTTGTTGCTTCGCCTCGCCGTACTAGCGTACCGTCTTCGGCTTTGCGCCTAGCCCCAGACATTTTTCAGGCACCATTGGTTTGACGGCGCTTTAAAAAAATCCCGCCACACTGACGTGTGAGCGGGATTTTTTATGGGTGCGCGCTTTGCGTCACGCAGCGTAGCCTTGCGGGTTCTGGTGCTGCCAGCGCCAGTGGTCGCGGCACATGTCGTCGATGTTTTTCTGCGCTTGCCAGCCCAGCAGTTCCTTCGCCTTGTCGGCCGAGGCGTAGCAGCTGGCGATGTCGCCGGGGCGGCGCGGCACGATCTCATACGGCACCTTGCGGCCGCTGGCGGCCTCGAAGGCGCGCACGGTATCGAGCACGCTGTAGCCGTGGCCCGTGCCCAGGTTGACGGTGAAGCCGCCCTCGGTGGAGAACAGGCGATGCAGCGCGGCCACATGGCCCAGGGCCAGGTCAACCACGTGGATGTAGTCGCGCACGCCCGTGCCATCCGGCGTGGGGTAGTCGTTGCCAAAGACGGCCAGGCGTTCGCGCCGGCCGACGGCCACCTGCGCGATGAAAGGCATCAGATTGTTCGGAATGCCGGTCGGATCTTCGCCGATCAAGCCGCTGGCATGCGCGCCGACGGGATTGAAATAGCGCAGCACGCCCACCTGCCACTGCGCATCGGCGTGCACCAGATCGGCCAGTATCTGCTCGACCATCAGCTTCGAGCGGCCGTACGGGTTGGTCACGGACAGGCGCGACGTTTCCACGATGGGCAAGGCTTCCGGATCGCCGTACACGGTCGCAGACGAGCTGAACACAAAGCGCTTCACATTCGCCGCCGCCAGCACTTCCAGCAGCGCGACCGTGCCGGTCACATTGTTGTCCATGTATCTCAATGGCTGGGCCACGGACTCGCCCACCGACTTCAAGCCCGCGAAATGGATCACGGCATCGATGGCGTGCTCGCGCAGGATCGCGGCCATGGCCGCGCGGTCGCGCACATCGGCCGCATAAAACGGCACGCTCGTGCCGGCAATGCGCTCCACGCGCGCCATCGCTTCGCGCGCGCTGTTGCACAGATTGTCGACTGCGACCACGTCAAAGCCGGCGGCCAGCAGTTCCACGCAGGTATGCGAGCCGATGAAACCGGACGCCCCTGTCACGAGTATCTTTTTGGTCATAATGTCAATCAATGCAAAAAAGATAAGACTACCTGAATTCGCCCTGCCTGCCAAGCCGGCACGCCAGACGAATCGCCATTTGGCATAAAAAAAGCCTGCGGCGGGTGGCGGCAGGCTGATGCTGTTGCAATGCGCGGGCCGGCAAGTCGCCGGTGCGCTATGCATTTATTTCTCGACGCCTATTTCTTGATGAACACCAGGTCCCATACGCCATGGCCCAGCTTCAAGCCGCGGTTTTCAAACTTGGTCAGCGGACGGTAAGCCGGCTGCGGCGCATAGCCTTCGGCGCTGTTTTGCAGCTGCGGCTCGGCGCCCAGCACTTCGAGCATTTGCACCGCGTAATCTTCCCAGTCCGTGGCGCAATGCAGATAGCCGCCCGGCGCCAGGCGGTCCGTCAATTGCTTGACGAATGGCGACTGGATCAGCCGGCGCTTGTTATGGCGTGCCTTGTGCCATGGGTCGGGGAAAAACACGTGGATGCCGGCCAGCGAATTGGCGGGAATCATGTGCGTGAGCACTTCCACGGCATCGTGCTGCAGCAAACGCAGATTCGTCAGCGATTCTTCGCCAATCAGCTTCAACAGGCTGCCGACACCCGGCGTATGCACCTCGACGCCGATGAAATCCTTCTCCGGCATGGCCTTGGCGATATGCGCGGTGGTCGCGCCCATGCCAAAACCGATTTCCAGGATGACAGACGCCTTGCGGCCGAACACCTGCTCGAAGTCCGTGGACTCCTTAGCGAAAGGCAACAGGAACTGCGGCCCCAGAGTCTCCAGCGCGCGCGCCTGCGCCACGGACAAGCGCCCCGCGCGGGTCACGAAACTGCGGATGCGGTGTTCGGTCGGATCGTACATCATCGGCCGCGCCGGGCCGTTTGCTGGGGTATCTGAAGACATGGGAATGAAGAATTAAGTAGCCGCGCCGCACAAGGCCAGGCGCCTGGGAAAATGGAGCGGGTGAAGGGAATCGAACCCTCGTCGTAAGCTTGGGAAGCTCGACAAGGAACTCAACAACCATGCGGGCTTGCGGCCCGTTTCTGCTCCGCAAAGGTGACATTATAGCAGCCGCACAAGCGGCCATCTACGCTATGGATTTTACGTTTGTGGAGCGCCTATGGAAGTACAAGATACGAAAACCAACAGAGTATGCACCAATCGGAGATACTGGCGAAGATACCGACGAGGGATTCGTAGGCCTGAGAAAGTGCCCCCTTCACAATTCTCACCCCAAAATAATTAGCATATTAACAATAAAAATACATAAAATAGTGAATTTTTTACATAAATACATGTATTTATTTCGTCCTAAATTGCCTATAATGGCCCGCTATGACATACGACGAATTTCAACGACACATAGGTAAGGCAGGGTTAAAGCTGCATGAGTTCGCCTCGCTCATGAACATGAGCCATGTGTCGATTAGCAATTACAGGAAGAAGGGAGACGTTCCGCGTCACCTATCAATAATTGCTGTTCTCATTGCCGAAATGGTGGAACAGGGCATTGACTATCGAACAATCCTATCCCGAGTCGACATGACACCGAAGAAACCACGCACCCTTGTAGCAGGTAGGTTCGGGGGGAACAAACAAGTAAATTTAGACTTATAAGAGTCTCGCCATGAACATACACTGGCCAGTATTTTAATTTTTGGAGTTGCAATGAAAAATGTTGTAAGCATTGAAGGAACCCCTCTATTCCCTGTTGTCTCGCTGTTTTCTGGTGCCATGGGACTCGATCTCGGCCTGATTGACGCAGGACTACACATAGCGGTATCACAAGACTACGATAAATGGTGTGTCGAAACGATTCGTAAGAATGGCCACGTTGCTGTAGAGGGCGATATCCGAAAATTAGTTGACGCCGACCCAGAATGTAATTTTCTTTTGAACGCAGCGAAGTTGAAAAAAGAGGCCGTTTTTGCTGTGGTTGGCGGCCCACCATGCCAGTCGTTCTCTACGGCAGGTAAGCGCTTGGGTGTAGAAGACGAACGAGGATTGCTTTACAACCAGTTCATTCATGTCATCGAAAAACTCACACCGCGCTTCTTCGTAATGGAGAATGTGAAGGGGTTGGCCTCTATGCCTTCGGATCCAACAGATAAGGATTCACCTCCACTAATTAACCATATCCTAGCTAAATTCAAGGCAATGGGATATCACACTGTGCATGGAGTTCTTGATGCTGTGCATTATGGAACACCACAGTTCAGAGAGCGCCTGGTCATAATCGGAAGTCGAGACAACGAAGCTGTATTTTTACCATCTCCAACTCACTTTCATATGCATCAAAAAGCAGAGATGCGATGGAGAACACTCTTCGACGCCATTGGCGATATTACGGATAGTGGCCCACAAGGAAAGTTCACACCTGCAGTCAACGAATATTTGAAATTGGTGCCGGAGGGTGGAAACTGGCGTTCACTCCCTCCCGCCATGGCAAAACTTGCAATGGGAGGGGCTTACGAGTCCGGCGGTGGAAAAGTAGGCTTCTATCGCCGCTTATCCTATACGGAACCGTCACCGACTCTGGTTACGAGCCCAAACCAGAAAGCGACATTACTTTGTCATCCACGCGAAACCCGGCCCTTGTCGGTTCGTGAATACGCCCGCATTCAACAGTTTCCTGACTCATGGATATTTGAAGGAAAAGTCACGGATTGCTATCGCCAAATTGGCAACGCAGTACCTATCCCGTTAGGGCGTGCTATTGGTCAGATGCTCATCTCAGTAGCACTTGGGAATTCTGAGGTTAGAGTGAAGCGGATGCGAGGTACCTCAGTTCATGACACGATGAGACAAATGTCACAAGCTCTCTCAGGAAAGTAACAACACATAGTTAGCTTTACAATTTCAATCATAAAGATGATAAACTTTATTTTTTCAATTAAAAAGAATACCTATGACTATTAATGCGGTGCTTTTGGAAAATAAGATTGGTGATTTACTAGACATATTTTATGGAAAACGGTCGGCAGCACTTGATGATCTTAAACTAATAAATACACTCAAGAGGAAAAATCCTTATCTCTACCGCGCCGCAGGTGTAGCAGACGCCAGCGAGATCGTGGAAGAGATCCTGAAGGCCCATGTGTCTAGTTCGGACGAAACCTTGTTTGGCAACGAGTTTTTCGAGCCTCTAGCAAAATGGGTAGCTCAACAGGCAAATCCCGTTGAAACGCATACCGTGGCAACTTCAGATGGCGAAGGAGTTGATATTACGATAACAACAGCAAGTTCAATAATGCCTATCGCTGTGAAGTCTGGTGTCAATGTCTTCAATGCTGATAGCAAGAAAAAACAAGGTGAGAATTTCTCTGCTCTCAACAAGCGCTTGCTAAAGCTTGCACTGCACTTCGATCCTGTGGTTGGATATTGTTATGGACGAAAGCAACAATCGTCCAGAAGTAAAGTCAATTTCAGGGAATTGGCTGGACAGGCTTTTTGGGAACTGATTACAGGCGAAAATGACTTTTATCTTCGAATTGTCAGGTTGATGGGCGAAAAACCGATCAAGCATCGACCTGAATTCCAGCAATCCTTTGACCAGGCAAAGAATCGTTTTGCCAAGGAATTTCTTATAGATTTCTCCAACGAAGATGGCTCCATCAACTGGGATAAGCTGCTGGAATTCAACAGTGGTGCAGTGCGCCCTAAGCAGACGAGGAAAAAGAAGGATTCAGCTGTGCCACCGTCTATTCCATTGCGCGCTACCCCTTCAGCTGGCGCCGCTACCGCCTCGGACTGAATCGCCAGTTTTTTAAAGATATGAGGCTCATCAGGTTGAAAGTTCAAAGAAACTTGTAAATCTGGAGTTGCCTCATTTGTGATGTTGCGTCTGAACAGGCAGGAACCCAAGCGTCACGAAAACACAATCGATTCCCCCTACCAATATCTTCGCTTCAAGAACATTGCAAACTGCGTCAAAATGCGTCAAATCGCATGCCCCCTCATCGCCCTGCCGCGCCAGTCCTCATGCGCCTTCGGCCATGGCGCAAATTTGAGTCAAAAGAGCCCTATATAGCGGGCAGGTGTGGAGGGGGGACAACTGCGCGCGCCGGGCCGAAACGGCGCTTTTTCTTGCCTCTAGAGCAATATCATTCGCCGGGACGTGAAAAAGCCGCCTCGTGGGCGGCTTGTGCGGTGGCTGGGGCGCTCCGGCGCGGCTGGACTGTCGCGGCCCTGCCCTGCCCTGCTGGCTAGCGCGGCGTGGCGGTCATCCTGTGCGGCCGGTGCGTGCTTTGGCCGCCAGCTCCTTGTCGAAATCGTCGCGACAATCCACATCGCAGAACAGCAGCGCGGGCGCCAGCGCCTCGTCGCAGTAGTGGCAGCAGCCATGCGCCGCCAAGGCGGGCCGGCCGCGCACGGCGGCCAGGCCGCGCGCCACTTCGGCGAAGATGATCTTGTCGGTATTGTCCACGTGATCGCTCATTGCGCGCCCTCCCCGCCCGTGGCCAGGTCATACGGGGCGAAGCGCACCACTTCCACACCGGCCCACTCGTTGATCGCCATGAACTGCGCCTGCAGCGGCACCAGCTCATTGCGGGCGAAGACGCGCGCGGCCGGCTCGACGGCGCCGAAGCCGCCGGCATTGTTCGGCAGGATGCCCATCAGTTGCGGCGGCACGCGGTGCGCGGCCAGCTGGTCGTCGCGCGTGACGCTCTTGATGTTGAAAAACTCGTCCTTGGCGGCCACGTCCGACACCGGCAGAATCTGGATGCCGTCCTTCTTGCCATTGGGCGCGTACATGAACAGGTTGCGGAAGTTGCCCGGCCCCTTGCTGTCGCGCATGGCCTGGCGCAGGTTATCCACGTCCTGCGTATTCGCTGCGGCGTCCGTCATGTAGAAGACAAAACCGGCGTGCGAACCGTTCTTGTAGTACTTGCGGCGGAACAAGGTAGCCGCCTCGTTGAGCCAGGCCGATTGCAGCGCGCTCAGGTACTGCGGCACGCCGTACAGCTCTTGATTCACGTCCGGCTCCATCAGGTGGAACACGCGCCCCTTGTCGAACTGGTGCACGGCCTGGTAGCCGTTGACGAAAAAATACGTGTCCAGATCGACGCCGCGCCGCATGTACTTGGCCAGGGCGTGCTGGTACGCCAGCGCCTTGCCGCTGCGGCTGGGACGGTCTTCCAGGTAGGCATTGCCGAAGGTCAGATAGTCCAGGGCCATGCGCTTGAAGCCATCGCGCGACAGGTACTTCGTTGGCATCAAGGTCGACGTCAGCACATTGGCCTTGAAGTGGATCGCGCTGCTGTGGTGCACGCCGGCATTGAAGGACTTGGCCAGGCCCGCCAGGTTGACGGGCGGTTCATACCAGTGGCCGTTCTTCCAGCATTCGAAGCAGTCGAGAATGTCGGCGTGCTCGAGCACGGGCGTCGGGTCGCCGAAGGAAAACGCCTCGATGCCTGCGGCGGCCGGCGCCGTGGCAATGGCCGCTGTTGATGGCGTGCTCTCGGCCTGTCGGCCGCGCGCGCGCATGTGTCGTGCTTTGCTCAAGAATAAATCTCCATGAAAGAGTGGTGGTTGTCGGTGGTGCCTTCGAATGGCTCGTGATCGAGGGCGTGCATGCAGGCCCATGCCAGATCGGCGTGGCCGGTTTCGTCGCTGCGACCGGCGACATAGGTCACGTGCCGCCCGCTAGGGGTAAGGGTCTTGTGGATCGCCATGAACGATTGCGCGATGTCGGTCCAGCCGGCGTCAAACTCCAGCCGGCCCTTGCTGATGATGTTTTTGGCTTTTAGCACCATGCGGGTTTTGACTTCGGGCGAGTAGTTCAGCGCCGTGACGGCCGGGAAGAAGCCGCGCACGATCGGCAGCACGCCGATGCCCATGCCGGTGGTGTCGATGCCGATGTATTCGACGTTGTAGCGCTGCGTCATCTGGCGGATGGCGTCGGCGTGGTCTTCAAAGCTCTGCCCGCGCCACTGGTGACGCTCCAGGATGCGAAACTTGCCGCCGGCCGTCATGGGCGGCGCCAGCACCACGCAGCCGGCGCTGTCGCCGTTCAAGGCCGGGTCGTAGCCGATCCACACGGGCCGGTTGCCGAACGGGCGTAGGCCCAGCAACGGCTTGTAGTCGTCCCACTCGACCCAGGAATCGACCATGCAACGTTGCAGCTCGGCCAAGGGGAAGACCGAGGCCGAGTCGTCGATAAAATTGCACATCAGCAGGTTGTCGAACTGGTCGGGGCTGTATTCAAAGTTGCGCAGCTCGTCGATGTCGAACAGGTTGCAGCCGCCGCGCTCCGCGTCCAGGATGGTGACGATCTGGCGCCAGATCTTGTCCTCGCCGGTAAAACCGGACGACAGGCGGCTGTGGCTCACATCGATATTCACCTGGTCCGCCTTGGCGCGGCGCTTGTTGAACAGCTCGCCCGTCCAGAACGGGAAAGCCTGGTGCGTGGTCGAGGATGGCGTCGAGAAATACGTCTTGCGCCATTTCTTGTGAATGGCCATACCCGAGGCCACCTTGTTGAGTTCCTGGAAATTCTGCGTCCAGAAGAATTCATCGAAGTAGAAATTGCCGTGGTAGCCCTGCGCCGTGCGCGCATTGGTGCCCAGGAAGTACAGATGCGCGCCATTCGGCAGCACGATGGGGTCGCCCGTCAGCTCGATGCCGGCCGCCTCGCGCGCGAATTGCACGATGTATTGCTTGAAGACGTGCGCCTGGCTTTTAGAGGCGGACAGGAAGATTTGATTGCGGCCCGTCGCCATCGCGTCGGCCAGCGCCTCGCGGGCGAAGTACCAGGTGGCGCCGATCTGCCGGCTTTTGAGAATGGCGCGCGTGCGCTGATCGCCGTTGCGATACCAGACCTTTTGATAGTCGAAGAGCGAATCCTGGAAGGCGTCGAGTAGCTGGATTTTCTGTTCTTCGCTGAAGTCGTTGCGTGTCGGCTTCTTTTTTGGTGCGGCATTGCGGTTCGCCAGCTTGGGGTTGAGATCAACCTCATTGCCGCCCGGCTGCTCATAGCGGCGCACGCGCGCCATCTGCACGATGGTGCGCGCCAGCAGATCGATTTCCTTGTAGTCGCTGCCGCTCTTGACCTCTTTTTCGATCAGCTTGACCAGGCGCAGCTCGGCCGACGCCTCGACGTGCTCGATGGCCTGCGCCTTGTCCCATTCGTCGCGCGCTTTCCAGCTATTGATGGTGCTGCGCTTTACCCCTAAGTGGCGGGCGATGGACGAAATGCGCCAGCCCTTCCAGTACAGGGCGCGCGCGGCGCGGCGCGGCTCGGATTCGGGCAAGGCCAGTTCGGCGATTTTCTCGTCGGCGGATTGTTCGCTTGTTTTCTCGATTGTCAGCATGCCGCCAGCGTAGGCCGCGCGCGCGCGGAGCGGGGAAAGGCAAAAGTCGCTATGCCCCATAGCAACCCTTAGCACATTGAATCGCAGCGCCAAGACGTTGACCATGGCGTTATCCGATCAACCGAGACACGCCACCATGCCTAAATCCCAATTCTTCCGCGTCGCCACCGAAGGCGCCACCACGGACGGCCGCAACATCGACCGCGCCACCATCGAACAGATCGCCGCTACCTACAACCCGAAGACCTACGGCGCGCGCATCTGGCTGGAACACATTCGCGGCATCCTGCCCGACAGCCAGTTCAAGGCCTACGGCGACGTGATCGCGGTGAAAGCCGAAGAGGTGGACACCGACAGCGGCAAGAAACTGGCCCTGTTCGCGCAAATCGAACCCACGCCGGAACTGGTCGCAATCAACAAGGCAAAACAGAAGCTGTACACCAGCCTGGAAATCCAGCCCGACTTTGCCGACTCGGCGCAGCCCTACCTGGTCGGCCTGGGCGTCACCGACAGCCCTGCCAGCCTGGGCACCGAAGCGCTGAAATTCTCCGCCAGCCGCAAGCAGCAAAGCGCCAACCTGTTTACCTCGGCCGTCGAGGTGACGCTGGAATTTGACGAGCCGCAGGGCATCAAGCTGGCCGACGCCGTGAAAAACCTGCTGTCGCGCTTTTCGAATAAATCCGGCACCGACGCGGCGCAGTTCGCCGACATCAGCGAAGCCGTGCAGGCGCTGGCCGGCCACGTCGTCACCGCCAATGACAACTACACGGGCGCCCTGGCCCGCCTGGAGAAAACCGAAACGGCATTGAAGGCCACCCAGGACGAGCTGGCCACCTTCAAGGCGCAGATGGACGAAGCGCCCGGCAACGGCCCGCGCCGCCCGGCCGCCACCGGCAACGACGGCGCCGTGCAGACCGAGTTTTAAGCGCCCGCGCCATCCACCACCACCCCATTCAACAACGGAGCACCGCACCATGAAAAAGCAAACGCGCCAGGTCTTTGGCCAATACGAAACCCGCCTGGGACAGCTGAACGACACGGACAACGTGGCCAAGACCTTCAGCGTCACGCCCAGCGTGCAGCAAAAGCTGGAAACGAAGATGCAGGAATCGAGCGAGTTCCTGACGAAAGTGAACATCATCGGCGTGACCGAGCAGGAAGGCGAAAAGCTGGGCCTGGGCGTGTCCGGCCCGATTGCCGGCCGCACCAACACCAAGGACAAGGAACGTAAGACACGCGACCTGTCCACCCTGGACGGCACCAAGTACCGCTGCGAACAAACCAACTTCGACACGCATCTGAACTATGCCAAGCTGGACGCCTGGGCCAAGTTCCCCGATTTTCAATCGCGCGTGGCCAATGCCATCCTGACGCGCCAGGCGTTAGATCGCATCGTCATCGGTTTCAATGGCGTGAAAGCCATGGCCGACACCGATCTGGACGCCAATCCGCTGCTGCAGGACGTCAATAAAGGCTGGCTGCAGCACCTGCGCGAACTGGCGCCCGAGCGCGTGCTGGGCCTGGTCGCCAACGGCATGCCGGGCAAGGTCATCATCGGCGACGTGGACGGCGCTGACTATGCCAACCTGGACGCGGCCGTCACCGATGCCGTCAACCTGCTGGACCCGTGGTATCAGGAAGACACCAATCTCGTGGCCATCGTCGGGCGCAAGCTGCTGAACGATAAATACTTCCCGCTGGTCAACACCAAGCAGGCGCCCACGGAAACCCTGGCCGCCGACATCATCATCAGCCAGAAGCGTATCGGCGGCTTGCCGGCGGCGCGCGTGCCCTTCTTCCCGGATAACGCGATCCTGATTACGCGCTTCGACAACCTGTCGATCTACTTCCAGGAAGGCGCTCGCCGCCGCCGCGTCGAGGACGTGCCCAAGCGCGACCGCATTGAGAACTACGAGTCGTCAAACGACGCCTACGTGATCGAAGACCTGGGCCTGGCCGCGCTGGTGGAAAACATCGAGCTGAAAGACAAGTGATGGCGAACCAGTCCCCCGCCCTGCGCCACCGCGCGCGCATGCTGGCCGAGCGCACGGCCGGCGCCGCCGCGCCGCAAGGCGTGACCACCGGCACGGCCTACGAAATGATGCTTTACAAGCTGGCCGATGACCGCCGCCGCCTGAAGTCTATTCAGTCCGTCGAGCGCAAGATCGAGGTCAAGGCCACCTTGCTGCCCGACTATGCGCAGTGGATCGACGGCGTGCTGGCCGGCGGCAAGGGTGCGCAGGATGACGTCTTCGCCACCTTGCTGGTGTGGCACATCGACACGGGCGAGTATGCGCGCGCCCTGGTCATGGCCGAATACGCGCTGGCGCACAAATTCACCCTGCCCGAGACTTACAGTCGCGACATTGCCACCCTGATGCTGGACGAGTTTGCGGAAGGCTATTTGCACGGCAAGCTGGCCGCCGATCCGCAGCACGCGGCCCAGGTGCTGGGCACCGTCGAGCAGCTGACGGCCGCAAGCGACGCACCCGACCAGGCGCGCGCCAAGCTGCACAAGGCTATCGGCCTGGCCATGATCGCCGTGCTGGGTCAGGCCGATGACACGGACATCGCCCCGGCGCTGGTGGCGCAAGCGGAAACGGCCATGGCCCAGCTGAAACGCGCGCGCGCCCTGTCGGAGTCGTGCGGCGTCAAGAAAGATATGGAACGGCTGGAACGGCGCCTCAAGCGCGCGGCCGGTACCACATAAAGAGCATCCCCCGCAGCACGGCGGCACGGGGGGATTCTGGCTAATCCATTTGCCTGATGAACCCCGTCCACCGCCCCATTTTGAAAGCGTCCCGTATGTCCTTCATGGCCCTGCCCCCGTCCATCCCGCCCGGCACCACGCCCGCGCTGTCAGCGCCTGCCGCCGGCATCATCGAGAACGACGGCTGGTTTCCCGATATCGCCCTGGCAGATATGCGCGACGCAATGCGCCTGGACGGCACCGTCACCGACGCGCGCCTGGTGCAAGCCGTGGTCGATGCCATCCTGCAGGTCAACCGCGAGCTGGCCGACTGGCAGGGCAAGCAGGCGGCTGCCGGTATTGCGGCCCTGGTGGACGTGCCGGCCACGCGCATCAACCGCGAGTCCCGCTTGCTGGCGCAGTACCGGCGCGCCGTCTATAGCACGGCGAAAGCCGACCTGATCGAGCGTTACCGCGATTACGACAGCACGGCCACCTCCGTCAGCGACAAGAAAAGCATGGAGTGGCTGGACGAGACGCCCGGCGCGCAGCGGCGCAACGCGCAATGGGCCATCGCCGATATGGTCGGGCGCACGCACCTCACCGTGGAATTGATCTGATGCAGGTGCGTACGCAGCAGCACGACACGGTAGACGCCCTGGTCTGGCGCTATCTGGGCGACGGCGCGGGATACGTCGAGCACACCCTGGAAATCAATCCCGCGCTGGCGCGCCACGGCGCCGTGCTGCCGGCTGGCCTGGTCGTCACCCTGCCCGAACCGGCGCCCAGCACGGGCCAAGCCGCGGATATCGTGCAGCTATGGGATTAACGCAGCAATCCACCATTTTTACCCTCATGAAAAATCTATCTATCCTCACCCCGGAGAATCAAGCAATGTCCGCAGAATCGTTTGGTGGTTTCGCCACCCTGGTCAAACTGTACGGCTTCAAGGCGGCGCTGGGCATGGTCGGTGCGGCCATGCTGTACATCGTGCTGCCGCCCTTGAACAGCGATGGCACCTTCAACAAGGGCGAATTCGTCGCCCGCCTGGCCTGCGCTGGCGTGTTCTCGTGCCTGCTGGGCGGCACCGTGTACCAGCTGCTGTGCGCCCAGCTCCCGGCCATCGGGGCCATGGTCAACGCCTCCGCCATCGACCTGATCGTCGGCGCGCCCGGCTGGTGGGTATCGCGCGCCGTGGCCCTGTGGTTCCAGCGCCGCAGCGACAAGGACATCGCCGAGCTGGTCAAAGACGCAAAGGAACACTGATGGCCACCCCGGAAAATCCCCTGATCGCGCGCACCATCGACGCCATCCTGCGCGCCGAAGGCGGCTATGTGAACGATCCTCTTGATGCGGGCGGCGAAACGAACTTCGGCATCACCGTGGCGGTGGCGCGCGCCAACGGCTACACGGGGCCGATGCGCAACATGCCCGTGGAAGTGGCGCGCGCCATCTACACGGCCCGCTACATCACGGAACCCAAGTTCGACCAGGTGCTGGCCCTGCATGCCGGCATCGGCGCCGAGCTGATCGACACGGGCGTGAACATGGGACCGCACCGCGCGGCCGAGTTCCTGCAGCGCTGGCTGAACGGGTTTAACGACACGGGCGCGCGCTATCCGGCCCTGTTCGTCGACGGCCGCCTGGGCGCGCAGTCTCTGGGCGCCCTTGCATCCTTCCTGACATGGCGCGGCCAGGATGGCGCCGCCGTGCTGCTGCGCGCCCTGAACGGCCTGCAGGCGGCGCGCTATCTGGAAATCACCGAGGCCAACAAGAGCCAGCGCCGTTTTCTGTTCGGCTGGATCAAGGAACGGGTGGCCATGTGAACACGACCACCTGGCGCCCGCTGGCCGCCGTTCTCCTGTGCGGCGCCATCGCAGGCTGGACGACGCAGGGCTGGCGCAAGGATGCCGCCATCGCCGCACTGCAGCGGCAGGCGGCCATCAGCCAGAGCACCGCCGCCACCGCACTGGCCCGGACCACCGCCCGCGTGCTTACCTTGGAACGCGCCGCCGGCACCGCCCTGGCGCAACGCGCCGACCACCTCACCCAGGAACAAACCCATGCGAAAACTGAACGTGACTATTTTAACCATGACGTGCGCAGCGGCGCTATGCGCCTGTCAATCCCCGTTGCCGGCGGCCAGTGCGCCGCAAGCGCAGATACCGCCACTGCCGCAGGCGATCAGCACCAAGCGCGCGCCGAACTTGACCCGGCGACTGCGGCAGCTCTTGACGCCATTGCCGGCGATGGCGACGACGCCGCCCGCCAGCTCAACGCCTGCATCGACGCCTACAACCTAGTACGAGACACCTACCATGTACAAACCGAATAGCCTGCGCCAGCACCTGGCCGCCGCCATCCCCGACCTGCAGCGCGACCCCGACCGCCTGCTGGTCTTCGCCGACGAGGGCAACGTGGTGGCCACCGCCACCGCCTCCCTCTCCTTCGAATACCGCTTCAAGCTCAACCTGATCGTGACCGATTACTCGGGCGACGCCGACGCCATCATGGTGGCCCTGATCGCCTGGCTCAAAGTTCACCAGCTCGACCTGATGGCCAACGAGGAAACCCGCAAGCACGGCATCGCTTTCGAGGTCGATTTCAACAACCATGAAACGGTCGACATTTCCATCAAGCTGGACCTGACCGAGCGCGTGGCCGTCAAGACCGGCGAGGCGGGCCGCCTGGACATCAAACACCTGGCTGAGATACAGCACACACCCGCCTACGCCGACGAGTTCTGGAAACTGTACGCCGGCGAGACGCTGCTGGCCGAATGGCGCACGCCCGAGGCCACGCCATGAGCGACGACCTGCACGCGCTGGAAGCCTGGGCCGGCGCGCTGCTGGCAAAGCTGCAGCCGGCCCAGCGCCGCGCCATCAATCACAAGGTGGCCATCGACCTGCGCCGCAGTCAGGCGCAGCGCATCAAGGCGCAGCAGGGGCCGGATGGCACGGCTTACCCTGCGCGCAAGCGGCGCAAGGAATTCAAGGGAAAGAATGGGCGCATCAAGCGGCAGAAGGTGGCCATGTTTGCGAAGATTCGCACCGCAAAACACCTGAAAGTAAAGGCGACCGGCGACCAGATCGAGGTTGGGTTCTTTGGGTGGGTGGCGCGTGTGGCGCATGTGCATCAGTTTGGCCAGCAAGACCGCGTTACCAAAAAAGGGCCCGTCTACAAGTACCCGGAACGGCCCCTCCTTGGCTTGAGTGAACCGGACCGAACTTTGATACTCGAGTCCCTGCTGAACCATATAGCCACCAACAAGTGACACCGAAACACTTCAAAAAAATGACACTAATTATTAGATAGGTTAATATTCACACAGCAACATAAATACAAAAATAATTACATTAAAAATGATGAAAAATAAGAATCAAAAAAAACATCACCAATATTCCGCAATAATTCATATAGAACACTATCGGCGGAGCACCTCAACAAATATATAAAATAAATACTTATTCATTACGCACATTCTTAGCACATTCCAACATCAACAAGGAAAAAAATGACAGTCCACATAGCCTTACCGGGGCAACCAGCAGAAATAGGGGCGTGTATTTTTTGCGGAAGTGTCGAAAAAATGACGGGGGAACACCTTTTTGCGCATTGGATAAGCAAAGCTATTGATGAGGGAAATCGTAGCGGATTCAAAACAACTTTAAAATTTAATGGCAAGATAGAAATTAAAGAATTTAACACGACAAAGTTTACAAACGAACGAGATATAGGACATGCAAACACAAAATTGAATGTTTTATGCGAAAACTGCAATAGTGTTTGGGGTGGTAAAATTCAAGAGCAGGCCAGCATGGTATTAAAGCCTTTTCTCGCGTCTGATACTTGGGGAATGTCAGATTCGCAACGTGAAAAAATAGCAATATGGATAGCATCATTTATTATAGTGAGACAATATCTCCATCCAGAACTTTTATGTTTTGATGAACAAGAGCGACACGAATTTCGTAGAACGACAATCCCTCCCAGGGGTTTGTCAGTATGGGTGGCGAGATACGACGGGAAAAATAGTTACGAGTCTAAATTAAGAACATTTCGTTTTGCATCCTCATTTTCTACAGATCAAGAAAAACCAAATATTTGCATCACGACAATGGTATTTGGCTCATTAATATTTTTCACATATTACTGTGCAGATAGATTTTCGGGGCGACAATACACGATATCCGACATTAACGCGATTCATTTACATAACCAACTTGCAGAATCTAGCGAGAGCAGGAAAATCACTCCAAATCCAACCTTTGAATGGCCACACAACAGCCAAGACTCCTACTATTTTAATGAACTATCTTCTTGGCCACTACATAATCTCCTAGATGAATTGGGTATGAATCAAGTCTGGCCAACATTCGAATTTTTCAGCAATTCTGCAAGTCCACCATTAAACTATCAGGACTATTTAGAGCTAAATGATTTAGCCTCCCAAGCTTTTGAGACTAATACTGGATCACTTGAAAATGCAAGAGCGATAATCCGAAAAAACCAAATGTAACCATTGGTAAAATTTCAAAAATTTAACACAGCATAGAAAAATTCATGAAGTGTTATTTTATTGATGTTTCGCACTCTGAATAGAATGCAGACATAAATATACACAACTTGAGAAAATGATAGTCAGTAAGCCGCATATCAACCCGCCCCCGCGTGCATCCGCACGCGGACTTCGGCAACATGCATTGCATGAACGCCGACCTGTCCGACCTCCTCCGCTTGCTGCAAAATCTGATCCGCCTGGGCACCATCGCCGAGGTCAAAGGGGCCAGGGCGCGTGTACGGCTCGGGCCGACACTCACCACCGAATGGCTGAA
Organism: Janthinobacterium sp. AD80; assembly: GCF_002878455.1. Classification (GTDB taxonomy): domain Bacteria; phylum Pseudomonadota; class Gammaproteobacteria; order Burkholderiales; family Burkholderiaceae_D; genus Janthinobacterium. The sequence goes on from NZ_NRDQ01000002.1 coordinate 72,946, forward strand.
ATGGGCTACACGGCGCGCCGGCAGCACGCGCACTTGGTCAACGCCCACAGTCGGCGAACAGGTCATTGTCTTTTCCCCGGGCGGCGACCTGACACGCGGCATCATCCTGCCGGCGCTGTACTCGCAGGCGTTTGACGCGCCCGAAGATAGCGACAGCATCCACACCACGCACTACCCCGATGGCGCCGTGGTGCAATACGACCACGCGGCCCACGCCCTGACGGCAGTGCTCCCCGGCGGCACCGCCACCATCACGGCCGACAAGGTGACGTCGAACGCGCCCAGCACCATCTGCACGGGCGACCTGACCGTCATGAAAAACTTGATCGTCAAGCAGTCCACTACCGTGGAGGGCGCTACCACTTTAAATGGCGGCGTGAACGCCAAGGCCGGCGCCGCTGGCGGCGTGGCCATGGCCGTGCAAGGGACAATCCAAGCCAGCGAGGACGTGCTGGCCGGCGCCATCAGCCTGGCCAAGCACCCGCACGGCGGCGTCAAGGCCGGCGGCGACCAGTCGGGCGGGCCGCAAGCATGATGGGCATGCACGCCGTCACCGGGCGCAGCTTGACGGGCCTGGGGCACCTGCGCCAGTCCGTGGCCGACATTCTCACCACGCCCATGGGTTCACGCATCCGGCGCCGCCGCTATGGCTCCGAAGTGCCCGAGCTGATCGACCAGCCCTTAAACAGCGCCACGCAGTTGCGCATCTACGCCGCTACCGCCTTTGCCCTGCGCCGCTGGGAGCCGCGTTTGCAGCTTGCCAGCGTGCAGCTCACGCGCGACACGGACGGCGCCATCGCGCTGCTGCTCGATGGTACGGCGAATGGCCAGGGCATCACCCTGTCCGTGCCCGTCAAGCAAGGCGGCGTCGTATGAGCACGCCCATCGACCTGACCCAGTTACCGGCACCCAGCGTGGTCGAGGTGCTGGACTTCGAAGCCATCCTGGCCACCCGCAAAGCCCACCTGGTCAGCCTGCTGCCGGAAGCCGAGCGCGAAGCCGTCACGGCCCTGTTGGCCCTGGAATCGGAACCAGCCACCAAGCTGCTGGAAGAAAACGCGTATCAGGAAACCATCCTGCGCAACCGCGTCAACGAGGCGGGCAAGGCCGTCATGCTGGCGTTCGCCCTCGACGGCGACCTGGACCAGTTGGGCGCCAACGTTACCGTGGCGCGCCTGGTCATCACGCCCGCCAATCCCAACGCCATGCCGCCCGTGGCCGCTGTCATGGAAGACAACGACGCCTATCGCCTGCGCATCCAGGAAGCGCCGGACGGCCTGTCCGTGGCCGGCCCGAAAGCGTCGTATGAATTCCATGCACGGAGTAGCGATGGCCAGGTCAAGGACGCGAGCGCCACCAGCCCGGCGCCGGCGCACGTCATCGTCACGGTGCTGGCCAACAACGCCACCGGCATTGCCGATGCCGCGCTCTTGGGCACCGTGGCGCGTGCGCTCAACGCCGAGGAAGTGCGCCCCCTTGGCGACCGCCTGACGGTGCAGGCCGCCCAGGTCATCGACTACCAGATCGAGGCCACCCTGTTTATTGGCGTCGGCCCGGAAGTGCCGATCTTGCTGGACGCCGCGCGCGCCAACGCCGCGCGCGTGTCGCAGCCGCGCCGCCCGCTGGGCCACAGCATTTACCGTTCCGCCTGCAGCGCTGCCGTCCACGTCGAGGGCGTGCGCAAGGTCGTCTTGACCAGTCCGGCGGCGGACATCGAGCTGGACGCCACCCAGGCCGCGCGCTGCACCGCCATCAACTTGAATGTGGTGGTGCTCGATGAATAGCATCGTGCCGACCCTGCCGCCAAACACCTCGGCGCTGGAGCGCGCCATTGCCGTGGCCTGCGCCGAGCTGGTCAACGTGCCCGTGCCGCTGCGCGACCTGTGGAACGCCGACCGCTGCCCCGTCAATCTGCTGCCGTTTCTGGCCTGGGCCTGTTCCGTCGACCGCTGGGACGACGCCTGGCCCGAATCGATCAAGCGCGGCACCATCAAGGCGTCCTATTTCATCCACAAGCACAAGGGCACGATTGCCGCCGTGCGCCGCGTGGTCGAGTCCCTGGGCTATCTGATCCGCATCACCGAATGGTGGCAGACCACGCCGCCGGGCGTGCCGGGCACTTTCCGCCTTGATGTAGGCGTGCTCGACACGGGCATCACGGACGCCATGTTCCAGGAAATGGAACGCCTGATTGCCGACGCCAAGCCCGTCAGCCGGCATTTGACTGGCCTGGCGCTGTATCTGGAAACCCGTGACCAGGTGCAGATCGGCCTGGCCGCATATCACGGCGATGCGATGACGGTCTATCCGTGGATCGCCGAAGAAATCGAAGTGCGCGGCACGCTGTTACAAAGCGGCGCATCCCATACCATTGACACGATGACCATCTATCCATGAGCACATATTTTGCCATTCTGACGCAGGTAGGCGAAGCCAAGCTAGCGAACGCCATCGCCCTGGGCCAAACCCTGAAACTGAAAAAAATGGGCGTGGGCGACGGTAACGGCGCCCTTCCAACTCCCGACCGCACGCAAAAGGCGCTGGTGCGCGAGACGCGCCGGGCCGACCTGAACCAACTGGCCATCGATCCGGCCAACGCCAGCCAGATCATCGTCGAGCAAGTCTTGCCCGAGAACGTGGGCGGCTGGTGGATACGCGAAATCGGCATCTACGACGAGGCGGGCGACCTGTGCGCGGTGGCCAACTGCCCGCCCAGCTACAAGCCTGTGATGGCCGAGGGCAGCGCGCGCACGCAAGTGGTGCGCGTGGTGCTGATCGTCGCCAGCACGGCCGCCATCGAGCTGAAAATCGATCCGGCCATCATCCTGGCCACGCGCAAGTATGTCGATGACCAGGACATCGTTGTCCGCGCCTACAGCGACACGCTGATGGCCCAGCACCTGGCCGACCTGGACCCGCACCCGCAATACAGCCTAAAGGAGGTGAAGACGCTGGCCAAGTTTGACGCGTCGAAAAAACTGGTCAATGCCGATTTTGTGCAGCAGGCGCAAGGAAACATGGTGCGCTATACCGAGGTCACTGAAAGCCGCACGCTCACCGCCGAGGATATTGGCTGCGCCCTGTACTTTCCTTCTGCGGGCAAGGCCATCACTATCCCCGACCCTGTATTGCTTGGCATTCCCAATAATTCCGGCAAGTGCGTCAAGTTCCTCGGTCTTCTCCATAACGGCACCATTCTTGCCGCGCCAGGCGTGAACATTGGATTTGATGTCGGCAGCGTGCCGAGCATCACCATCAAGCCTGGGCAATTCCTGACCCTCATGGCGACCGGGCCAAAAGCTTGGCAAGTCATCGAATCGACCGCCGAGCTGGGGCGCAATGCCGACTTTGCGGCAATGCTGTCGTCGAGCGGCTACCAGCAACTACCCGGCGGCATGATTTTGCAGCTGGGCGGCGGAGCGCAGACACCGGCATCCGGCTATGTCGACGTGATCTTTCCGATTCCGTTTCCGACCATGTGCTTTCACGTCTACCCGGCATATGAAGGACAAGACGGAAGCGGGTCCGGCGCACCCATCAACATCAACGTCGGCATGAAGACCAGAACGGGTTGCCGCCTGTACACCTACAGCGGGAATGCGCTTTCCGGCGCCATCACCCCATCCTATTTTGCGATTGGAAACTAATCATGCCCGTCAGATATTCACCGAGCACAGGTTTTTTTTACCCCGTTAACATCGAGTACCAGGACATCCCGTCCGATGTGTTTGAGGTATCCGAGGCGGACCACCTGGCTGCCCATACCGTCCGCGCGTCGGGCGGATCGTTCAAGTTTGTGAAAGGCACGCTGCGCACCACGCCGCCGCCAGCCATTCCCTATAGCCAAGTGTGTGCCCTCTATCTCGATACCGTTCGCGCGCGCCGTGACGCCATCCTCAACCGGCTGGCCGGCATCGGCTTTGCCGCCATGGCCAATGGCGACGCGGACACGGTGCGCGCCATCACGGCGGCGCGCGCCTGTCTGCTCGACATCACCATCTGCCCGACGGTCGCCGCCGCGCAGGATATGGCAACGCTGCAGGCGGCCGTCAGCGCCGAATTCGTGCGCATCGCCGCCACCCTGTCCGACGAGGCGCGGCGCGCCTTCGATGATGCCGGCAGCATCCAATAACACCCCCGACATTCACCACTCACCAGGAGAGCCACATGGCCACCGACTACCACCATGGCGTGCGCGTCATTGAAATCAACGAGGGTTCGCGCCCCATCCGCACCGTATCCACCGCCGTGCTGGGCCTGATCGCCACGGCCGACGACGCCGACCCGGCAGCCTTCCCGCTCGACACGCCCGTGCTCGTCACCAATGTGCTGGCCGTCATGGGCAAGGCCGGCAAGACGGGCACCCTGTACCGCAGCCTGCAGGCCATCGCCGCGCAGACCAAGCCCCTGACCATCGTGGTGCGCGTGGCCGAAGGCGAGACGGAAGCGGAAACCACCACCAATGTGGTGGGCGGCGTGTCGCCGGATGGCAAGTACCTGGGCGCCAAGGCGCTGCTGGCAGCGCAAAGTAAGCTGGGCGTGAAGCCGCGCATCCTGGGCGCGCCGGGGCTGGACACCCAGGCCGTCACCAATGCCCTGGCCAGCGTGGCGCAGCGGCTGCGCGCCTTCGTGTATGCGTCGGCCTACGGCTGCGCCACCGTCACGGCGGCCACCACCTATCGCGGCCAGTTCGGCCAGCGCGAGGTCATGATCATCTGGCCCGATTTTGTCGACTGGAACACCGCCATCGACGAGGAAGCCAGTATTTCCGCCGTGGCTTACGCCATGGGCCTGCGCGCCAAGATCGACGAGGAAACGGGCTGGCACAAGACCCTGTCCAACGTGGTCGTCAACGGTCCCACCGGCATCAGCAAGGACGTGTTTTTCGACCTGCAAGACCCGGCCACCGACGCCGGCGTGCTCAACGCCAAGGAAGTGACCACCCTGATCAACATGGGCGGTTACCGCTTCTGGGGTTCGCGCACCTGCGAGGCGCCGGGCGGCTTCTTCTATTTCGAAAGCTACACGCGCACGGCCCAGGTACTGGCCGACACCATCGCCGAGGCGCACTTCGCCTATGTCGATGTGCCCTTGCATCCGTCCCTGGTGCGCGATCTGCTGGAAAGCATCAATGCCAAGTTCCGCGACTTGAAATTGCAGAGCTACATCATCGATGGCCAGGCTTGGTACGACGAACAGTACAACGACAAAACAGGGCTGAAAGACGGCAAGCTGGCCATCGATTACGACTACACGCCCGTGCCGCCGCTGGAAAACCTGCGCTTCCAGCAACGCATCACCGACCGCTACCTGGCCGACTTCGCCTCGCGCATCACTGGCTAAACGATTTGCTACCGCCCGCCTCGCGCGGGCGCCCCTGACTACTGGAGAAAACTATGGGTATGCCCCACAAGCTTAAACAATTCAACGTATTTCAAAACGGCGTGCTGTTCATGGGTATGGTGCCCGAAATCACCTTGCCCAAGCTGAGCCGCAAGATGGAAGAGTACCGCGCCGGCGGCATGAGCGGCCCGGTGTCCGTCGACTTCGGCAATGAGGCGCTGTCGCTGGAATGGAGCGCTGGCGGCCTGATTGCCGAAGCCTTGAAGCAATACGGCGCGCATGCGCACGGTGCCGTGATGCTGCGCTTTGCCGGCGCTTACCAGAACGACGAAGACGGCAACGTCGCTGCCGTCGAGGTTGTCGTGCGGGGCCGCTACAAGGAAATCGACATGGGCGGCGCCAAGATGGGCGACGACACCACGCACAAATACACCATGGCCTGCAGCTACTACAAGCTGATGATCGACGGCGCCACGGTCATCGAACTGGACTTCATGAGCGGCATCGAGAACATCGGCGGCGTCGACACGAATGCCGCCATCCGCAAGGCCAGCGGTCTGTAATCCCTTTTTTATTCACTACCCACACACAAGGACAACACCATGAACACCGAAAACAACAATCAAGCCGTCATCGAGCTGGACGAGCCAATCAAACGCGGCGACGGCTTCATCACGTCGCTGACCGTGCGCAAGCCCAAGGCGGGCGCCCTGCGCGGCATTTCCCTGATCGAGCTGGCCAACCTGAACGTGTCGGCCCTGCAGATCGTGTTGCCGCGCATCACCGAGCCGACCTTGACGGCGCACGACATCGCCAACATGGACCCGGCCGACCTGCTGGCCGTGGGCGCCGAGGTTGCCGGTTTTTTGGCGAGCAAAGCCGATCGCCTTTCGGTATCCCCGGCGAAGTAGAAGACGCCATGGCCGACATTGCCGGCGTCTTTCACTGGACGCCGGCAGCGATGGACGGTTTTACGATAGATGAACTGATGGCCTGGCGCGAACGCGCCCGGCAGCGAAGCGGAGCGGAATAGATGGCTGGTCGGGATTTGAAGTTACAGGTAGTGTTTGCAGCGCTGGACAAAATCACCGGCCCGCTGAAAAAAATCATGGGCGGTTCCAGCGACACGGCCAAGGCGCTGAAGGCGACCAGCGACCGCTTGCGCGAGCTGAACACCCAGCAGAGAAACCTGGGGAAATTCCGCGAACTGCATAGCGGTATCAATGCGACGCGCACCAAGCTCAAGGAAGCGCAAGACAAACTGAATGATCTTGCTGCGAAAATGAAGCAGACCACGACGCCCACGCGTGCCCTGACGCGCGAATTTAACGCGGCAGTCAAAGTCACGCAGGCCTTGACGCTAAAAGGCCGGGAACAAAGCCAGCAATTCCGCGTCCTGCGCACCAGCCTCAAGGACGCAGGCATCGATACGCGCCAACTGGGCAAGGCGCAGGAGTGGTTAAAAAACAGTATCCAGCTGACGAACGTTGAGCTGGCTTCGCAACAAAAACGCCTGGCCGCCTCCGCCGCCAAGCAACAGCGCGTCACCAACGCCACCCAGCACGCCGACAAGCTGCGCAGCAAGGCGGGCAATCTGGCCATGGCCGGCACCGGCGCGACCGCCACGGGCGCCGTCATCGGCGCGCCTGTCGTCAAGGGACTGAACGAGGCCAAGCACTATCAAACGGAAGTGGGCCGCGTCAACGCCCTGGGCCTGGGCGATAAAGTATCGGCCGAGGCCGTCGCCTTCGCACGCAACATGAAAACCTACGGTACCAGCCAGCTAGACAATCTGCAACTCATGCGCGATGGCATGAGCGCCTTTGCCGATGTGCATCACGCGGAAATGGTCGCCCCTACCCTGGCCAAGATGAAGTTTGCCAATCACGCCTTCTTTGGCGAGGCCGAGGGCGCCGACAACGAACGCAAGTTCATGGACATGCTCAAGGTCATCGAGCTGCGCGGGGGCCTGGAGAGCAAGGAAAAGTTTGAAGCCCAGGCCAACATCGTGCAGCAGGTCATCACCGCCACGGGCGGGCGCGTCGGCCCGAACGAATGGCTGAACATGATCAAGACGGGCGGCATCGCGGCCAAGGGGCTGAAAGACGATGCGTTTTACTACCAGATGGAACCGCTGGTGCAGGAAATGAGCGGCAACCGCGTCGGCACGTCACTCATGAGCGCCTACCAGAACTTGTACCAGGGCCGCACGACGAAGCGCTCGGCGCGGAAGCTGGAAGAGTTCGGCCTGATCGGCGACAAGAGCAAGGTCAAGCACGACAAGGCGGGGCAAGTCTCGTTCCTCGACCCTGGCGCGCTGCTGGGCGCCGAGCTGTTCCGTGAGAACCAGTTCGAATGGCTGGAAAAGGTGCTGTTGCCACAACTGGCCAAGAAGGGCATCACGGAAAAGAAGCAGGTGCTCGATGCCATCGGCAGCATTTTTTCCAATCGCACGGCGTCGAACCTGTATTCGCAGATGTACTTGCAGCGCGCGCAGATCCACAAAAACGAAAAGCTCAACCGGGGCGCCGCGAATATCGGCCAGCTCGACAAGTTGGGCCGAGACACAGCCGCAGGCAAGGAACTGGAAGCGCAGTCAAAATTAGCCAACCTCAAGCTCACCATGGGCGAGAAAATCCTGCCGCTGTACGCACAGGGGCTGGAGATGGCGATTACCGCCGTGCAGCGCCTGAATGGCTTCATGGAACGCAACCCGACCGTGGCCAAGATCATGATTACGGCCTTTGCCGTGCTGGCCGGCCTGCTGCTGGTGCTGGGGCCGCTGATGCTGGGCATTGCCGCCATGATCGGCCCGTATGCCATGCTGCACGTCATGTTCGCCAAGATGGGCGTGACGGGCGGCGTGCTTACGCCCATCCTGCGCGGCCTGGGCGGCGCCTTCCTGTGGGCAGGCCGCGCCGTGCTGTGGCTGGGCCGCGCCCTGATGCTCAACCCGATTGGTCTGGCCGTGACGGCCATCGCCGGCGCCGCCTACCTGATCTATAAATACTGGGAACCGATCAAGGCGTTTTTCAGCGGCATCTGGTCGCACGTCAAGACTGCCTTTACCGGCGGCATCGGCGGCGTCAGCACGCTGATCGCCAACTGGTCGCCGCTGGGCCTGTTCTATCGTGCCTTCGCCGGCGTGCTGGGCTGGTTCGGCATTGCCTTGCCCGCCAGGTTCAGCGACTTCGGCAGCGGCCTGCTGCACAGCATGGCCAGCGGCATCACCAGCACCTTGAACGTCATCTATCAATGCTGGGAGCCGGTCAAGACCTTCTTTACCGGCGTGTGGGCACAGATCAGGGCCACGTGTGCCGGCGGCCTGAACGGCGTCAGCGCCCTGATTATCAACTGGTCGCCCGTCGGAGTGTTCTACCAGGCATTCGCCGGCGTCATGAGCTGGTTCGGCATCAAACTGCCGGCGCAGTTCACCGAGTTTGGCGCCAACATCCTGCGCGGCCTGGTCAACGGCATCACCGGTTCCATGGGGGCCGTCAAGGATGCCATCAGCAATGCCGGTTCCAGCACCATTGCCTGGTTCAAGGAAAAGCTGGGCATCCACAGCCCAAGTCGCGTGTTTGCCCAGCTCGGCGACTACACCATGCAGGGCCTGGCCGTGGGCTTAGACCGCAGCGAGGGCGCGCCGATTGCCACGGTATCCGGACTGGCGCAGCGCCTGACGCAATTGGGCGCCGGCATCGCCATCGGCACGGCCACCGCCCTGCCCGCCAGCGCCTTCGACACGCGCGCGCCGCTGGCCCAGGGCGGCATTGGCGCCGGCATGACGATTCAGGGCGACAAGATCGAAATCACTATCCAGGCGCAAACCGGCACCGATCCGCAGGCCATCGCCCGCGCTGTGTACGCCGCCATGGAACAGCGCGACCAGGAAAAGGCGGCACGCATCCGCTCGTCCTTGCGCGACCACGATTAAGAAGGAATAACCACCGTGATGATGATTTTAGGAATGTTCGTGTTCAGCCTGCCGACGCTAGCCTATCACGAGCTGCAGCGGCAAACGGAATGGAAGCACGCTAGCACGGCCCGCGTGGGCCTGCGCGACGCGCACCAGTACGTGGGGCCGGGCGACGACACGATTACCCTGTCGGGCTGGGTGGCGCCGGAACTGACCGGCTCCCTGTATTCGCTCGACGCCCTGCGCATGATGGCCGACACCGGTAAATCGTGGATTCTGATCCAGGGCACGGGCCGCATTCTCGGCTCGTACCGCATCACCAGCATGACCGAGGGGCGCACCATCCTGGACGGCAGCGGCGGCGCGCGGCGTGTCGAGTTCTCGATTGCGCTCAAGCGCGACGACGACGGCGTGCTGGCCATGCTTGGCCTGGGCGACATCGGCGACCTGAAAAACATGCTCAGTATCGACGGCATGACCAGCAGCATTGCCGGCGCGGCCAAGAATGCCGTGGGAAGCGTGGTCGGCAATGTCGTCGGCGGCATCACCTCGAAATACGGCGGCGTGGTCAGCGAGATGAAAGACAAGATCGGCGGCAGCATCAGCGGCGCCATCGGCAGCGCGGCGGACAAGTTCAAATGAGCGAGCATATCCCCGCCTTCAAGGTCAGCATCGAGGACAAGGATTTGACGGCCATCGTCTCACCGCGGCTAATCAATCTAACCTTGACCCTGTGCCGTGGCGACGAGAGCGACCAGCTCGACATTTCCCTGGACGACAGCGACGGCAAGCTGGCCCTGCCGCCGCGCGGCGCGCAGATCGCCCTGGCGCTGGGCTGGCAAGCCACCGGCCTGGTAGACATGGGCAAGTTCACCGTGGACGAGGTGGAGCACAGCGGCGCGCCCGACACCATCACCCTGCGCGCCAGGTCGGCTAACCTGATCGACACCTTCAAACAGCAGCAGGAACACAGCTTCCACAAGACCACCCTGGGCGCCATCATCGAGGCCATCGCCTTTCGCAACGAGCTGGCGTCGGGCGTGTCGGCGCGCCTACGCGACACCGCCATCGAGCACATCGACCAGACCCACGAGAGCGATGCGGCCTTCCTGCGCCGGCTGGGCAGGAAATATGACGCGGTGGCCACCGTTAAGAACGACACATTGCTTTTCATCCCCATCAACCAGAGCCGCACCGCCAGCGGCAAGGCGCTGCCCGTGATTCCCATCACACGCGCGCTGGGCGACGGCCACCGCTACCACAGCGCCGAAAGCGACGCCTACACGGGCGTACGCGCCTTCTGGCACGACGAGCGCTACGCGCGCCGCCGCAGCGTCGTGGCCGGCGTGCCCGGCAACAGCAAGCGCCTGCGCACCACCTTTGCCAACGAAACCGACGCGCGCGCAGCGGCCGTGGCCGAATGGCAACGCATCCTGCGTGGCCTGGCCACCTTCGAAATGAGCATGGCCCTGGGCAACCCGGCCGTGTTCCCGCAATCGCCCGTCACCGTGCAGGGCTTCAAGCCCGAGATCGACGCCACCGAATGGCTATCGGTCAAGGTCACGCACAGTCTGGGTGGCAGCGGCTTTACCACACGCGTGGAGTTTGAAACGAAAACGGAAGCGGTGGAGGCGGAGCGCGAGGACGAGAAAGACCCGGATGAAGGCATCACGGGCGTGGTGGCCAAGTGGCAGGACGTGGCGGCGAAGAAGAAAAAGACGGGGCAGGAGCAGGCCGGGGCCACGGGCACGCTCAAGACATTGGAGCATCTTTACAAGAGCAAGCAGGCCGCCAAGCGGGCGGCACTGCATGCGTGGAAGCGTATCGAGGAGGTGCGCGACATCATCAGGGAGAACAGCGAGGAACCTCGGAAGCCTACGCAAGCTGCAGCCGGCGGAAATGCGGTATAAATATGCCGCATTTATCCGCACTCAACGACTGCTTTCGCCCCAAAGCAGACGCTTAGAAACGTTCAATCTGACGCACTTTCTCCTGACAAATCAAACGCTCTGCTATACGGTCGGCCAAGTCGGGTTTGATTCTTATCATCCATTTTTGAAACGACGACGCTCTAACCTTAAGCACATAGATTGCCCATGCGCACATTGGTGCAGGCACGACCAACTCAAAGAAGTATCGCCCTTGGTCGTCTTCCACCAAGGTATAAACGAAATTCTGTCTGCGTATTTCCTTCATTCACCCCTCTTATTTGGCGTTTCGGCGAAGAGTCTTTATTCGTTGGGCGACAAAGTAGCGGTCCCTACCCTGTGGAAAGTGTCCGCTCTTGGCCGGTTGCTGACTTCATGTGCGACTGCTTCCGACCCAAAGCGGTCATAGAACTACCGAAGTAGACGGATCAAGTGAATTCACAGCGTCTTGGATATCGTTGATTAACAAGGCGAGATCGGGCTTGTCGCCGTACATGTCGAGTTCGCGAGTGGCAATCAATCCCATGGACAGCGGCCCTAGCGATGGGTCGGTAGGACATCCAGATGCAAATCCCTCGCACCAGCCTAGTTGTCGTAGGATAGATTGCCCAGGCGGCCAGCCTTTCGCTGCCAGAGGCTGAATCTGCTGAATAGCTGATTGAATCTTCCGCAAGAGCATTATTTTATTTTCCATTTTTTCTTGCTCGCGCGAGTGACCGCTTGTGGCCGTCAGGGGAATTTTGACTCATAGCTCTCGGGTTCCTTGCCGCTATACTCTTTGAAGCGACTCAAAATCTCATCACGGGGTAGAGGTATGCCTTGCGCTAGATTCTCTATATACGGAATCAGCCATATCGACTTCGTAATTTCAAAGTGTTCGCGCCACTTTTGCTCCAAGGCCTCAGTCGCGGCTACCATGCAACCGGCCGAGCCAAACCCCACTCCTTCGCTAAACGCAATAGGATGTCGAACCGCCTCGAAACAAATATCAACGTCAAAAGGCCACGGATAATTTTCCGCATGGTCTAGCGGCTTGGCGCCGTGACCGAGATTAAAATACACTGGCATAACTTATCAAAACGATCAATGTGATAAGGCCATCATACTCCCTCTTTTAGCAAAGATGACGTCGTGGCAATGTCTGCTTCTGGCCGTTCGCGGCCCAAACTTAACCCGGAAAGATTTGTTCTTTAAACACCGTGAACTTGGTCTCTCCAGCTACCGACGCTATGGACCAAGGCTTCTCAGTGTTCACGCGCACCAGGCTTCGTCCCAGTTCATTAACCCATTCCTCTTCAATGACGCAGCTGATGTGCCCGGGGCGGGGGTAATGGCTCCCGGACATTCGTTCCCCAGTTCTTATGACGGGTGCTTTTTCGACGAATTCATGTCGCAGGCCGTCAGCATCGGTAAGCACGCATCCTACCCATACCGGAAAGTGGTCGTCAACAACGCGCTCTATCTGCACTACCAAACTAATCATTGGCCGTATCCACGTCTATAAACCCTATTTTGTTCAGTGTCCGCTTGTGGCCGGTTGCTGCCGTCACAAGGCTATTGTAAATGGTGATCGAAACCCAGTGCACGTGTCAATTTTGGAAGTTTAGCCCACAGAATAGCGAGAACCACTAACCCAGTTGGAAGGCCAACATACAGTAGAGCACCTTCCTCAGAAACCTTGGAAAAATACCTGGCTAATCCAGCGGCTAGTAAACCCCAGAAAAGAAACGCTACAACCAAACAAGAAACAATTGTCACCCACTTCCTAAACCACTCAAAGCGGCGCCGCCAAGGCGAATGGAGTTCATATCTTTCCATCTCATAATTCCCGTAAAATTTCCTACTTTTAACTTCTCGTAGTACAAGGCGCATCAACTTCTTTAGCAAGTCGAACGGCTGGTTTTAGCCGGTTGCCGTCGTTGGCAGGTTCTCCCTAAAACGGACCTGCAGTTGCTGGCCAAGTGCCGCATGGCCTTACGAGATCCATCCCAATTCATCCTTGGTAACCTCCCATTTATCGTCGCGTTTTTCTAACTGGTACGTGCTGCCAGACGCACTTAACGATCCTTCATAATACCCACCTGTTATGGTCATACTTGTCGCAGAGTCCCATGAGTGCTCACCCACCACTAGTATTAATGCAGGGCTGTTCGAACTTTTTTCAAAAACACCACTATCTTCATCGTAGGCACAGTCAGATCCCTTTCGGACTTTTCGACGTCCATCGTTAAGCCGCTCAATCAGTATGGCCGGCGGATCCATTTTACTTGACGACCTCCTGTCGAAAACGTTTGAAATCTCAACACAGAAGATATCAACATCATCTTTCGTCGCAGCATAATTGTGCGTCATCTGATAGCGAATAAGCGCTTCCTTAGCGAAAAGTGCATCCTCAGGTGTTCCAGTCTTTCCAGTGCACGCGGCGCATACAATCGCGACCCCAAGCACAAAGAAATTAAACTTAATTGAGATTAAGAACATATCTCCCTTCTTTTCGATTAACAAGATTGGTTCACCGTCCGCTCTTGGCCGGTTGCCGTCGTTATCAGGTTCCGCCCCGAAGCGGTCACTCAAAACCTGCAACGTAGTGCTCCCTGAAGCTATGTATTGTCCCTCGTTCCCGTAGCCCACGATTGAGCGAGACGCTGGCCATCTTCGCTACCAACGATACGGTCGATTGCCGCCACTTTTCTCAGCGCACCATTCACGTCGAAGCCAGTCCCTGCTGCTAACGCTAAGGCTTCGTTGTGCAAGGCATACGCAAGATGAGCCGCAACGCGCAAGTGAGTTGCAGCGTCATTTTCGCTTCCCAAGTATGAACTTAAGAGCAAACGTATTTCGTACAGCGCATTGGCAATAAGTTTCGTTTCAGCATCATTCATACCCGACTATTCCCATAAAAAAGTTATGACTGCTTTTGGCCGAATCCAGCCGAAGTTGCTCAGACGTTGACTTTACGACACCTTCACGCATCAGATCGGTATGCGTAGTATGCAGACAAAACAAGCAGCAATTACAATAAGCATAAGAAGGTGAATCATTAGCAGACTATTTTTCCTTTTTTCGTCCGCTGCCGGCCACATTAAAAGTCTGCGGCCCAATGATATTTCCCACGAAATTTTGCCCAATCTTGCCGTGAGTTTCAACGTGTGGGGCATTCCCTGCTTGGGATGCTGGGGGCGTTGGCGAGCGCATGCCGCTAATCATCCCAAGTACGCCTGCTTTCCCTCGAACGTCCATACTTCTATAGCCATCCAACAATTCTCGCTCATCAGAGGTAACGGCTGATTGCAATCTCTCACCCGTAAGTATGTAGTGGACATCGACCCCGATCCCAGCCAACGCTCGTAAGTAAAGCGCATCCGGGGCACGCTCGTCTTGTTCATACAGAGTTTGTGCGCGTCGCTTCAGCCCGCCGACGGCAGCAAAATCTTCTTGATTCATGCCCAACCGCTGACGCTCTTCTTTTAGTATTTCACCAATTGATCTCATTTGCGCTCAAATTTTTCTTTACAATGCTCTCATTTGAGAGCTATAGTTATGCCATACCATACCGATTACAGATCATAACATTATGAAAAACGTATCCATAGCGAGGCGCACTGCCAAGGGCGTCACGACTAAGCCTCTTGGCGTTCGTCTCACGTCTGGCGAGGTAGACGAAGTCGAAGGCTACGCGGAGAAACTTGAGCGCTCCCGTGCCTGGTTCCTCCGTTTCCTGATCCTTCGCGGCCTCGCCGATTACAAGCGTGAACTCGCTTCCAAATCCATTCACTAAGGACAACGTCATGTACCCCGATGCAAAACGTATCCGCAGCCACCGCGTCATGCTGCGCCTGGACGATTACGAGCACCAGCTCGTTTCCTCGATCGCCAACTACCAGGGCGAAGAGCTTGCGGTGCTGGTGCGCCAGATCGTGATGCGTGAAGCCTTGGCCGTGATCGCCCTGGATGACGCCACGATTGACAGCGTACAGCGTCGCAGCGTTTAAACCGAGTCACTTTTGAGCAACTCTAAAGTTACAGAAAATGCCAGATCATCAAATTAACCTCAATGACGAAGAGCGCGCGGTGCTGGAACTCGTGCGACAACGCCAGGGGCTGGCAAGTATCGATCAGGCGGCTGAATGGCTCGTCAAGTCGCGCTTACGCATACAGTCGAAAAACATGACAGGTCGCGGTCGCGCCCTGTACCAAGTGGAAAGAAAGCTGAAATGAGAGTCATCGGCCTGCCCTGCCCGCATTGCGAATACACCGTCCGCGCCGTCAAGAGCCGCATGATGTCCGCCATGTTCAAGGAAATCACCTACATGTGCCAGAACCCGGACTGCGGGCACTCTTTCGTGGCAGGCCTGGAAGTGCTGCGCACCCTATCGCTGTCCGCCATGCCCAAGCCCGATATCCGCATCCCGATGTCCCAGCATGCGCGCACGGCGGCCACCAGCCAGCTGGCCCTCGACCTGACTGCGGGCTGCTGATGACTATCCCGCTCCGCGCGCCGCCGTAACCCGGCCGCAGTAACTCCCCTCTTTTGCTGTGCCCTGCTGCGCTCCCTTTTGAGCGTGCGGGATTCGTTCAACCTGAAATAAGGAAAACCGATGGAAAACACGCTGCGCGCCGCCAGTCATGCCGACCAATCCATGGCATCACGCACGATCCGCCCGACCTTGCAAAATTGTATTGTCCCCGTGGCGCCAACGTGTTTTCTGCTGCAACCCAGCGCGGGCATCGGCATCGCGGCGCTAACCGCCCGCATCCATGAGATTGCCAAGACCTATCACGCCTACGGCGCTGCCAATCTGACCTTCATCGTCAGCGATGCGCAGGCACTGGAGCGTGATGGCTTTTTCGCGCCAGCCAAGCAACGCGCCCTGGTCGGCAAGCTGCCCATTGAGGTGAACTACATTTTCGCCAACGAAGCGGGTTCCCGCCACTGCTGCGGCGCATCGCACACGCTCCCGTACTGGGCAGAACATTTTCTCAAGCCAGGGGCACGCTAATGCGGCGCCTGGCCCAAACCTGCGGCATCTGGCTGCTGTCGCTCCTGATCGTCATTGCACCCGGCGTGCTGCGGGCCATTGGCTTCATCAAGGACTGAACCATGCCGGCGTCCCTTATCGACAATCACCTGTCCTTCCAGCCTGCCGCCGAAATTCTGGCCGCGCGCGACAAGGACATGCCGACGCCACCAGGCGCCGGGCATGCGCTGGCCGCCATCGCTGAAGCCAAGGCCCAGCTGCGCAGCATCAAGCCGCGCAACCTGGCGCCCTTCATGGCCCAAGCGTGGGGATTGTCGCCGCGCGGCGCGCGCCGCTCCGTGCTGATCGCCGCCGGCCTGGACGCCGACCGCTGGGAATCGCCCATCCATTCATTTACCGAGGAAGAGCGCATCGAACTGCGCGCCGCTACCTCTGCCGCTATCCGTGTGTACGAAAGACTGTTGAATGCAATCTAAACAAATCCTGCTGCCTGCCCCGCAACGCCACGAAGCTTTTTTGCGATCCGCGCAGTTCGCGCCCGAGCTGGCCCGCATTCCCTACAAGTGGCGCAACCGCGTCATCACGGCCGCCATGGCCAAGATGGCCTGGTCGTCCTGGTACAAAATCTATGAGTCCATCGCCACCAGCTTTGTGCGCGAGTTCGCCGACCTGTACGTGCCGGCCGGCGTCGACCTGTCGCAAAGCGACGCCGACATCGTGGCCACCGCCGAGCGCGCAGCGGCCGGCGTGACCAAAATGCTATGGATGGCCGTGTCCGACACGCACGCCCTGCAGATCATGGAAGACGAATGCGCCTCGTATGGCATCGAGCTGCCCGAGTTCGACGCACTGGCCGACACCATCGCCCGTCTGGTGGACGCCCGCTGGTGGCGCCGCCAACTGCGCAAGCGCGTCAAGCGCGCCTTTGAAGCCGGCAATATCCGCCTGGGCTATGTCAACTATCGCGCCGAACCCTACGCCAGCAACGACGCCGTGCTGTCGCGTCTAGCGCAGAACCGGCGCAACGCGGCAGCGCTGGCCGCCACGCTGGTGCAGAACGAGAATGGCCAGCAATTCAGCATCGCCGAACTGGCCGAGAAAACCACCGCGAATAAAGCCATCCGGCGCGGCGAGCTGATGTTGCGCATCAACGGCTTTGAGCAGATCGCCCGCGAGTGCGGCGACCAGGGTATTTTCATCACCTGGACGTGCCCATCGCGCTTTCACGCCATGCAGCACAGCGGAAAACCGAACGACAAGTTCGACGGCTCGACGCCACGCGAAGCGAATGCCTACTTGGGCAAGATGACATCGCTGTGCCGCTCCGCGCTGGCGCGCCGGGGTATCGGCCTGTACGGCTTCCGCATCGCCGAACCGCATCACGACGGCTGCCCGCATTGGCATCTGCTGCTGTTCGTGCGCCCGACCGCGAAATACAAGACGGCCCACCTGCGGGACGTGGCAGGCCGCGCCATCCGCATCATGAAGCGCTACGCCTGGCGCGTGGACCGTGGCGAACCGGGCGCCTTCACGCGCCGCCTGGACGTGAAACGCATCGACTGGGCCAAGGGCAGCGCCGCCGGCTACATCGCCAAATATGTGGCCAAGAACATCGACGGCGTGGCCGAGCACAAGACGAAAGAAGGCTATCTCGTCACGGCCGACACCGAAGGCGATGTCGAGCTGACACCATCGGCGCGCGTGGAGTCCTGGGCTGCATGCTGGGGCATCCGTCAATTCCAGCAATGGGGCGGCGCACCCGTCACCGTCTGGCGCGAACTGCGCCGCATCGAGGAAAGCATGCTCAACGAGGCGCCGGCCGCCATGCGCCGCGCCTGGGACGCCGTGCAAAAGATCGACGGCGAGAAGCGCGCTTGCTGGGCCGAGTACCTGCGCGCCCAAGGCGGTGCCCTGGTGCCGCGCAAGGAACTGGTCGTCACCCTGGCCACGGACGAAAAGACCGTCATCGGCCGCTACGGCGAAACGCTGCGCACCACGCCCTACGGCGTGCGCTGCAGCGACCTCATTGGCGTGGTCTTCAAGTCCGTGCGCCATACGTGGACGCCGGTACAGGCCACAGGCGGGCGCGGGGTGGCTGTTGGGGTTGCCGTTCCTCGGACTCGTGTAAATAACTGTACGCACCCCGACCGCCCTGCCCCGGCCACGCCGCCGGCGGCGCCCGTGCCCGATCTGCCCGACGAGGCAAAAACAGCGGTCATTGCCGCCTGGGCGGCCGTCAACGCCTGCCCGTATCCCCGGCTGATCGTCCACGACAACCCACCCCATGAAGGAAATGGCACATGAGCACCTATGCCGTGATCGTTCGCACGCAAACCGAACGCTTTGAATTTTTTGAGGTTGCCGCATCCAGCGGCGACGTGATCGACGCCGCCATCGACCGCTACGGCGTGTGCGGCGTTACCGCCAAACTGAAAGGAGCACCGCAATGCTAACCACCCTGACCGATTCACCGCGGCAAATCGCCCTGGGCGACCGTGTGACATTCGATACCGACGAAGGCTACCAGGCCGGCACCGTCAACGACCTGCGCCGTGACGTGGGCAATGGCGAGCTGCACGCCTGGGTGGAGCTGGACCACCAGTGGCCAGGCATGTTCCGCGCCGTGCCGCTGGGCGCAATAGCATCTGCAATCAATGATCCGGACGAAGCACAATGAAAAGCCCATACCTGATCGAAGCGCCCACATGCATCAATTTGAGCGGAGGCCGAACATCGGCCCATATGCTGAAAATGATACTCAACGAAAACGGCGGAATTCCGGCATGCGCCGTGGTTCTGTTCTGCAATACCGGTAAGGAAGAGGAATTGACCCTTCGGTTTGTACGCGAAATCGGCCTGTACTGGGGCGTTACCGTTATTTGGCTGGAATACCGCCCTGGTCAAACATTCGCTGTAGTCGACTATGAAACGGCCAGCCGAAATGGTGAGCCATTCACGGCCGTTATCGCGGACCGTGACGGTGTTTTGCCAAACCGGGTGGCCAGATACTGCAGCTCAGAAATGAAGACGCGCACCATGCATAGATACTTGCGTTCGCTGGGCTGGACCGAGTGGGATACCTTCATTGGTATCCGTGCAGACGAACCGGCACGCGTTGCAAAGTTTAGACAACGCCCATCACCGGAGACGCCTGACGAAGTGGTTTGTATGCCCAGCGCCGCCGCAGGCGTGACACGGGCAATCGTGGGCGACTTCTGGCGCGCCAGCGAGTTTGACCTGCGTCTGATAAGCGTCAACGGCGAGACGCCAGAAGGAAATTGCGATCTGTGTTTTTTAAAGAAAGCACGGCGTGTATTGAGCCTCATCTCGGCCCGACCGTCCAGGGCAGTCTGGTGGGCGCAGTGCGAGTTAAGAGCCGAAACCATCACAAGCGGTAACGGCAGTCGCTTTAGAAATGATCGGCCCAGCTATGGACGCATGGCCGAATTCGCAAAGAGCCAGGTCGATGTTTTTGGTCACGAAAATGACGAAGCAATTCAATGCGCATGCATGGATTAAAAGAAAGCTGACAGTGCACATGACAACACCGGATCAATACAGAGAATTCTGCCGGCTGCGCGACTACCGCAAGCCTGGCGTCGAAGTACCGCACCACACCGAGGCCGAAGCATTCGCCTTGGCGGTGCAAAGCAAAACCGGCCATACAGAACCAGCCCAGCGCAAGAAAAACCCCACCACGAAAGGAATCAAATAATGAACGAAGACCGAATTATTTACCGCCAGGACTTATACAAAATGCTGGGCGTCACTTCGGAGACGCTGCGCAGATGGGTCAAGGAAAACAAGCTGCCGCCAGCGGACGTTTCCATCACCCAGCGCACTCTAGGATGGCGCCTGTCAACGCTCCAAGCCGCTGGAATCAGGCTGCTTTAACAGCCAGTCAGCGAAGGCCTGAAGCATAACGCGCCGCTGCTTCAGGTACTCCGCTGAGTTGTAGACCCCGCGCACGCCGCCGTCCTTGTGCGCGAGCTGCACCTCGACGTGGTCCGAGTTGTACTCGTGCTCGTTGGCCCAGGTGGAACCGACCTTGCGCCAGCCGTGGCCCGTCATCTTGCCTTTGAAGCCGATACGGTGAATGAGGTAGAGAATCGCGTTTTCACTCATGGGGCGGATGCCGCCCCGGTCATTCGGGAACACGTAGATGCTGCCCCGCGAACGCAGCTTCATTTCAGCCAGCAGTTCCAGCGCCTGGGAAGACAGCGGCACAAGGTGCTCGCGGCCCTTCTTCATGCGCTTGCCCGGTATCCTCCAGACATCGCCCTCCACTTCCGCCCAGGTCATGCGCCGCAGCTCGTCCGTGCGCGTCCACGTCAACGCCAGCAGCCTGCAGGCCAGCACAGACTGAATTTCATCTTCCAGGCCCAGGCGCTCCATGAACGGATGCACCTCGGCCAATGTCAGGGCGGCGAACCCTTCGCGCGGCTTGCGGGAAAAGGCGACCTTCGAATTGATGTTCGATGCAGGGTTCTCTTCGCAGTGGCCGTGCTGGATGGCCCAGTCAAGAACCTGTCCCACCCACATGCGCACGCGCCGGACGTACACGGACAGGCCGGCGGCATCCATCGGGCGCAGCGCGGCCATCAAGTCTTCCTTGGTAATTTCACGAACCGTTTTCGCGCCCAGCGTCGGCGAGACGTACATGGCCAGCGCGCGCAGTGCATTTGCCTTGTAGCCGGCGCTGATGTCCGTGCGCCCGGCCCAGTAGGTATCGATGGCGGCATCAAGGGTAATCGATGGGTTACTTGTCTTGCGCTTGGGCTTGAGGTCTTCCCCGTCGATCAGTTTCAACCGCAAAACGTCCCGGCGCTCGCGCGCTTCCTTGAGGCCGATCAGGGGATACGGGCCGATGACGGCAGTTTGTTGCTTGCCCTGGTCGTTGCGATAGGCCATGCGCCAAACCTTGTTGCCGCTTGGCAGGACTGCCAGCATCAGGCCGTGGCCATCGAAGAGCTTGCGCAGCTTGCCGTCATTCGGCGTTGCGCGCCGGCAGTCTGCGTCGGTAAGGGTATTGATGGCCATGCGATATCCTGTAGGTACGGTTTTGAGAAAAACCGCATCATACCTACAATTTAGCCTACGCATCATTCTGCGAGAGCGTTTTTGGATATCACCGAATCTGTGACTCGGCGGGACAAAAATCAAGCTAAGTCGTTGATTTTCAATGAAATTCGGTGGAATATAGGTTGAGTATACTCACGAATTTTTTATGTACTTGGCGGAAGCGGTGAGATTCGAACTCACGAACAGTTTAACCCGTCGCTAGTTTTCAAGACTAGTGCCTTCAACCACTCGGCCACGCTTCCAGATGGCAGCATTATACATAAAGGTCGGGGGCTTACCAATGGCGAGTGGTCGGTGCCGCACATTAAAGTCCGAAAAGCAAGCTCTGGGGGCGTACGCGCCCGGTACGCCCCCTCCGGCGATTCGCCTGCGAGTTCTGCACACGCGCTGGCATGCCAACGTTACACGCCCCAATTCGCCCGCAAGGCCCGTTCGAACTCTCCCGCCGGCAGCGGGCGCGAGAACAGGTAGCCTTGCACTTCGTCGCAGCCCGAGCTTTTCAGGAAGGCCAGCTGCTCGGCCGTTTCCACGCCTTCGGCGATCACTTTGTGGTGCAGTTGCTGGGCGATGCTGATGATGGTGCTGGCGATGGCGCAGTCGCTGGCGTCGGTGGGGATGCCGGTGGTAAATGATCGGTCGATCTTTAATGTATCGATGGGGAAGCGTTTCAGGTAAGACAGGCTGGAATAGCCGGTGCCGAAGTCGTCGAGCGACAGGGCCACGCCCAGGGCCGTGATGCGGTCCATGATGCCGATCACGCGCTCGATGTTGTGCATCAGGGTGCTTTCCGTGATTTCCAGTTCCAGCCAGTCCGCTTCCAGGCCGTAGCGGGCCAGGGTTGCCGCCACCCTGGCGGGCAAGGCCGAGGTGAATTCGCGTGCAGAGACGTTCACGGCCAGGCGGATCGGCGGCAGGCCGGCCTGTTTCCACGCTTGCGCTTGGGCACAGGCCGCTTCCAGCACCCATTCGCCCACTTGCACCACCAGACCCGTCGATTCGGCCAGGGGAATGAATTCGGCGGGCGGGATCATGCCGTGCTGCGGATGGTGCCAGCGCACCAGCGCTTCGGCGCCGATGATGCGTCCGCTTGCCAGCGCGTATTTCGGCTGGTAGTGCAGCATCAG
Source organism: Janthinobacterium sp. AD80 (assembly GCF_002878455.1). Lineage (GTDB taxonomy): Bacteria > Pseudomonadota > Gammaproteobacteria > Burkholderiales > Burkholderiaceae_D > Janthinobacterium. The sequence goes on from NZ_NRDQ01000002.1 coordinate 95,321, forward strand.
CTGCTGCTCGGACAGGGCCTGGCGCAAGCCCGTTTCCAGACGCATGCGCGCCTGCATGCCCAGATTCATGTCCTGGCTGTAGAAAGCCACGCTTTCCGCTTCGCCACCACTGTCCTGCTTGGCACGGTACATGGCGATGTCGGCCAGGCGCAGCAGGGTTTCCGCGTCCTGCCCGTCTTGCGGATACACACTGATGCCAATGCTGGCGCCCACGCGCAGGTCGTGGCCTTCGATCAGGAACGGTTCCACCAGGGAGGCGAGCAGTTTCTGCGAAACCATGCTCGCCTCAAAATGCTGGCCGATGTCGAACAGGCCGACGGCGAACTCGTCGCCACCCAGGCGCGCCACCAGGTCCTGGTCGCGCAGTACCTGGCGGAAACGCAAGGAGACCTGCCGCAGCAGCTCGTCGCCGATGCGCCGGCCCAGGGTATCGTTGATCAGTTTAAAACGGTTCAGGTCGATGAACAGCACGCAGCCGAGCATCTTGCTGCGCTGCGCCACGGAGAGGGCCTGGTCCACCAGCTTGGCCAGCAGGGTGCGGTTGGGCAGGCTGGTCAGCGGGTCATAATAGGCCAGGTGGTGCAAACGCTCTTCGGCCAGCTTGCGCTCGGTAATGTCCGTCAGATAGGCGATCAGTCCGATAGGCTTGTCGTCCATGTCCTGCAGCGGCGAGAGGGACAGGCTGGCCCAGAAGATCTCGCCTGACTTCTTGCGGCGCCGCACCTCCATCAAACGCCCGCCCTGCTCCAGGAAGGCATCGTGGAAACCCGTGTCCTCGTCGTCGTAGAGGAACAAAATGTTGCGGCCCACGGCTTCCACCGAGGTGTAGCCGAACAGCCGTTCGGCGCCCTTGTTCCAGCTGGTGATGTAACCGGTCAAGTCCATCGTCAGCACGGATTCGTGCAGCTGGTCGAGAATTTGCGTCTGCTGCGCCAGCAAGGCTTCGACTTGCGCGTAAGCATGGGTCGAGCGCTGCGCCAGCGCATGCACTTGCAGCACGCCCGCCGTCAGCGATGCCAGGCTGGCCAGGTGGCGGCGGTCGGCGTCGTTGTAGGCAATGCGGCCGGCCACGGCATAATGGCCGTAGCAATGCCCATCGAAACTGACTTCCTGCAGCAAGGCGGGCGTGTCGTTCGGAAACGGCGTGGGCGGCGTGATGGCGTCGGCGTTGCCGGACGGCAGGAACTGGCAATACGGGCTGGCCATGACGGCGCTGGCGATGCGGCCCAGCTCGGCCATCAGCGCGGGACCGCGCAAGCGCACGACGGCGTCGCACAGGGCGGCGCTATCACTGAGGAAATCCGACACCGGCAGCACGGCCATGCTACAGATTCCGGCTGACCTGGATGGCCCACTGGTACGCCTGTAGCAGGCTGCGCCAATAGGTTTCTCCATCGATGCCGGCGTGGCGCAAGCTGTCGGGCGGCGGCGCCGCGCTTTCGACCAGCGCCAGCAGGGTGCCCAGCTCGCCGCTGCGCTCCAGCAAGGCAGCGCTGACGGCGGGCGCCAGGTTCAGGGTGGCGATGATCTCTTCCATCGGCATGCCCAGCAGGAGGTCCAGCAGGGAAAACACGCCGGCCATGAAAGCCAGGTCCTGCGCGTCGCGGTCGCCGCCGCGCAGCTGGCACAGCGCTTCCATCTGTGCCGCGCGCACGGCCGCCAGCGGCAGCAGCGCGTGGATCTTGCCGTCGTCTTGCTGGCGCGCGTACAGCAGCAGTTGCAGCCAGCGCTGCAACTGGCGGCGGCCCAGCAGGGTGATGGCCTGGCTGAAGCCGGTAATCGGCGCCGTGAAGCCAAAGGCGGCCGAGTTGACCAATTTCAAGAGGTGGTAACTGAGGGCCGGGTCTTGCTTGAGCGGCACTTCCAGTTCATGCGCGTCGGCATCGCGGGCCAGCAAGCCCAGCAGCGCCAGCAGGCGCTTGCGCGAGGTGGCGTCTTCCGGCTCGCTTTGCTGGCGCGCATGCTGCAGCGCGTAGTCGCCGGCAAACCAGCTCACGCCCAGCTCCTGCAGCGAAGCCAGACGCTGGGCGTCGCCGATGTTGTAGGCCAGGTGGGGACCGGGCAAGGGCAGCAATTGATGCAGGCCCGGCAGTTCTCCCGCCGCGTCGATGGCCAGTGCGCGCGCCTCGACCTGCGCCGCCGCCACGGGACCGGCGCCTGGCCCGTCGAGGAGGATGCGGTAGCCGGCGTCGCGCCATTGCTGGGATTTTTTCTGGATCTGCTTGTCGCTGGCAAAATGCGCCGGCAAACGGAAGATGGTGCGTCGCGGCGCCAGTTGCGCCAGTACGGCCTCGTCCACGCCATGCGGGTCGGCCAGGGGAATGATGCAGTCGAGCGGCGCCAGGAAGGCATACGCATCTGCAGCGGCCAGCGCCGTCAGCAACGGTGCCGTCGATGGCTGTGCTACATGCAAGGTGACAGCCACCCACTCGTTATGAGCATTGGCAACTGCTTGTAATCCCACCAAAGGAAACAGGTTTGATTCAGACGCTGACATCGGTATCTCAGTGTGGGTAGGGCGCCATAGTAAATAAACTGACCAGCATTGGCAACCCTGGCCCGGCAGGGATGCCATTTCGACAGCGAAGAATCATTCTATCTGAATCTCACCCACGAAACAGTTTAATTTTGGCAATAAATGTTCAAAAAAAACATTCCCCCGTGAGACCCGCCTGCCATGCGGGTTTGCGGAAAATACCGTGTCCTGCCAGCACCGTTCAGGTGCCGCCGCCATGGGCGTGCTCGACCGCGTACTTGATCAATTCGGCCTGCCCTTCGATGCCCAGCTTGCGCTTGATGTTCAGACGGTGCGTCTCCACGGTGCGCACGCTCAGGTCCAGGTCGCGGGCGATCTGCTTGTTCGACTGGCCCGCCGCGATGTGCTGCAGCACTTGCTGCTCGCGCGTGGTGAGGAAGGAATCGTGGACCTGCGGGCGCGACAGTTGCCGCGCCAGCGCCGCGCTGTAATAGATGCCGCCCGACATCACGGTGTCGATGGCAAAGACGATATCTTTGCCCGGCGCATCCTTGAGCACATAGCCGCGCGCACCGGCCGCGATGGCTTGCGAAACATATTCGAGCTTGTCATGCATGGACAGGATCAGCACGGCGATTTGCGGAAACGCCTGCTTGAACAGCGCGGTCGCTTCGATGCCGTTGGTGCCGCGCATGTTGATGTCCATCAGCACCAGGTCCACCTGGTGGTCGCGCGCCGCGGCCAGCGCTTCATCGGCACCGCCCGCCTCGGCCACGACGTCGAAATGCGCCACCGCTTCCAGGCGCGCGCGCAAGCCGTCGCGCACGAGGGGGTGGTCGTCCACCAGCAAAATTCTGATCATGTCACTCATGGTTCTGTGTGCTTCTCTGTCTGTGCATTAATGTGTGGAAGGAAGGCCGAGCCGTGCCAGCACCAAGGTGCCGGCCGGCGAAGACGTGATGTGCAGGCTGCCGCCGATGGCTTCCATGCGTTCCGTCATGTTGCGCAGGCCGATGCCGCGCTGCGGATGCAGGGCGATGCCGTCGAAGTCAAAGCCGCCGCCGTTATCCTGGATGCGCAATTCCACCGCCTTGCCCGCCTCGTGCAGGCTGACCTCGACGGCGCTGGCGTGCGCATGGCGTTCGCTGTTGGTCAGCGCTTCCTGGGCGATGCGGAACAGCACGGTATTCACCATGTCGGGCAAGCCTTCGCCCGCCGTGGCCGGACTGGCCGTGAAACTGGCTTGCGCGCTGCTGCTGTCGTTAAATTCATGCACCAGATGGTCGAGCGCGGCGGCCAGGCCCAGGTCGTCGAGGATGGCCGGGCGCAAGTTGTGCGAGATGCGCCGCACTTCGCCCAGCACCTTGTTGAGCTGCTCGGCGGCGCGCTCGAAGGTGGCCGGGGCTTTCTCTTTCTGCTCGGCGTTGCCGCCCAGGCGCGCGATGCCCGCCTCGATCTGCAATTTGATCGATACCAGCCACTGGCTGATGCCGTCATGCAAATCGCGCGACAGCCGCGCCCGCTCTTCCTCCTGCGACTCCACCACGCGCTGCGCCAGCACTTTCAGCTTGGCATCGGCCACCTTCAATTCGCGCAGGTTCAGCACCAGGCCGCAGGCGGCCACCAGCAGCGAGCCGAGGATGGCGATGCCGGCGATCAATTCCATGGTCGAGCGGATGTTGCGCGACTGCTGCGCATCGACCTGCGCCAGCGCCTGATCGACGTCATCCATATAGATGCCGGTGCCCATCATCCAGCCCCACTCCTGCATCAGGATCACATAGCCAAGTTTCGGTGCGGATTTATTCGTCGACGGCTTGATCCAGTTGTAGCGCTCGAAGCCGCCGCCGCTCCGCGCCCGCTGCATCAGGCGCTGGATGGTCAGATTGCCTTCGGCATCGCGCAATTCCCACAGGTTCTGCCCCACCAGCTCAGGCTGGCGCGGATGCATCAGCGACCGGCCCTGCAAATCGTAGATGAAGAAATAGCCATCGTCGCCATAACTGAGCGAGGCGAGGATGCGCTTGGCTTCTTCTTGCGTGGCGGCATCCTTGCGCCCCGACTGGTACAGGGACGCGATGGAATGGCTGGCCAGGGTCACGTAATGCTTGAGTTCGGCTTCCTTGCTGGCCAGGTACGCTTGCTGGATGGTGGCGCGCTGCTGCTCGGCCAGGGTATTCGCCTGGTGCCGCACGGCAAAGGCGATGGCGCACAGGGCCAGGATCAGCGGCGTGAGGGCCAGGAAGATGACTTTCTGTCTGAGTTTCATGGCCTGGCGCTCCGGCAGCGTCGATATGGTGGAAATGCGTGATTTTACGTCGCGGCGCATTGTTTGATCTGCGTAGTAATACTGAGCGTTACTGCGTAGTGCTGCGCTTGCCACGATTATACGGTTCCTGAATACTAGCCATAAGCTGCGGACACCCCCAAGAGTGGCACCCAAACTGGCGACGACCAGGCTCCGCGGCACACATCATCGCACGGCACAGCGCCCGTCAAATCTCTGGAGGAAGCATGAACCGCATTTTCAAACAGCTCGGCTGGGCAGCGCTTGCGCTGGCTGGCGCCGGGTCCCTGGGCGTTGTCGCCCTGCAACGTGGCGAACCGATCAGCGCGATCTGGATCGTCATCGCCGCCATCTGCGTCTACCTGATCGCTTACCGCTTCTACAGCCTGTTCATCGCCGACAAGGTGCTGAGCCTGGACCCGCGCCGCATGACGCCGGCCTTCAAGCACAACGATGGCCTGGACCACGTGCCGACGAATAAATACGTGCTGTTCGGCCACCATTTCGCGGCGATTGCCGGTGCCGGTCCCCTGGTCGGCCCCGTGCTGGCTGCACAGATGGGCTATCTGCCCGGCATGCTGTGGATTTTGGCGGGCGTGGTATTTGCCGGCGCCGTGCAGGACTTTATCGTGCTGTTCATTTCCATGCGCCGCGATGGCCGCTCGCTGGGCGACCTGATCAAGGCTGAGCTGGGCGAAATTCCCGGCATGATTGCCTTGCTCGGCTGCTTCATGATCATGGTCATCATCCTGGCCGTGCTGGCATTGATCGTCGTCAAGGCGCTGACCGGCTCCCCATGGGGCAGCTTTACAGTGATGGCGACGATCCCCATCGCCCTGTTCATGGGCGTGTATTCGCGCTTCATCCGCGTCGGGCGTATCGGCGAAATTTCCATCATCGGCTTTGTCCTGCTGATGCTGGCCATCATCGGCGGCCAGTACGTGCAGGAACACGCGGTGCTCGGCCCGATGTTCACATTTACGGGCACGGAACTGACGTGGATGCTGATCGGCTACGGCTTCATCGCGTCCGTGCTGCCCGTGTGGCTGCTGCTGGCGCCGCGCGACTACCTGTCGACGTTCCTGAAAATCGGCACGATTCTCGGCCTGGCCATCGGCATCATCGTCGTCGCGCCCTACCTGAAAATGCCGGCCATGACCAAGTTCATCGATGGCACGGGCCCCGTCTGGTCGGGCAATCTGTTCCCCTTCCTGTTCATCACCATCGCTTGCGGCGCCGTCTCCGGCTTCCACGCGCTGATTTCCTCGGGCACCACGCCGAAGATGATTGAAAACGAAAGCCATGCCCGCTTCATCGGCTACGGCGCCATGCTGATGGAATCGTTCGTCGCCATCATGGCCCTGGTGGCCGCCTCGACCATCGAACCTGGCATCTATTTCGCCATGAACAGCCCGGCCGCCCTGATCGGCACGACGGCGGAATCGGCTGCGCAAGCCATCTCGCAGTGGGGCTTCTATGTCACGCCGGAAATGCTGACGCAGACGGCCAAGGACGTTGGCGAGCACAGCATCATCTCGCGCGCCGGCGGCGCACCGACCCTGGCCGTCGGCATGGCGCAGATCCTCTCCGGCGCCATCGGCGGCAAGGCCATGATGGCCTTCTGGTACCACTTCGCCATCCTGTTCGAAGCGCTGTTCATCCTGACGGCCGTCGATGCGGGCACGCGTGCGGGCCGCTTCATGCTGCAAGACTTGCTGGGCAGCTTCGTGCCAGCGCTGAAACAGACGGAAAACGTCATCGCCAACCTGCTGGCCACGGGCCTGTGCGTGGCGGCCTGGGGCTACTTCCTGTACCAGGGCGTGGTCGATCCGCTGGGCGGCATCAATACCCTGTGGCCGCTGTTCGGCATCGCCAACCAGATGCTGGCGGCCATCGCGCTGATCCTCGGCACCTGCGTGCTGTTCAAGATGAAGCGCGGCCAGTATGCGTGGGTGACGATCCTGCCAACGATCTGGCTGCTGCTGTGCACCCTGACGGCCGGCTGGCAAAAGATTTTCGACGCCAACCCGCGCGTCGGCTTCCTGGCGCACGCCAAGAAATACTCGGCGGCACTCGATGAAGGCACCTTGCTGGCACCGGCCAAGTCCGTGGCGCAGATGCAGCAGATCATCTTCAACGATTACCTGGACGCCGGCCTGGCAGGCTTCTTCGTGATCGTCGTCGTCAGCGTGCTGTTCTTCGGCATCCGCACCATCTTGAAGGCGCGCGCCGACAGCAAGCCAAGCACCAAGGAAACGCCGTTCCAGGCCTTGCCCACGGTGCAATGATGATCGACGAAATCATCAAGGCGGGACGGTATCTGGGGCAAAGCATGCGGCTGATGTGCGGCTTGCCCGAGTACGACACCTACGTGGCGCACCGGGAAGTGACCCATCCCGGCGAGCCGATGATGACGTATGAAGAGTTCTTCCGCGAACGGCAGGAAGCCCGCTATGGCGGCGCCGGCAAGCGTGGTGGTTGTTGTTAGCGGACACCTGCCCCAGCCTGCTGCGCGTCGGTATAGGTGTGCGATGCTCACCGTACTTTAGTACGGTTGCGCTTCTCGGCCACCTCTTC
>NZ_NRDQ01000020.1 GCF_002878455.1 Janthinobacterium sp. AD80
CCGGGCGACATGCGCGCCACGTCGACGCCCATGGCCGCGGCCGGGCAGCCGCCGCCGGGCTGGTCGCGGTGCCGCGTGGTCAAATAGCTGTCTACGATGGCGGGCAGCGCCTGCTGCGGATCGCGCGCGACCTTCGCGCGCCAGCCTTCCAGCGATTTCTCCAGCGCATGCTGGCACGCCTCGATCATCAAGTCTTCCTTCGAGGCAAAATGGCCATAGAAGCCGCCATGCGTGAGGCCCGCGTTCTTCATCAGGTCCGCCACGCCGATGCCGTCATAGCCCTTTTCGCGAAACAGCCTGGCCGCCGTTTCGACGATGCGCTCGCGGTTCAGCGCCGCCTGCTCTCTGCTCACTTTCATATGGCCTCCCACAATAATGTCAACCATCATATAACTTTACGCCAGATTGTGCCACTCTGTTAGCAAGCGCACCGTATGGCGTCCGCGCCGCGCCGATACTGGCTTTTCGTTTCCAGGGAGGCCAGCATGAACGAAAACAAGGATCAATCCGCCGGCAACTTGCAGCGCAGCATCCAGCAGGAACAGGATCAGCGCGACGCCGCCAAGCCAGACAAACAGCAAAGCCAACAACCGGTGCAAACGGGCAACCGCAGCCAGCCTGGCACGCCCCTGCCCGCCCAGCACCTGGACAAGCCAGGCATCGAGGCGCAGATGCAGCTCAAACCCCGTTTTCTGGCACCCGACTATTGCGGCAGCGGCAAGCTGGCCGGCATGGTGGCCATCATCACGGGCGGCGATTCGGGCATCGGCCGCGCCGTGGCCGTGTTGTATGCGCGCGAAGGGGCCGATGTGGCCATCATTTATCTGAACGAACATGAAGATGCCAACGAAACCAAGCGCTACGTGGAAGCGGAAGGCCAGAGCTGCCTGTTGATTCCCGGCGACGTGCGCGAACAGCGCTTTTGCCAGGAAGCCGTCAGCCAGGTGATGTCCAGGTTCAACCATATCGATGTGCTGGTGAACAATGCCGCGTTCCAGGAACATGCGGAATCCCTGCTCGACCTGAGCGAAGAGCGTTTCGACCTGACCATGAAAACGAATGTCTACGGCTATTTCCACATGGCCAAGGCCGTACTGCCGCATTTGCAGCGGGGCGCCTCCATCATCAACACGGGTTCCGTGACGGGCTTGCAAGGCTCGAAACACTTGCTCGACTATTCCACCACCAAGGGCGCCATCCACGCGTTCACCATGGCGCTGGCCGGCAACCTGCTGGAAAAAGGCATCCGCGTGAACGCCATCGCGCCCGGCCCCGTCTGGACGCCGCTCAACCCGGCAGACAAGTCTCCGGAAGAGATCGAGAAATTCGGCGCCGACACGGACATGCGCCGCCCGGCCCAGCCCGAGGAACTGTCGCCCGCCTACGTCTTCCTCGCCTCGCCCGCCTGTTCCAGCTACATCAGCGGCATCGTCCTGCCCATCACCGGCAGCGTGGGGGAATAAGCGATGGCGCGTGCATTGTGGAAAGGCGCCATCAGCTTCGGCCTCGTGCACATCCCCGTCGAGCTGATTTCAGCCAGTCTCGACCATGAACTGGATCTGTCCATGCTGGACCGGCGCGACTTCGCCCCCATCGGCTACAAGCGCTACAACAAGCAGACGGGCAAGGACGTCGAGTGGGACGACATCATCAAGGGCTATGAATACAAGACGGACGAATACGTGGTGCTGTCCGAGGAAGACTTGAAGCAGGCCAACGTCAAGGCAACGCAAACCATCGATATATTGGCCTTTGTCGATGCGGCGGAGGTGCCGCTGACTTTTTACGAGCACCCGTATTACCTCCTGCCCGCCAAGGGCGGCGAGAAAGTCTATGCGCTGCTGCGCGAAACCTTGCGCAAGGCGAATAAAGTGGGCATCGCCACTGTAGTCATGCGCACCAAGCAGCATTTGTGCGCACTCGTCTGCATCGGTGACGCCATCGTGCTCAACACCTTGCGCTTTGCCGACGAGATCCGCGCCACGGACGACCTGGAGTTACCGGGCAGCACCCTGAAAGCGGCAGGCATCACGGATAAGGAACTCAAGATGGCGCTGTCCCTCGTGGAAGGCATGAGCGAAGCGTGGGCGCCGGAGCAATACCACGACAGCTACCGCGAAGACGTGCTGGCGCTGGTAAAAAAGAAAATCAAGGCGAAACAGACCAGGACGATTACCCCGCCGTCACCCGAACCGGAAGAGGAACGCGGCAGCAACGTGATCGACCTGGTGGCGCTGCTGCAGCAAAGCCTGGGCAAGAAAGCGCCCGCCAAGGCGCCCGCTGCCGCACCGCGCAAGAGCGCGTCCACGGCCAAGACCACGCGCAAAGCCACGCCAGCGACGCCACGCAAGGCGGCGGCGCCGCGCCGCAAGGCGGCCTGACGCTTTTGCGCGGCGTCAAGCAGGCTGCGCCTGCCCTTCCTCCGTGATCAGCGCATGGTGGGCGCCCACGGCCGCCATCACCCCATCGGCCATGGCAAAGCTGATATTGGCCATGGCGCGCGCCGCGTCGCCGGCCGCATGCACGCCCGGCACGGAAGTCATCTTCATGGCGTCCACTTGCACAATGGGTCCCATCATGCCCTCTTCCAATTCGCAACCCAGCTGCTGCGCCAGCGGACTGGCCTGCTGCACGGGGGCGGCCAGGAACAACGCCCGCAGAGGGATCAAACGGCCATCGGCCAGGCGGACGCCGGAGATCGCCGGCGACTCCCCCTCGATGGCGGTGACGGCGCTGCCCTCAATGCTGACCTTGCGCCGCGCCAGCAACGCCAGGGCGTCATCGTCGAGCGGCGGCATGCCTGCCGTGAACAGGGTCACGTCGCCCCAGTCGGCAATCAGACTGGCCTGGTGTACGGATGCGGGCAGCCGGCCCAGCACGCCGATGGGGCCGCCGCCGATTTCATAGCCATGGCAATACGGGCAATGCAGCACGCTCCGGCCCCAGCGCTCGGCCACGCCGGGCAGCTCGGGCAAGATATCGCGCACGCCCGTGGCCAGGATCAGGCGCCGCCCTTGCACCTCCGTGCCATCGTCCAGGGCCACCTGAAAGGCAAGCTTGGCGGAAGCAAGCGGCGCGGCCAGATTCACCGTGCCCGACAGCTGGGTCACGTTCGGATACGCGGCCAGCTGCGCGCGCGCCTCGGCCAGGATGGCGCTGCCGGGCTTGCCATCGTGCGCCAGCACGCCATGCGCGTGGGAGGCAAAGCGGTTGCGCGGCGTGCCGGCGTCGATGATGGCGATGGGACGGCGCGTGCGCGCCAGTTGCAGCGCTGCCGACAGACCGGCAAAGCTGCCGCCGATGATGATGACGTCAAACATGGTGAACTCCTGGCAATTAGGGGTGAGAATGGGGAGGCGGCGGGCCGCCGGCAATAAAAGGCGCGCCTTCACCGATGTCATGCAGCAGCGCCTGCAGGCTGATGTCGCCCAGGCGCGCCACCAGCATGGCTTCGGCATCGCGGTAGACGTCGGCCAGCACCCGCGTCACGGCCCGCTCGACCAGGCATTGCGAATGCGGCGCGCCGATATCGACTTTCAGCGTCACGCTTTCCTGCAAGGCCGCGTAGACGTCGCGCAGGCTGATGGCGGACAAAGGCCGCGCCAGCGACCAGCCCCCGCCATGGCCGCGCAAGGATTGCACGATGCCGGCCTGGCGCAGGCTGGCCATCGTGCGCCGCACCACCACGGGGTTTGTGTGCAGGCATTGCGCCAGGGTGTCGGAAGTCATCGGTTCGACCTGCCCGGCCATGTGCAGCAGGCCGTGCAGGACAGTGGAGAGTCGGCTCGGTGTTTTCATGTAACAAGTATAGTTACGAATAAAAGTAAACGCAAGTTAACTGCGTATGTAATGTGTTCAGGTTTTGAAATCGAGTTTTTTCATGGCCGCATCGATGCCCTTGGCGCTGCGCGCATAGCCCTCCCACGGCGCGTTGCCCACGTCGAGCCGGCTATGCACGTTACCGACATTCCATGCATCGCCCGCCTTCAGCTTGTCCAGTTCGTCCCAGCCCAGCGGCACGGAAATGCCCAGACCCGAGCGCGTGCGGGCCGACCACGCGCACACGGTGGTGGCACCGCGGCCGTTGCGCAGGTAGTCGATGAAGATCTTGCCGACCCGGTTGCTCGGTCCGCTTTTCACGACAAAGCGCTGCGGAATGAGCTGGGCCATGTGCGCCACGATGGCTTGCGAAAACGCCTTCACCGTGTCCCAGTCATGCTTGGGGCGGATGGGCACGACCACGTGCAAGCCCTTGCCGCCGCTGGTTTTCAGCCAGGCGGGCAAGCCCAGCTCCGTCAAAAAGGCGCGCAGCAGCACGGCCGCTTCCTGGATGGCGGGCCAGGCCACGCCCTTGCCCGGGTCGAGGTCGAAGACCAGGCGGTTCGGCGTGTCATAGCTGCTGGCCAGCGCATTTTGCGTGTGAAATTCCACCACATTCCATTGCGCCGCCGATAGCAAGCCTTGCGCCGTTGCAACCTCCAGCATGGGCGGATGCTCGGGATCGAGGCGCGCATCGAGTTGTTTGACGCCGGGCATTTTCGACGTGTCCGCATGCTTCTGGAAAAACAGTTCGCCTCCCACGCCGGCCGCGCGCGCACCAGCGAGACGGGCCGCCCGCGCAGATGCACGAGCATCAGCTTGCTGACCAGCGCGTAATAGCGCACGAGGTCGATCTTGCGCGCGCCACTGTCCCGGTCGATCACCCGCTCCGCATGGCTGACCTTGAAACTGGCCGGCAAGACACTGTCCGGCTCGGTATCCTTTTGCTGCATGGTTTTCTCCTTCTCGATCCGCTGCGCCCGCTCGCGCACGATGGCGGCTGGTTTCTTATCCAGGCGCAAGCCGTGAAATACGCCATGACGGATGGAACCGCCGCTGGTCCATTGCGCAAAGCTGACTTCGGCCACCAGCTGCGGCTTGACCCACAGGGGGGCGCGCACGCCGCCCGCCTTGCCCGCAAACGGACTGGTATCCACGGCCAGCGCGTCGAGGCGGCGCCGCAAATCGCGCAAGGCGGCATCGTCAAAACCGCTGCCCACATTGCCCGCATAGCGCAGCTGCCCTTCTGCATCATGGACGCCCAGCAACAGCGACCCCAGGCCTTCGCGCGCGCCCTGCGGCGCCGTATAGCCGCCGATGACGAATTCCTGGCGCTGCCCGCATTTCAGCTTGATCCAGTCGCCGGAGCGGCGCGAGACATACGGCGAACCGCGCCGCTTGCCGATCACGCCTTCCAGCCCCAGCTTGCAGGCTTGGGCCAGCAATTGCCGCGGCGCGGCGTCGAGTGTGTCACTGAAACGCACAAGCGGCGATGCCGGCAAGCTCTGCAACAACTGCCGCAGCAGCGCGCGGCGCGCCTCGACGGGCTGGCCGCGCAGATCGTGGCCATCGAAATACGGCACATCGAACAGGTAATACACGATCTCGCTCGTCGTGTCCGCCTCGAACGCGCGCTGCAGGGCGCCGAAATCGGGCCGCCCATCGGCGCCAATGACGACGATTTCGCCGTCATACCAGCCCGGCGGCAAGCCCAGCTTTTGCAAGGCCGCATGCAGCTTGGTCAGCTTGTGCGTCCAGTCATTGCCATTGCGCGTGAGCAGGGCCAGCTGTTTGCCATCGCAGCGGGTGAGGATGCGGTAGCCGTCAAATTTCGCTTCAAACAGCCAATCCTGCGCATCGGGCGGCGGCGCGTCGGCCAGGGTGGCCAGTTGCGGCGACAAGGTGGCGGGCAGTTTCGCCGCTGGCGCTACCGGCGCTGCCGGCGGACTTTCGCTCTGCTTGCGCTTCGGCACAGGTTTATGTTTGACGCTGTCGGGAAACTCGTCGACGACGGAAAACTCCAGCGCTGGCCGGGCATACTCGTCTTTTTCCTTGATCAGCAGCCAGGCCGGCTGCTTTTCGCTGCGCTTGTCGCCCTTGCCTTTCATGCGCACCAGCACCCACTTGCCATGCATCTTGTGCCCATGCAAGGTGAATTTCAGCTCGCCGGCCGCCAGCGCCTTGCGCGCGTCCGGCGTGGCCGCCTGCGGCTGCCACGTCCCCTTGTCCCAGATGATGACCTTGCCCGCGCCGTACTGCTTTTCCGGGATCGTGCCCTCGAAGCTGGAATAGGAAATGGGATGGTCTTCCACCTGCACCGCCATGCGCTTGTCGTGCGTATCGTAGCTGGGGCCTTTCGGCACGGCCCAGCTTTTCATCGTGCCATCGAGTTCCAAACGAAAATCGTAGTGCAGGCGGCTGGCCCAGTGCTTCTGGATGACGAAAGTGAGCGCAGCGCCAGGCGCCTCGTCGCCGCCAGCGGGCTCGGGCGTGATGGCGAAATTGCGCTTGGACTGGTAGGTCTTCAAGGCGGCTTTCATGGCGAACCCATGCAGTGAGGATGGCACCGAGTCTAGGCCGCCGGGGCCATCGGCGCGGTACGCCAGCTAACAGAGTGCCGACGAGAGTCCCGGCGCCAGCAAATGTAAGTGTTTGTAATTGCCCGCAATCCATGTCAACGCTATTGCCGCACGGCGCGTTTTTGCCTCAGTGACAGGGGAAATGCATCTCCTGAACTACAACCCCACTTCTCGAGGATCTGCATCATGAAAAAACGCATTGTCAATATCACTGCTACTCTGATCGCCGGCTTGTTCGCTACCGCAGCCTTTGCTCAAACGCCAGCCGTGCCAGCCAAGGCCGAAGCCAAGCACACCAAGGAAGTGGCCAACGCAGAAGCCAAGGAAACCAAGGCCGTCGTGAAAGCCGATGCGAAAGAAGCAGCCGTTGCCGCCGATGCCAAGGCCGATGTCGCCAGCGCCAAGGCTGACGCCAAAGCCACCAAGGCCAAGGCTCACCACAAGGCCAGCAAAGCCAAGGCCAAGGCCGCCGAAGACAAGGCTGAAGCGACCGCGGCAGCAGCCAAGTAATCCACCAGCTTTGCTCCACATAGAAAGACAGCTTCGGCTGTCTTTTTGTGCATGGAAAGCGGGGCCGCTACATCTGCCCAGCAGCCAAGTAATCCACCAGCCTTGCTCCACACAGAAAGACAGCTTCGGCTGTCTTTTTGTGCATGGAAAGCGGGGCCGCTACATCTGCCGGAACTGGCGCGCGAATGCCTCGCTGACCGGCAACGAGCCGCGCCCGCCCTTCAGGCGGATATGCATCGCCGTGCCATCCTTGTCGATGCGCTCGATCGCATGCAGATTGACGATGCTGCTGCGGTGAATCTGCGCAAACTGCCCGGGATCGAGCTGCTCCAGTAACTCCTTCAAGGTCAGGCGGATCAGCCCTTCCCCTGCGGCGCTCGCCACGCGCGTGTATTTGCCATCCGACTGGAAGAAATCGATCTCGCTCACCAGCAGCAGGCGCAAGGTATTGCCGGTCGACGCCTTGATCCATTTCAGGTAAGACGCCGGCCCCGCAAACACCTTCTGCCACACGGCAATTGCCGGCGGCGTGCACTCCCCGCCACGCGCCTGCAGTCGCTTGACGGTCTGCAGCAGGCGCGCTGTCGCCAGCGGCTTGACCAGGTAATCGGCGGCGCCAGCATCGAACGCCGCCAGCGCATGCTCTGCATAGGCCGTGACAAACACCACCTGGCAGTGCGCGGGCAGATGCCGCGCCACTTCCAGGCCATTCAAGCCCGGCATCTGTATATCGAGGAAGACAATGTCCGGCTGCTGTCCAGCGATCAAGGCCAGCGCCGCGATGCCATCGCCGGCCTCGCCCGCAATCTGCAAGCCTGGCCACAGCAGCTGCAGCTGGTCGCGCAGTTCCGCACGCAGTAGCGGTTCATCTTCAACGATCAAGGCGCGCGGCATCACGCACCTCCTGCCGAAAGCGGCAGGCGCAAGATGGCCGTCACGCCGCCCGGACTTGCCTGTGCTACCTCCAGGATGGCAGCCCCACCGTAAAGCAACGCCAGACGGGCATGAATATTCGACAGTCCCAATCCATGACCATGTGCTGCGCTGCCAGCCAGGCCGGCGCCGTCATCGTGCACGGCCACTTCCAGCATGCCAGCCCGCAGCGCGGCGGCGAGGCGCACGCTGCCCGGCTGCGGCACGCCCTGCAAGCCATGCCGCAATGCGTTCTCCACCAGCGAAATGAGCATGGCCGGTGGCATCGGCAAGGCGCGCAGATCGTCCTGCACGTCGATGGAGTAGGACAGGCGCTGGCCCATGCGGATCTGCATGAGGGCCAGGTAATCGCGCGCCAGGTCGATTTCGCGGCCCAGCGTCGACGATACCGAGCGCATGTCCGGCAAAGCATTCTGCAGGTAGCCAATCAGGTGGTCGAGCATCTCCAGAGCCGCAGGCGTATCCGTGCGCACCAGGTACTTCAGGTTGGCCAGGGTGTTGAACAAAAAATGCGGTTCGACCTGTGCCTGCAGCGCGGACAGGCGCGCCTGCAAGGCTTCGCGTTCGGCGGCCTGTTTACGCAATGCGGCATCCTGCGCACGCAGACGCCACGCGAGGCTGGCCTGCAGCTGCGCCGTCACCGCTTCTACGGCGCGCAACGCGCTACCGGTCTGCATGCACAGGCATTGCACGCTCAGGATGCGGCCCACGTGGATGCGTACACCCTGTCCCGGCTCCGCCCACAGGCGCACTTGCGTGGCGCCGAACAGGCAAAAAGGCCGCTGCCGCCCCAGCACGATGATGCGCTTGAACGGGTCATGCGCAAAGGCCGGTGGCCCCGTCAGGCCCAGTGCCTGGCCCGTCCCCAGGCCGGACAGCGCCTCTGCGCACAAATCAAAGCTGGTAAAAATGTCGAATGGCGACACCAGTTCACGCGAGACGCGCGCCGCCACCAGTTCCTCGCTCAGGGCAACACCTTCCTCGCTGAATTTGCGCAGCTGCTGGTGCACCATCGTGCGGGCACAGATGGCTGGCAACAGCAGCATGAACGCGCCATACGCCAGCTGCAACCAGCCCGCCGTGCTGCCTTTGAGCAGGTGCATCAGCAGCAGCAACATCAAACCCATCACTATCGCCAGTATCGGCAGCATCACGCCGTAGAGGCGCAGCACGGTCTGTTTCAGGTACGCGCGCACCAGGCGCGGATCGTGACATGGCGGAGCGGTGGAAAAGGCGATGGCGGACATGGGATGCGCTCGATATGAAGATGGCGCCATTCTAGCGTGCAGACCAGCCTGCCCGGCCAGCATGCGACAGGCGGGCAGCATCGCTGCATGAAGCACCGTCTGTGAAGCATGAATGCGGCATGCGACAGGCAGAGTGTAAGCGTTTGTAATGTCCGTCAACGCGAGCATTCGCAGCCGCGTTTTCTGCTCAGTGACACGGGAATCATCCCGCCACACCAGACAAACCACCACCGAGGACTGCACCATGAAAAACCGCATCGTCAATATCACCGCTACCCTGATCGCCGGCCTGTTCGCCACCGCAGCCTTCGCCCAAACGCCAGCCGCTCCGGCAGCGCCGGCAGCATCGGTACCGGCCAAAGTGGAAGCGGCCCACACCAAGGCAGTCGCGAAAGCGGACGCCAAGGAAGCGCAAGCCGTCGTGAAGGCCGATGCGAAAGAAGCCAAGGCAGTCGTCGCCGCGAAAACGGAAGTGGCCAGCGCCAAGACGGAAGCTGTCGCCACCAAAGCCAAGGCCCATCACAAGGCCAAGAAAACCAAGGCCAAGGCCGACGAAAAGCTGGCATCGGCCACCGCTGAAGCAGCGCCTGCCGTCACCAAATAATCGCCCTCGTACCCGCAATCACCAGCCCACTTTACTACCAAGGATTACATCATGAAAAAAGTCATCGCTACCCTGATCGCCGGCCTGTTCGCTACCGCAGCCTTTGCCCAAACGCCAGCCGCTCCGGCAGCATTGGTGCCTGCCAAGGCGGAAGCGGCCCACACCAAGGCCGTGGCCAAGGCTGAAGCCAAGGAAACCAAGGCCGTCGTGAAGGCCGATGCAAAAGAAGCGGCAGTTGCCGCCGATGCGAAGGCCGACGTGGCCAGCGCCAAGGCCGATGCCAAAGTGACGAAAGCCAAGGCGCATCACAAGGCCAAGAAAGCCAAACTGGCGGCGGACGAAGCGAAAGCGGCGGAAGCCATTCCAGCAACGCCGGCGAAGTAATCCGCCGCGCTTCCAGAAAAAGACAGCTTCGGCTGTCTTTTTGCTTTGCGCGACCACAGCAACACCTGAAAGCACTGGCCCCCCTCTGCCAGGGCCCATGTAAAAGCATGTAAAGAAACGAAAAACAACGCTTTCCAGTCACAAAAAATTTGCCACCCTGACCACCGCTCAAATAGAATTGCGAATTATTCTCATTTGCATTCATCTATCAGGAGCCGTTTCATGCCAGGTCGTACCGTCCCCTCTTCCCGCCCCGCACTGTCGCTGCATCCGCTGGCCCTGGCCATTTCACTGGCGCTGGGCGCCGGCATGGCGCATGGTGCCGAGAGCACCGCGGCCGAAGGCGCCGCCGACGACGCGCCGGTAATGCAGACCATCACGGTCACGGGCAGCAGCGACGCGAACGCGTACACGACGCGCAAGAGCGCCTCCGCCAGCAAGTTCGACCTGTCGCTGCGCGACACGCCGCAAGCCGTCTCCGTCGTCACGCGCGCGCAGATGGACGATTTCAAGCTCGACAACGCCAGCAAGGTGCTGGCGCAAACGACAGGCGTGACGGTGGAAGCGGTGGAAACGGACCGCACCTATTACACGGCGCGCGGCTACGACATCACCAATTTCCAGTTCGACGGCGTGGGCATTCCTTTCGTCTTCGGCAACGTGATGGGCGACCTCGATACGGCGCTGTTCGAGCGCGTCGACATCGTGCGCGGCGCGAACGGTCTGATTTCCTCCACCGGCAATCCATCGGCCACCGTCAACTTCGTGCGCAAGCGACCGACGGCCGGCCTGGCCGCTGCCGCGGGCGTCACCCTCGGCTCCTGGAATACGCGCCGCCTCGATGCCGACGTATCGACGCCGCTCAGCGCCGATGGCAAGGTGGCCGCGCGCTTTGTCGTCGCGCATGAAGAGGGCGATTCCTACCTGGACCGCTACTCGCCGCGCAAGGATGTCGCCTACGCCATCGTCGAAGCGAAACTCACGCCAGCGACAACCGTGGCCGTGGGCCACAGCTACCAGAACAACCTGGCCAAAGGCGGCATGTGGGGCGCCCTGCCCATCGCCTACACGGACGGTACGCCGACCAACTACCCCATTTCCACCTCGACCTCGGCCGACTGGTCGCGCTGGAGCATCCTCAACAACAGCACCTTCGCCGAACTGGCGCACCAGTTCAATGCCGACTGGCGCGTGACCGCCACCGCCACCTACAACCGCTCCAGCTCCGACTCAAAGCTGTTCTATGTTTACGGCACGCCGGACAAGGCCACGGGCGACGGCTTGTTCAGCTATCCGTCACGCTACGGCTCGACCAACAAGCAGCGCCTGCTCGATGTCGCCGCCACGGGAAAATTCACGCTGGCAGGGCGCCAGCATGACCTGAGCATGGGGCTGGCCTGGTCGAAATCCACGCTCGACGATATCTCCTATTATGGCCGCGGCATCGGCACGGCCCTGCCGAACGGCACGGCGTTCGACGGCTCCTACCCTGAACCGGCCTTTGACGCCTCGACCGATGGCAGCGCCTACCAGGACGAACGCAAGAACGCCTACCTGGCCGCCCGGTTCAACCTGGCCGACAGTGCCAAACTGCTGGCAGGCGTAAACACCGTCAAGGCCGACAGCACGGGCAGCGCGTATGGCGTCAGCCAGGCCAAGTCGCAAAGTGACACCACGCCGTATATCGGCCTGGTGTATGACATCGACCGCCATGTGTCGGCCTACGGCAGCTACACGGAGATCTTCAACCCGCAAAGCAGCATCGACAGCACGGGCCAGACCCTGGCGGCAGCCACCGGCAAGAGCCTGGAAGCGGGCCTGAAAAGCGACTGGTTCGATGGCCGCTTGAACCTGTCCGGCGCGCTGTTCAAGACGCGCCAGAAGAACGTGGCCGAAGCGGCCGGCACCACGCCCGACTTCAAGACTTTCTACAAGGGCGTCGATTCGGACTCGCAGGGTTTCGAGCTAGATGCCTCAGGCGAACTGGCGAAGGGCTGGCAAGCCAGCGCCGGCTATTCCCAGCTGCGCATCAAGGGCGACGACGGCAAGGATGCGCGCACCTTCATTCCGCGCAAGCAGTTCCACCTTGCCACCACCTACCATGTGCCGGCCGTACCGGCGCTGAAAGTGGGCGCCAGCCTGACCTGGCAGGACGCCATCTACAACCGCATCGACGACACGACCACCCTGCACCAGGGTGCGTATGCGCAACTGGGCCTGATGGCCAGCTACGCCATCAGCCGCAATGTCAGCCTGTCGCTGAATGTGAACAACGTGACGGACAAGAAGCACCTGACGAGCCTGTACTGGACCCAGTCGCTGTATGCAGCCGGCCGCAATGGCAGCGCCACCCTGAGCTGGAAATACTAGGGAGCCGCCATGCGACTGCGTCCTTCGATGGTGGTTCTGCACCGCTGGTTTGGCCTGGCGGTGGCGCTTTTTCTCTTCGTTTCCGGTCTGACGGGTGCCGTGATCTCGTGGGATCACGAACTTGATGCCTGGCTCAATCCGCAGCTGTTCCACGCCGCCAGCGACACGGAAGCGGGGGTGGCAAAGTCGGGCCTGGAACTGGCGCGCCAGCTCGAGGCGCAGAACCCGCGCCTGCGCGTCAACTACACGCTCACGGCGATCGAGCCTGGCCACACGGCGCTGCTATCGGTCGAGAGCCGGCTCGACCCCGCGACGGGCAAGCCTTTTGAGCCGGGCTTCAATCAGGTGGCCATCGATCCCGTCACGGGCGCCATCCAGGGCACGCGCCAGTGGGGCGTGGTCTCGCTGACGCGCGAAAACCTGCTGCCCTTCCTGTACAAGCTGCACTACACCATGCACATTCCCGATGGCTGGGGCATCGAACTGGGCGTGTGGTTGATGGGCATCGTCGGCATCGTGTGGCTGTTCGATTGCGGCATCGCGCTGTACCTGTCGTTCCCGAACTGGCGCAGCTGGCGCAAATCGCTGGCCTTCCGCTGGCGCGAAGGCGGCCACAAACTGAACTTCGACCTGCACCGCTCGGGCGGCGTGTGGGTCTGGTTGCTGCTGCTGGTGCTGGCCGTCACCTCTGTCTCGATGAATCTGCAAACCCAGGTGATGCGCCCGCTGGTGGCGAAATTTTCCACCCTCAGCCCGAATGCTTTCGACAGCCGCACGCCGCAGCCGCCGGAAAAACCCATCGAGCCGCTGCTGACGCGCGAACAGGCGGTGGCGCTGGCAAAAACGGAAGCGACAAGACGCGGCTGGACGCTGCCCGCTGGCGGCGTGTTTTACTCATCCAGCTACGGCCTGTACGGCGTGGGCTTCTTCGAGGCGGACAACGACCATGGCGACGGTGGCCTGGGCAATGCGTGGCTGTATTTCGATGGCCGCGACGGCAAGCCGGCCGGCGGCGTGGTGCCGGGCACGGGCAGCGCGGGCGACATCTTCCTGCAGGCGCAATTCCCGCTGCATTCGGGGCGCATCCTCGGCCTGCCGGGACGCATCCTGATTTCCGCCATGGGCCTGGTGGTGGCCATGCTGAGCGCGACGGGACTGGTCATCTGGCTGCGCAAGCGCCGCGCGCGCATGCGGCAAGCGGAAAAAACGCCGACGCAGGAAGCGCCAGCACACCCGCTTCATGCAAACTTCAGCAAATAAACCAGGCGGATCGCCACACGGCGGCGCTATTGGGCGACACTGTCCGTCCGACCCATCGCCACGAAAGCTGTMCMKGCGGCAGCTGCGGAACCAGCTCCTGCGCCTGCACCAGCCAAGTAAGCAGCACGGCATCAAGCAAAAAGACAGGGTTTTCCCTGTCTTTTTTTTCGCCCGCTTATTTAGGCATCAGCACCGTGTCGATGACGTTGATCACGCCATTCGACTGGTACACGTCATAGGTGCTGATGTTGGCGCTATTGCCGCTTTCATCCATCACGACGATGTTGTGCATGCCGTTCATGGCGAACATCAGCTTGCCGCCGCTGGCCGTCGGCAGGGTTGCCTTGCCGTCGTGCATCTTGATTTCCTTGGCCAGCGCCTTGAAGTCGTATTTTCCCGGTACCACGTGGTAAGTGAGGATCTTTGTCAGGGTGGCCTTGTTTTCCGGCTTCACCAGGGTGTCGACGGTGCCGGCAGGCAGCTTGCCAAAGGCCGCATTCGTCGGTGCGAACACGGTAAATGGCCCCTTGCCTTTCAGGGTATCGACCAGGCCGGCCGCCTTGACGGCAGCGACCAGGGTCGTGTGGTCGGCTGAATTGACGGCGTTATCGACAATGTCCTTGCTCGGGTACATGCTCTGGCCACCCACCATGGTGGTCATGTCGGCGGCAAAGGGAGCGCTGGCGGCCAGCATGGATGTAACAAACAGTGCTGCGGGAAGGAAGGTGCGCATGATGGATCTCCTGGATGACTGCGTGTGCATGATTGCAGGAGTACTTACGCGGTGGGGCGGGGATTGGATTCAACTTATTTTTTTGATTTTGTCCTGATTTAGGGCGGGGCTGGTGTCGGCTTACGCGCCATGCGCTAAGCCGACCTACCGCGCCATGCGCCTAGCCTACCTGCCGCGCCGCGCGCCAGGCCGACCTGCGGTGCGGGCAGACGCAGGCATAAAAAAACGGCGCCATGCTGTGCACGGCGCCGTTTCAGGCAGGCTCCCTTGTCGCGGGCCGGAAAGGTTCCAGCCCGCGGTGCCGGGAAACTAGTTGGCCGCCACTTGCGGCTCCGTCTCGCCCCAGCCGCCGCCCAGGGCGCGGATCAGCGCCACGGTGGTGACGGCGCGGTTGCCGCGCAATTGCACGGCATTGCGCTCGATGGTCGCCAGGTTGCGCTGCGCGTCGAGCAAATCAAGGTAGCTGGAGCGGCCGGCGTCGTACAGCTTTTGCGCCAGGTCGGCCGAACGGCGCGCCGAAACGACGGCTTCGTCGATCTGCTGCGTCTGGCCCGACAGGATGCGCAGGCCGGCCAGGTTGTCTTCCACCTCGGCGAAGGCCACCAGCACGCTCTGGCGATACGTCGCCACCGACTCTTCCAGCTGTGCTTCGCTGCGGCTCACGGCCGCCTTGTTGCGGCCACCGTCGATGATCGGCATCGACATCAGGGCGCCCAGCAGCCAGGAGCGGCTGCTCCACTTGAAGATGTCCGAGAAGGTGTCGGACGCGCCGCCACCGGACGCGTTCAGGGTCAAGGCCGGGAACATGGCCGATTTCGCCACGCCGATGCGCGCATTCGACGCTTCCATGGTGCGCTGCGCCGAGGCGATGTCGGGACGGCGCTCAAGCAGGGACGACGGCATGCCGGCCGGGATCACGGGCAGGAAGCCGCTGTCCTGCAGCGGGTTGACGGTCGCCGTGAAGCTGGCAGCCGGTTTGCCCAGCAGGACGGCCAGCGCATGTTCGCTGGTGGCGCGCTGGCGCTGCAGGCCGATGGCTTCGGCGCGTGTCGTCGACAGCTCCGTGCGGGCACGCGACAGGTCGAATTCACCGATGTCGCCCAGGTCGTAGCGGCGCTGGTTCACGTGCACGCTTTCCTCGCGCAGCCGCACCGTCTGCTCCAGGGTCGCCAGTTCCGCATCCGTGGCGCGCAGCTGGAAGTAGGTCTGCGCCACATCCGCCTGCAGGGACAGCAGCACGGAACGGTAGGTCGCTTCCACGGCCAGCGCATCGCTGCGCGAAGCACTGACGTTCGATGCGACTCTGCCGAACAGGTCGACTTCGTAGCTGGCCGTCAGGTTGGCCTGGTAGACATTCGTGGCCGCCACCGGCGCGCCATTCGGCAAGCCCAGCGACACGGCGGAGGCGCGATTGCGCTGGCCGCCCACGTTCACGCCCACTTGCGGAATGCGGTCCGCTTCGGCGATGCCGGCAATCGCCCTCGCCTGCTTGACGCGGGCGGCGGCGACGGCCAGGTTGGCGTTGGCCTGCGTGGCTTCGCCAATCAGGCTGGTCAAGGCCGGATCATTGAAGGCCAGCCACCATTCGCCGCGCGCCTGGCGTTCGGCTGGCACGCCCTGCTTCCAGCGCGTGCCGTCGGCTGCCGTCTGCACGGCAGGCACTTGCGCTTCCTTGAACGCGGTTGGCGTTTCGATCTGCGGCTGCTTGAACTCGGGCGCCGCGCAGGCGGCCAGCAGCACGGCCGCTGCCATGGCCGTCAAGGCCGTGCGCAGGGCCGGAGCCGCGCGCCGCGCGGCGGTCCGCGCACTCAGATTGGTTTTCAATATATATCTCCTTCCAGGTCCAGCGCTGGCGCAGCTGTTGGCTTGGCGGCAGCGGCGGCTGGTTTTTTCTCAAAACGCTGCGCCAGGGTGCGCAGCAATACATAGAACACGGGCGTCAGGAACAGACCGAAGAAGGTCACGCCCAGCATGCCGGCGAACACCGCCACGCCCATCGCATGGCGCATTTCCGAACCGGCGCCGTGCGAGAACACCAGGGGCACCACGCCCATGATGAAGGCGATCGACGTCATCAGGATCGGACGCAGACGCAAACGGCACGCTTCCAGCGCGGCTTGCACGACGCTGCGGCCATGGTCTTCCAGCTCGCGGGCAAATTCCACGATCAGAATCGCATTCTTCGACGCCAGCCCCACCAGCACGAACAGCGCGATCTGGGTAAACACGTTGTTGTCGCCACCGGTCAGCTTCACACCCAGCAAGGCGCAAAGGATGGACATCGGCACGATCAGGATCACGGCCAGCGGCAGGGTCCAGCTTTCGTACTGGGCGGCCAGCACCAGGAACACCAGCAGCACGCACAGCGGGAAGACATAGATCATCGTATTGCCGGACAAGATGTCCTGATAGGTCAGCTCCGTCCACTCATACGAAATCCCCTGCGGCAGCACTTCCTTGGCGATGCGCTCCAGCGCGACTTGCGCCTGGCCGCTCGATACGCCAGGGGCTGCGCCGCCATTGAAGTCGGCTGCGGCGTAGGCGTTGTAGCGCTGCACGCGGTCCGGGCCATAGCTGTCCTTGACACGCATCAAGGAGGACAGCGGGATCATCTCGCCCTTGTCATTGCGTACTTTCAGCTGCGCGATATCCTGCGCATGCGAACGGAATGCCGCATCGGCCTGCACGCGCACCTGGTAGGTGCGGCCAAACTGGTTGAAGTCATTCACATACAGCGAACCGAGGTTGATCTGCAAGGTCTGGTAAATCGTTTGCAGCTGGACGCCCATCTGCTTGGCTTTCACGCGGTCGACGTCGGCAAACAGCTGCGGCACGTTGATCTGGTAGCCCGAGAACACGCCCGCCAGTTCCGGCGTCTGGTAAGCCTTGGCGGCCAGCGCCTGCGTGGCGTTGTACAGCGCGTCGTAACCGAGGTTGCCACGGTCTTCGATCATCATCTTGAAGCCGCCGATGGTACCCAGGCCGTTGACCGGCGGTGGCGGGAAGACCATGATGAAGGCGTCCTGGATGCCGCCCAGGCGCTTGTTGATCTCGGCCGCGATGGCGCCGCCCGACAATTCCTTGCTGGTGCGCTCATCGAACGGTTTCAAGGTGGCGAAGACGATACCGGCGTTCGGCGCATTGGTGAAGTCGTTGATCGACAGGCCGGGGAAGGCAATGGTCGACTCGACGCCAGGCACCGACTTGATCACGTCCGACATGCGGCGCACGACATCTTCCGTGCGGTCCAGCGAAGCGGCATCAGGCAATTGCGCAAAACCCACCAGGTACTGCTTGTCCTGCGCTGGCACGAAGCCGGCCGGCACGGACTTGAAGGTGAAGATGGCGGCGACGACCAGCAGCGCATACACGCCCAGCGAGGCGCTCTTGCGGCCCAGCACACCTTTGACGCCCGCTTCATAGCGGTGCGAAGCACGGCCGAAGAAGCGGTTGAACCAGGCGAAGAAGCGGCCGAAGACCTTGTCCATGCCGCGCGTCAGCGCGTCTTTCGGCGCATCGTGCGGCCTCAGGAGAGCGGCCGACAGGGCGGGCGCCAGAGTCAGCGAGCTGAATGCGGAAATCACGGTCGAAATGGCGATCGTCAGCGCGAACTGGCGATAGAACTCGCCGGACAAGCCTGGCACGAAGGCGATCGGCACGAACACGGCGCACAGCACCAGGGCGATGGCGACGATAGGACCGCTGACCTCTTTCATGGCCTGGATGGTGGCGTCGCGCGGCGACAAGCCCTCTTCGATATTGCGCTCGACGTTTTCCACCACCACGATGGCATCATCGACCACGATACCGATGGCCAGCACCAGACCGAACAGCGACAGGGTGTTGATCGAGAAGCCAAAGCCCAGCATCACGGCAAAGGTGCCGACGATGGAGACGGGCACGGCCAGCAGCGGAATGATCGATGCGCGCCAGGTTTGCAGGAAGATGATCACCACCAGCACCACCAGGGCGATGGCTTCGAGCAGCGTATGGATCACGGCTTCGATCGACGAGCGCACGAACTGCGTCGGGTCGTACTCGATGCGGTATTCCACGCCTTGCGGGAAGTCTTTTTTCAGTTCCTCCATCTTGGCGCGCACGTCGGAAGACAGTTGCAGCGCGTTGGCATTCGGTGCCTCGAAAATACCCATGCCGACGGCCGGATTATTGTTCAGCAGCGAACGCAGCGAATAGCTGTTGGCGCCCATTTCCACGCGCGCCACGTCCTTCAGGTGCGTCACGGCGCCGTCGGCATTGGTGCGCACGATGATGGCGCCAAATTCCTCGGGCGTCTGCAGACGGCCCTGGGTATTGACGGTCAGCTGGAAGTCCGAGTTTTTTGCCGGCGAGGCGCCGATGACACCTGCGGCCACCTGCACGTTCTGCTCGCGGATGGCGTCGACGACGTCATTGGCCGTCATGCCGCGCGCCGCCACTTTCTGCGGGTCGAGCCAGATGCGCATGGCGTAGTCACCCGCGCCAAAGATCTGGATATCACCCATGCCGGACAAGCGCGCCAGCTGGTCCTTGACGTTGAGCACCGCGTAGTTACGCAAGTACATGTCGTCATAGCGCTTGTTCGGCGACACCAGATGCACCACCATGGTCAGGTTGGGCGACGATTTGACGGTCGTCACGCCGATCTGGCGCACTTCTTCGGGCAGGCGCGGCAAGGCGCGCTGCACGCGGTTCTGCACCTGCGTCTCGGCCTGCTCGACGTTGGTGCCGATCTTGAAGGTCACGGTCAGCATCATGGCGCCATCGGAGGTGTTTTGCGAGGACATGTAGAGCATGTTCTCGACACCGTTGATCTGCTCTTCGAGCGGCGCGGCGACGGTTTCGGCGATCACTTTCGGGTTAGCGCCCGGATACTGCGCGCGCACCACCACGGATGGCGGCACGACGTCGGGATATTCGGAGATGGGCAAGCCGAAAATCGACAGTAGCCCGGCCACGAATATGACAATCGACAGTACCGCCGCAAAAATCGGCTTGTCGATGAAAAAGCGGGAAAAATTCATGTTTATTCCTTGGAAGTCGATGCAGCTTTCGCGGCGATCTTGGCGTCTTTTGCTTCAGGTTTTGCGGGGGCGGCCGGCGCGCTCGGATCGAAATCCATGGCTACCATCTGCGGCGTCACCGGGGCGCCGGGGCGCACGCGCTGCAAGCCGTTGACAACCACTTTTTCGCCTGCCTTCAGGCCTTCGCGCACCACGCGCAAGCCGTCCGAGTTCGGGCCCAGCTTGACGGCGCGGTACTCGGCCTTGTTGTCGGCGCCCACCACGTAGACGTATTTGCGGCTTTGGTCCGTGCCGACGGCGCGGTCGCTGATCAGGAGCGCCGTGCTTTGCGCCTGCGGGCCATTGCCGCCATCGAGCTGGATGCGGGCGAACAGGCCGGGCACCAGCTGGCGGTCCGTGTTGGCGAAGGTGGCGCGCATGCGCACGCTGCCGGTTGCCGGGTCGAGCTGGTTGTCGACGAATTCCAGCTTGCCCTCATGCGGGAAGCCCGTTTCGTTGGCCAGGCCTACCTTGACGGTGACGGGCGTGCCCTTTTGCGCCGTGCCGGCCACGCGCAGATAAGTATCTTCATCGCCGTCGAAGCTGGCGTAGATGCGGTCCGTCGACACCACGGAAGTGAGGATGGCGGAAGCGTCGATCAGGTTGCCGACGGTGATTTCCGCCTTGCTGACACGGCCGCTGATCGGCGCCTGCACCTGCGTGTACGACAGGTTCAGCTTGGCCGCTTCATACGCGGCTTGGGCCGAGCGGGCGTTGGCGTCCAGCTCTTTCAGGCCCGAGGCTTTTTCATCGAATTCGCGCTGGGCGATGGCTTTTTCGGCCAGCAGCTTTTCAGCGCGCGACAGTTCCAGCTTGGCCAGTTCTGCCTTGGCGCGGGCCGATGCGGCCGTGCCTTCGGCGCGCGAGACTTCCGCCTGGAACGGGCGCGGATCGATGACGAACAGCACGTCGCCCTTTTTCACTTCGCTGCCCGGCTTGAAGTTGACGGCGGTGATGAAGCCGCCGACTCTCGAGCGGATTTCCACGCGCTCGATCGCTTCCAAGCGGCCCGAGAATTCCTGCGTTTCCGTGATCTGTTTTTCCACCACGGCGGCGGCCGAGATGGGCGGGCCGCCGGCCGCTGGCGCGTCGGGCACCTTGCTGTTGGCCGAATCGCAGCCGGCCAGGCTCACCGCCACCAGTCCTGCCAGCGCGAGCGAGGCGGCCAGGGGCTTCAGTAGAGTGGAAAATTGTTGAACGTTTTTCATTTTATTTCCCTGTTTTATGAAAATTTCTAATGGTATGGGCGGCAGGAAGCAACCCAGCTAAAAAGAGTGAATGGTGGTGCCATGGCGCCCGACGGCGCTCGATCAAAGGTAAACAGGCCGCCAGCCGGTTAAAAGCAGACGGGGACGACGAAGCTGGCTGTGCGAGCGCACAACGCAGACAAGATGGGAACTACACTATGCAGTGTAGCAACCGAAACTCAAAAAGTAAACTGATTAGTGTAAATTTTTTATGGCGCCGCAGAAAGCGGCTTCATGACTCGGGTTCCTGGCCCAGTCCGGCAACGAAACTGCTGATTTCGCTCAATACCTGCACCTTGCAGGCACACTCATTGCGGGCGGTAGCATCTTGCAGGGGCGCGGCGGCCATGCGCCGCACGGTGGTCTTGATGCCGCAGGCAATTAATTTGCTGCCGTATTGTTCAGCTTCATCGCGTAATGGATCATCTTCGCTCGACAGGATGAGCGCCGGCGGCAGGTTCTTCAGACGGCTCGACTGCAATGGCGACGCATACGGATGGGTACGGTCAGCGGCATTCGGCAGATAGCCACGGTAGGCGGCGGCGCATTGATCGGCCACTTCCGCCAGGTCCGGGCAGGTCGGCAAGGAACGCATCGAGCACGTCGACAGGCCGGGATCGAGCATGGGCATGATCAGCACCTGGCCCGCGAGGGGCGGGCCGCCCCGGTCGCGCGACATCATGGCGCACACGGCAGCCAGGTTGGCGCCCGCCTCGATGCCCGACACCAGCATCTGCTTGCCCGTCCAGCCCAGCTTGGACTTGTTCTTTTTCGCCCACAGCAAGACGGCATGCGCGTCTTCCACGGCGGCGGGGAATGGCCGCACCTTGGCCAGGGTATAGTTCGAAGCCAGCACCACGTGGTCGGGGTTGCTCAGCACCAGGCAGCGCAGGAAGTCGTCAGCATCTTCCAGGTCGCCATCGACAAAGCCGCCGCCATGGAAGAAAACGATCAGGCTGGCCTGCTTGGCGCCTGGCACGCCGGCCGTGTAGAGACGCGCAGCGAGCGCATCTTGTGCGCCCTGCACTTGAATGTCGCGTATCTTCAGCGCCTGCCCTGGGGCAAGCTCGGCAGCGGTGCCGGCAATGCTCATTGCGCCACCACCGGCTGCACCGCAGCATCGATGACCGTGTCGTTCAGGCACAACAGGGTACCGCCTACTTCATGGGTCAGGGCGCTATAACCGCTGGCTTCGCTTTGCGCCGCCAGTGAATATGCATCCGTCGATACCATCGCGGCCAGAGCCAGCACACTCGCCACGAGGGCGAATACTGCAAAGTTTCCATTCCGATGAGCCATGATCTTTCTCCTGTTGTGCTTCCTGCGGCATCACATTTATGCTGCAGTACAACAACTATAGACTTGTTCTACAATCTGATAAAGAGTGCAATGCCGAATTGATTGTTCAGGATTTTGAATAATCGCGCATAAAGTGATAGGAATTCAAGTGAACAAGCTGCAAGCCATGGAAGTTTTCATTCAAGTCGTCGACGCGGGCGGCTTTACGCGCGCGGCGGAAAACATGCAGCTGCCGAAAGCCACCGTCTCGACCCTGATCCAGTCGCTGGAAGCGAGCCTGTCGGTTAAGTTATTGAACCGCACCACGCGCCACGTCAGCATCACCTCGGATGGCGCCGCCTATTACGAACGCTGCGTGCGCATCCTGTCGGACGTGCGCGAAGCGGAAGAATCGTTGTCGCGCACGCGGCTGAGTCCCAGCGGGCGCCTGCGCGTGGACGCGCCCACGGCGCTGGCCAGCGAGCTGATCATCCCTGCCCTGCCCGACTTTTTTGCCCGCTACCCGGATATCTCGCTGGAACTCGGGTGCAGCGACCGCCCCGTCGACCTGATCGAGGAAGGTGTCGACTGCGCCGTGCGCGGCGGCGAACTGGGCGATTTGAACCTGATCGCGCGCCGCGTCGGCGTGCTGCACTTCATGACCTGCGCCTCGCCCGGCTACCTGGCCTACCACGGCACGCCGCAGCATCCGAACGACTTGCCGCGCCACCGGGGCGTGAATTTTTTCTCCGCCAAGACGGGCAAGACCTTCGAATGGGATTTCACGCGCGCCGGCGAACGCATCCAGATTGCCATGCCCAGCCATATCGCCCTGAACGACTCGAACGCCTACACGGCCGCCGGCCTGGCGGGCCTGGGCATCGTGCAAATGACGCACTTCATGCTTGCGCCCCTGATAGAACAGGGCAAAATGGTGGAATTGCTCAGTGAATGGGAATCCGACCCCTTGCCCATCCACGTGATCTATCCGCCCAACCGCCACCTGTCCGCCAAGGTGCGCGTGTTTGTCGAATGGGTCGCCGACATGTTTACCAACCACCCGGCCACGCAACTGAAGGGCAAGAGCAGCCTGCCCGGCGCGCGCGCCAACCTGACCGAGGCACAGCCATGACCGTAGCAGCAAGCATATCGCCGCACCCGCACCGCATCGTCTTTCTCGACCGCGACAGCCTGATCGCCAGCGTGCGCCGGCCCGCCTTTTCCCACAGCTGGGAAGAGCATGCGCACACCAGGGGCAGAGAGCAGACGGTGGCTCGCCTGCAAGGCGCCAGCATCGCCATCACCAACAAGGTGCCGCTGCGCGCGGCCGAGCTGGCGCAACTGCCGGACCTGCAAATGATCGCCGTGGCCGCCACCGGCACGGATATTGTCGACCTGGCCGCCTGCCGCGAACGGGGCATTGTCGTGGCGAATATCCGCGACTACGCGCGCGCCACCGTGCCCGAGCATACCCTGGCCCTGATGCTGGCCCTGCGGCGCCAACTGATCGCCTACCGCGCGGACGTGGAAGCGGGCCTGTGGCAGGCGTCCGACCGCTTCTGCCTGTTCGGCCACCCGATCCGCGACCTGGCGGGCAGCCGCCTGGGATTGCTCGGCTACGGCGCGCTGGGCAAGTCCGTGGCGCAGCTGGGTCGCGCCTTCGGCATGCAGGTACAGGTCCACAACCGTTCCCCCATCCAGGAAGGCGGCGTGACGCAAGTGAGTCTTGACGACTTGCTGGCCACCTCCGACGTGCTGAGCCTGCACCTGCCGCTGACGGAGGCCACGCGCAACATCATCGGCGCGCAAGAACTGGCGCGCATGCAGCCGACCGCCCTGCTGATCAATACGGCACGCGGCGGCCTGGTCGATGAAGCGGCGCTGGCCGATGCCCTGACACGCGGCGTGATCGGCGGCGCCGGCTTCGACGTGCTCTCCAAGGAGCCGCCCCTGCCCGACAACCCGCTGTTAAATTTGCGCCTGCCCAATTTCATCCTCACGCCGCACACGGCCTGGGCCAGTGGCGAAGCCATGCAGAAGCTGGCCGACATCCTGATCGGCAATGTGGAAGCGTTTGAGCGCGGTGTGCCCGTGAACGTGGTGGCATGAGCGTCTTGCGCGAGCTGGATGAACTGCTGTGCGGCGACGAAGATGACTACGCGCGCCTCGACCTGTTTCACGAAGCGGACGAGCTGATCGGGCAACTGCAGCCTGGCGAGGTGCCTGCCCTGCTGGTCCTGTGGCAGCGGCGCGGGGCAGGCTGGCAGCAACGTTTTACCCAGGCCAGCAGTTCCATCGACGGCGCCGTCTTGCGCGCGCTGCTGGCGGGCTTGCTGCGCCTGGGTGACACCGTGCACGGCATCTGCGCGCTGATGACGCGCTTGCCTGCGACGGCCGATTCCTCGCCCCTCAGCGACGCCCTGCTCGATTACGCGCAGCGCGCCTGGCAGGCGAACCCGGCGCGCCAGCGGCAAATCCAGATGAGCTGCTGGAGCTGCGGGCTGTCGGGCCGGCTGTTGAAGCGGCTGGGACTGGCTTCGTGGAAAGAAGCGGGCCTCTAGCCCTTCAGGCGACTCAAGCCGCCGCCGGCCGCTCGAAGGAAAACCCCGGCGCATATGCGTGATAGCCATCGAAATCGCCCTTGCCGATGGGTGCGCCATGGCTGCGCGCAATCGCATACGCCATGCTGAAGTGAAAGTAAAAATTCGGCAGAATATACAGATTCAAATACGCGTCGGCTGGCAGGGCGATGTCGGCAAAGCCGGCGCGGTCGCGGCAGATGCGCTCCGGCGCGCCATCGAAGCGCGCGGCGGGAATCTCCTGCAAGTAGCGCATGGTCTGCGCGATCTGCTCCTGCAAGCTGGCGGCGGCGCTGAAATCGGCCACGGCCAGCCCCGCCAGCGGGCAGCAGCCGCGCAGGGAAAAACTCACGGCCGCGCGCACTTGCTGGGCGAACGGCAGCATGTCCGGGTGCAAGCGCGCCGCCAGGATCTGCGGCTGGCCATCAAGCTTGTCGAGCATGGCGGAGAGCTGGGCCAGCGAGCGGCAAAAGACGGGAACGGGGTGGCTGTTCATCAATTCCTTGTGCAAGATTCAAGATAACTGGAGTGTGCCACAGCCACCCGCGTCCCCATAGTGCTAGCGCCGCTGCCTGCTGAAAAATTCCCAGATGATGTCATTCGCATCGATGGCGCGCGTCGTCTTGCCGATCGGCAGGCCCATATTGAACGCATCGGCACCGGGCCACGTATGGCCGCCGTCCTTGACAGTGATCAATGCCACCTGTTGCGCACCATTGCTTTGTTCCACCTGCGTCACCTGCGTATCGTCGCCGGGCACGCCAGAAAACAGGCGCGCCGGCGGTACAGCGCCGTCGATGCCATTGTGCTTGCGCCAATAGGCAAACGTTTCCTCGGCGGACAGATAGCCGCTATCCTTGCCTCCGTTCTTGCCTCCATACAAGACCACCTTGTCGGCCGTGCCGTGTATCAGCAGCATGCCCACCGGCGAAGGCGCGGCATGGTGATCGATGACGGGCACGGGCATCGGCGCGCCCACGGAGGCGACGGCCGCGAACTGCCTGGGCAATTCAGCCGCCAGGCGCAAGGCAAAGAAGCCGCCGCGCGACAGACCGGTGGCATAGATGCGCTTGTCATCGATGCGGTAGTCCTGCCTGAGCTTACTCAGCATGGCTTGCGTGAAACCGACGTCGTCCGTGCCCGCCAGGTAATCCATGCCGAACCCCACGTTCCAGTCCTGCCTGATGCCTTGCGGATAGACGACGATGAACCGGTGACGGTCGGCCGCCCTGTTCATCTGCGTGTACAGCATCTGCTCGGCCATGCTCATGCCGCCGCCATGGAAATTGAAGACGACGGGAAACGCTTGCTGCGGCCGGGATTGGTAAGACGGCGGCGTGTAGACGATGTAGCGGCGCTTGTCATCTTTATGGACGAGGCTGCTCACCTGGGCCAGCGCGGGGAAACTGCCAGCGGCCAGTACCAGCAGGCTGATCAGAAATTTCATGCGGTGCTCTCCTTGGGTCAATGGAGAACACAGCTTACGCAGACGCCGGTGAAATCGCGGTGAAATCCAGCCGCTTTATGCGCGCAGGCGCGGCAGGATATCGACCCGGTAGTGCGTGACGCCAGGATGGAAGGCGATGCTCCACTGCATGGCCTGCGCCACGCGGGCCAGCAGGCTTTGTCCATGCGCAAAACCCTGGATGCGCCGCGGCTGGCCCGCCGCCACGGTATTGACGATGCTCAGGCAGCCTTGCGCATACGCAATTTTCAGCTGGCAATCCGGACCGCCGTGGAACAGCGCATTCGCCAGACAGTTATTGACGAGCAACATGGCCAGCTGCGGATTGCCGACAGCGTCCAGCCGCCCGGGCAAGTCCAGGGCCAGCCCGCTGGCATCCCAGCGGTGCTCGTCGAGCAGGCGCAGCAGAGATTGTTCGATGCAGCCGCGCAGCTCCAGCGGCTCGCCCGGCAACTGTTCCGCGCGCGCCAGCGCGAACAGCACGTCGATGGTGGCGCGCATCTCGTCCGTAGCTTGCCGCAGCTGCGCCTGCGCCTGGCTATCCAGGGTCTGCGCTTGGGCCAGTGCCAGGGTGTTGTGCAGCAAGGTCAGCGGCGTGCGCAATTCATGGCTGACGTCGCGGGCGAACGCGTGTTCGCGCTGCAGGGCTGCCTGCAGTTCCATGAACGTGGTTTCCAGGCGGCGTGCCAGGAAACCGATCTCGTCAGGACGCTCGCGCTCGCTGAAGCGCACCGTGGCGCCAGGCGCCAGCAGCCTGGCTTCCTCTGCCAGCCGCTGCAACGGCCGCACCAGGCGCCGTGCCAGCCAGTACGCGAGCAGCAGGGCCAGGGCCACCAGCGCCAGCGCGACACCGGCCACGACACCGCCCACCTCCTGCGCCAGCCGCTGCACCACCAGCACGGGCGCCACGTCGGCCAGCAGATAGGCGCGCACCGGCTTGCCACCGGTCACGAGGTCGAGTGCCAGCGCGTGATAGTGCTGGCCCGTGCCGGTAAATACTTCGGCGCGCGGCGCTGCTGGCGACAATTGTTCACGCACCACTTGCGGCAGGTCGGCGTAGCTGGCGCAAGTCTTGATGAGATCGTTACCGGATGGCGTCAGCTTGCCGTCCTGCTGCCAGCGCGCGCTAACGGCCACCGCTTCGCGCTCGAGCAGGCGCTGCACCAGCATGTCTTCCGTCACATAGGCGATCACCAGCGCCAGGCCCGTGTAGCACAGGCACAGCAAAACAGCAAAGCCGGCCAGCGCGGCAAACAGGCTGCGGCGGATCGTTTTAGCCACCGTCGCCACCTTCCGC
Organism: Janthinobacterium sp. AD80; assembly: GCF_002878455.1. Lineage (GTDB taxonomy): Bacteria > Pseudomonadota > Gammaproteobacteria > Burkholderiales > Burkholderiaceae_D > Janthinobacterium. Next base: position 27,366 of record NZ_NRDQ01000020.1, read on the forward strand.
ATCGAAGGCCAGGCGGTAGCCCAGCTGCGGTATCGTCACCAGCACGCCTGCGCCGCCGGCCAGGTCCAGCTGCTTGCGCAGTGCGTAGATGTGCGATTTGAGGGCGTCGCTGTCCGGCGGCTGGCTGCCCCACAAGTGTTGCAGCAAGGCCGAGCGCGAGACGGCGTGCGGATGTTCGCGGCACAGCAGCAGCAGGATATTGAAACCCGTCTGCGTGAGGGGCAGCGCCACGTCACGGTACAGGGCGCGTCCTTCGCGCGTCAGCAAGGTGACCACGCCCACGCGCATTTCCTGCCGCACGTGCAGCTGCCGCCGCCGCGCCAGCGCCTCGCAGCGCAGGGCCACTTCGCGCAGGTCGAACGGCTTGGTCAGATAATCGTCGGCGCCATCGCGAAAGCCGCGCGCCTTGTCTTCGTACGCGTCGCGCGCCGTCAGCATCAGCACGGGCACATTGATGGGCGCACCGGCCTTGATGGCGCGGCACACTTGCAAGCCATCCATGTCGGGCAGGTTCAGGTCCAGCAGCACCACGTCATAGCTGTTCTGCGTTGCCAGCTGCACGCCCAGCGCGCCCGTGGCAGCATGGTCCGTCTGCCATTGCAAGCCATCAAGAAAATCAAGCACCTGGCGCGCGATGCCTGCATGGTCTTCCACCAGCAGGATGCTCAGGCGGCGTGTCATGCCAGGCTGGCGATGCGCGCATACAGCCAGAAGTTGCCTGGCTTGCCGCGCACCAGGCGGTAGCTGCGCAGATAGCCTTCGCGCGCGAAAGCGCAGCGTTCCAGCACGCGGATCGAACGCAGATTGCTGTCCAGCACGGTGGCCTGGATGCGCAGCAAGCCAAGATGTTGCATGCCCCAGTCCGTCACGGAGTCGACGAGGGAACTGGCGACGCCCCGGTTCCAGATGGCCGGCGCCAGGTCGTAGGCGATTTCCGCCGTGCGGTTTTGCGGGGACACGGCATTGAAGCCGACGGTGCCCACCAGCTGGCCGCCCTCGCGCAACACCACGGCCAGGCGGATCGGCGACGCCGGGTCGTTGGCCTCGTAGGCATCGAAATTGGCTTGCAGGTCATCGATGGAGCGCAAGTTCCAGCTCGTGTGCTCGACGACAGCGGGCTCGGCCAAGTAGGCATACCAGGCAGGCGCATCGCCGCGCACGAGGTGGCGCAGCGTTACCAGCGGGTGCTGGCAACTGGGCAACTTGTCAACGATCATCGCTGTCTCCTTTCAGTCAACCGGGCAATCGGCGGCCAGCCAGGCGTGGAAATCCTCGGCGGCCAGCTCGAAATCGTCGCGCTGCATGGAACCGTGGCCAACCAGGTACACGGCGCGCTCATCCTCGTCCAGCGCCAGCATCACGGCGCGCCCGCCGCCATCGTCGCCGATGGTGATGAAGCCGGGACAGAATTGCCGCGTCTCATAGGTTTCGTTGCGCTCCATTAAGCTCTCTGCGCCGTACAGAAATACCTGCTCGCCGCGCATGTCTTCGTCCCAGTCCCTGAGGAAGGCCACGTAGTGAGCGGGCAAGGCGTGGCCCAGCCATTCTTGGAACGCCTCGACCGCCTGCTGGCTCACGCCACTCCCTTGCGCCGCGCTTCCCACGTGCGCCGCAGCAAACCGTACAAGGCCGAGTCGCTGACGTGGCCGCCGACGATCCAGCGTTCGGGCAGGAAACCTTCGCGGTTGAAACCCTGGCGCTCCAGGGCGCTGGCCGAGCCGGCGTTGAGCGGGTCGATGTCCGCTTCCAGGCGGTTCAGGTCGCGTTCGATGAAGGCGTATTCCAGCAGCGCCGACAAGGCTTCGTGCATATAGCCCTTGCCCCAGTACGGGCGGCCCAGCGCATAGCCGATCTCGGCGCGGCGGTTCAGGCGATGCTCGGAAAACAGGCTGCAGCTGCCCAGGCATTCCCCGGTTTCCTTCAGTTCGATGGCGAAACGGAAAAATTCCTCTTGCTCGAAGGCGGCGATATCCTCGGCGATCTGTTTTGTGGCGCGGCCCGCATCTTCCCATGGCGGTTCACTGAAATAGCGCATCACCTCGGGATCGCTATGCATGGCGAACAGGGCCGCCTCATCGGATGGCTGCGGCTTGCGCAGGATCAGGCGGTCGGTGGTAATGGTTTTGGCGTAAGTCATGAATGCGAATCCTGGTTGAAACGGACAATCCTTATTATTCCATGCAACTATAAGAATGTGGCAACTTTGTGACGGTGCTTTTAATGTAGTATGGCAACATTTTTACCCTATCTTTGACCCAACTTCATGATTCGCCCATGCACGCAGTAAAGACCGCAGCAGACGCTGGCCCGCCCCAGCCCGACGACTTGCACAGCCACAAGCGGCCTGCGCTCATCTGGTCCAGCATCGCCTTTTTCTCCATGTGCGCGCTGCTGCTTGGCATGACCGTCTGGATCGTCTGGTCCTCGCACACGGTGCGCCTGCGCGAAGCGGGCGCGACAACGGAAAACATGGCCCGCGCCCTGGCCTCGCAAGCCTACATGGAACTGGAAGTGGCCGACGTGATGCTGGAAGATATCGCCGAACACGTGCGCAACGAAGGCAATAACGACCATACGGGCGAGCGCCTGGAATCCCATCTGGTGCAGCTGTCGCGCAATATCGTGGAAATTGCCGGCATCTTCATTTTTGACAGCCAGGGCGACTGGCTTGCCACCTCGGCCGGCACGGGACAGGAAGGCAACAATGCCGACCGCGACTACTTTATCTATCATAAGACACACAAGCAGCTGGGCAGCCGCATCAGTGCGCCGGTGCTCAGCAAATCGACGGGTAAATGGGTCTTGCCCGTGTCGCGCCGGGTCGAGTCGGCGGACGGTTCTTTTGCCGGCGTGGTGCTGGTCACGCTGGGGCTGGCTTCCTTTGAGCGCATCTACGACAGCCTGAACCTTGGCAATACGGGCACGGCATTCTTTGCCCTCGATGACGGCACGCTGATTTACCGGCGCCCGTTCCAGCCCGAGATCATCGGCATGGATATTTCCTCCGGCGCCCTCTTGCGCGCCTACCGCGAGAAAGGGCCGGTCGGCACGGCCATGATGACGGCCAAGGTGGACGAAATCGAACGGCTGTACAGCTACCGCCACCTGGAGCGCTTTCCCGTCATCGTGGCGGCGGGCTTGTCGAAGGAGGACATTTTCGCCGAATGGCAGCGTCTGAGCATCCAGATCGTGCTGGCCTCGCTGGTGGCGGGGGCGGCATTGCTGTACCTGTTCCGCAAGCTGATGCTGCAGTTCGCGCTGCGCGACCGCATCGAGGCCAGCCTGCGCCTGGCCACGGCCGAGCTGCAGCACGCGAATGCCGACCTGGCGGCGCACGCCTCGCAGGACGGCTTGACGGGCCTGGCCAACCGCCGCTGCTTCGATGAAAAACTGGCAGATGAATTGCACCGTGCGCAGCGCGGCGGGCATGACGTCTCGCTGATCATGATGGACGTCGATTTCTTCAAGAAATTCAATGACCAGTATGGCCATGTGGCGGGCGACGCCTGCCTGCAAGCCGTGGCCGGCGCCGTGGCGCGCAGCGTGGGACGAGAAGAAGACCTGGCGGCCCGCTACGGCGGCGAAGAGTTCGCCGTGATCATGCCGCAAACCGATGCCGCCGGCGCCCTGCAAGTTGCCGAAGCCATCCGCATGGCGGTGGAAGCCTTGCAGATTGCGCACGCTGCCAGCGCCAACGGCGTCGTGACCATCAGTCTGGGCGCCGCCACGCTACGGCCGAGCCAAGACCGGCAAGCCACCAGCAGCGAACTGATACGCCAGGCCGACGCCCTGCTGTACCAGTCGAAAAACAGCGGGCGCAACCGCGTCAGCAGCCACATGCCACCCGCATAAAGCCAGCCACTCCATGCCAAGAATCCATATCACCTTGCCCGTCGCTATCGCCGCACTGGCCGTCTGGCTGGGATTGACTTTGGGCGTGCGCTGGTTCGCCTCCGCCGGCCACCTGACCGTGGAGGCGGCCGTCAGCAACGGCATCGGCCTGTCGTGGACACTGGCCGCGCTGTTCTCGCTGCTGCTGGTGCTGGCGTCCGACCGGCGCCGCGCCGTAGGCCTGTACCCACCGCAGCCCTTGAAAACCTTCTGGCTGGTCTGGCCGCCCTTGGTGTATGCGCTGCTGATGCTGTTGCTGGCCTGGGCCGGCGGCTGGCCCATGCCGCGCGTGCTGCTGATGGTGGCGTGCAATGCGGCCCTGGTGGCCGTGTCGGAAGAGCTGATGTTCCGTGGTATCTTGCTGCAAGGCATGCTGGAGCGCCATGCAGTCTGGCCGGCCGTGCTGATATCTTCGGCGCTGTTCGGCGTGGTGCACACCACCAATGGCCTGGCCACGGGCGACTTCAGCGGCGCCTTGTGGCAGGCCGTGGCCGCCGCCTTGCAGGGCGTCGGCTATGCGGCCATCCGCCTGCGCACCCGCTCGGTCTGGCCCATGGTCCTCGTGCATGGCGTCTGGGATTTCGCGCTGGTGACGGCGACCTTGTCCGATACGGCCGAGGACAGCATATCGATCCTGCCATATGCGGCCCTGCTGGCCGTGCTGCCGCTGTGCCTGTACGGCGTCTACCTGCTGCGCCCCAGCCAGCGGGCCGCCCTGGCACCGGCCGATGCCGCCGCGTAGCAGCAAGATTTTTCCACTGTCCCTGCCTGAAAGGATTGCCGCGTGACGTACTTTGCCCGTGATTATGCTGTCTACCTGCTGCTGGCCGCGCCCGATGCGCCGGGGCTGTGGAACGCGGCACAATGGATGCCGTTCGCGGTTGCCATCACGCCCGTCGTGGCGCAGGCACGCGGCGGCAAGGCTGCCGTGCGCAGCCATCAATACAATCCCAAGGGCAGGTCGATCCCGTTCGGACGCCTGGGCTGGAATGATAAATCGCATGCCAAGTGGGCGCACACGCCAGCGACCAGCGACGCGCGCTTCATGAGCCTGGAAGCATGGGCGCCCGCCTGGACCGTCTGTGAAAAGGAGAATCAGGCGCCCGACCTGTTCCTGGCCCTGGCCAATGAATCGCTGCTGGGCCTGCCGGGCAAGACCCTGCAGTTCAGCCAGCGCCTGGTCTGCGCCATTGCCACGGACATGGGCGACGATGCCGCCGCCACTTTGCGGCTGGCGCTGGCGCAGCTGGCCACGCAGCAGCAGGCCGTCCTCTTCGCCCACACACGGTGCCAGTGGGGCCACCCCTCTGGCTACGGCGGTTTCACGCGCGCCATCCAGGACATGCTGATTGGCGGCCTGTTCCGGCAAGACGACCCGCATGCGCAGCCGCTTGATGCGGCGGCGTTCCAGCAGACGTGGACCCGCATCGACCTGTCGCCAGAGCAATCCTGAGGGTACTGCCATGCAACGCCTGTCACGCCTGCTCTTCATTCCCCTGCTCTGCATCAGCGCCCATGCGGGGGCCGTTGAGCTCAGCGGCATCATCCGCAGCAACGGCGCGCCGCTGCCGCCCGCCATCATCATCACTGCCGAACTCAGCCCTGGCAAGACGTACAGCGTCGGCCAGGCCGAGAACGGCCGCTACCGCATCGACGTGCCGGAACGCACCCGGCTGGCGCTGCTCGTGCGGGCACCGCAATGGGAGGCGGAACCGAAGATGATTCATGCTGCGTCAACGGCCGGCGCGCCGGACTTCCTGCTGTATCGCACGGCGGTGCCGGAAGCGGCGCTGGCGCAGGAGTTGCTGGCCATGGAGAAAGACGACCGGGCAGCCCGCGCGGACTGGCCGGCAAGCGGGCCCGACCTGCCGGCGCGCCAGCGCATGCGCGAAACGGACGCGAGGAACGAAGCGCGATTGCGCCACATCATCGCCAGCAAAGGCTGGCCCACGCAGACGATGGTCGGCTACAAGGCGGCGGCCAGCGCGTGGCTGATCGCCCAGCATGGCTCGGACGCCTTCCTCAAAAGCAGCCTGGCGCTGATGCGCGCGGCGGCCGCGCAAGGTGAAATCACGCCGTCCAGGCTGGCCCTGGCGATCGACCGTGACTTGACCAATGACAAGCTGCCGCAGCTGTACGGCAGCCAGTTTCAGACGGGCAGCGATGGCAGGAGCGTCGCTTTCCCCATCGCCGATCCGCAGCACCTGGAGCAGCGCCGCGCCAGCATGGGCATGGAGCCGTATGCGCAATACCGGCAGTCCTTCGAGTAAGCACGCTGGCATTGACAAGGCCAAGTCCGCATGGCATCGTTACCCCATGCACGCGACCACCACTTCCCTGCCCGCCATTATTGCCGCCATTTCAACGCTGGTGGCTTAGCAGGATAGTCGTTGCCAAAGCCGCCTGAGAGGCGGCTTTGATGTGCAGCACCCGTCAAGACGTCTCGCAGGTTTTATTTCTTTTCTAGCGAGCGAACATGACCTCTACTTCCAGCACCAGCGCGTCCCCTACCCTGCACCTCGTGTGCGGCAAGATTGCCTCCGGAAAATCCACCCTGACAGCCCGGCTGGCCAGCGCGCCACAGACCGTGCGCATCAGCGAAGACAGCTTGCTGGCGCAGCTGTATCCGGGCCAGATTGCCAGCCTGGCCGACTACCTTGCCTGCGCGGCGCGCCTGCGCGCGGCCATCGCGCCACTGGCCCTGCAGCTGCTGCGCGCGGGCGTGTCCGTCGTGCTCGATTTCCCTGCGAATACGCCGGCCAGCCGTGCCTGGATGCGCGAACTGTTCCAGCAGGCGGGCGTGCCGCACGTGCTGCATTACCTCGACGTGCCGGACGAGGAATGCAAGGCACGCTTGCGCCAGCGCAATGCAAGCGGGCTGCATCCGTTCTCCACCAGCGATGCTGATTTTGACGCCATCACGCGCCACTTCGTGCCGCCCGCTGCTTCGGAAGGTTTTTGCATCGTTCAACCTGGCAGTTAATCCTTGCCGGCGGCCTGGCGGCGGCAGCTTGTGCAATTTCGACCAGGATGCTTTTTTTGACATGTCTTCGTTTCGGCTGATACTCTGCATGTCTCACAATAAGAAACAGGACAGCATTCCGTGAAAATAATAAAGTTCGCCGGCAGCGGCCTGGCCATTCTGCTTGCCTTGCTGGCTGGATCTGCCCAGGCGCAATATGCGCCGGTCGATGCCGAGCGGACAAAGAACGAGGCAGCGGCCAAACTGATGCTTGAATCCTTGAAAGAGACCAGATATTGGATCGTTCCCAATCCACAAGCCATCTCGCGCTATGAGTTCCAGGAATTGGACGAGGACGGGAATCCCGCTGAAAAAAAAAGTTTGTCGTCACGGAAACGACGAGTTTCACCGTGCATAGCTATGTAGATAAAGACTTCCGGCACTATGCGCGGATCGTCTTCGAAGATGACAAAGACGCGGCGCTGGAGATCTCCAACTATCTATTCGATTCCAGGCCGGGACCGCTGACGCTATTTCGCAATGTGTACGATCCGGCCAAACGCTCGCGGTTGGATTTTGTCGAGTATCTTTTCACCTCGCCGCCCAAAGATATCGAGATAGCAGAGGCGAAAGAAGGCATCCTGGAAATTATCTTCGAGACCTCCCTGCGAGCAAAAGGCGACGTCAACATTGGCATGAGCGCGAAGCAGGTACGCGCCTCCGGCTGGGGAAAACCTGTCAGCATGCACAAAATATCCGATGCGGCCGGCGCGCACGAAGAGTGGTTATACGAAAGCAGGCGTTCCTTGCTTTTCACAAATGGCAGACTGGCCTCCATCCGGCGCTGAGACGCGACAGCAAGGCCAGGCCATTGCCGCCGCACCGGCCTTAAAACGTGCCTGGCAGCAGGATTTTCTTGTCCACCTGCTGCAAGTCGCGCAAGCCGCAAAATGCCATCGTCAGGTCGAGTTCATTACGCAGGATATCCAGGCATTTGGTGACGCCCGGGCCGCCCATGGCGCCCAGGCCGTATAAGAACGGGCGGCCGATGTACACGCCTTTCGCGCCCAGGGCCACGGCCTTGATCACGTCCTGGCCCGAGCGGATGCCGCCATCCATGTGCACTTCGATCTGGCTGCCGACGGTGTCGACGATGGCCGGCAAGGCTTCGATCGACGATTGCGCGCCGTCCAGCTGGCGCCCGCCATGGTTGGAGACGATCAGCGCGTCGGCGCCGCTTGCCACGGCCAGGCGCGCGTCTTCCGCATCCATGATGCCCTTGATGATCAGCTTGCCGCCCCAGCGCTGCTTGATCCATTCCACGTCGGCCCACGACAGGCTGAGGTCGAACTGCTGCTGCGTCCAGGCCGACAGCGACGACATGTCGGAGACGGAAGTGGCATGGCCGACGATATTGCCGAAGCCGCGGCGTTTCGTGCCCAGCATGCCCATCACCCAGCGCGGCTTGGTAGCCATGTTGATGATGTTGGGAATCGTCAGTTTCGGCGGCGCCGACAGGCCGTTGCGCAAGTCCTTGTGGCGCTGGCCCAGCACCTGCAAATCCAGCGTCAAGACCAGCGCGCCGCAGTTGGCCGCCTTGGCGCGGTCGATCAGGCGGTTGATGAACTCGCGGTCTTTCATCACGTACAGCTGGAACCAGAATGGTTTTGTCGTGTTCGCCGCCACGTCCTCGATCGAGCAGATGCTCATGGTCGACAGGGTGAACGGCACGCCGAATTTTTCAGCGGCCTGGGCCGCGAGGATTTCGCCATCCGCATGCTGCATGCCCGTCAAGCCCGTGGGCGACAGGGCCACCGGCATCGCCACGTGCTGGCCTACCATGGTCGAAGCGAGGCTCCGGTTTTCCAGGTTGACGGCCACGCGCTGGCGGAACTTGATCTTGGCGAAATCGCTGTTGTTGGCGCGATACGTCGATTCCGTCCAGGAGCCGGAATCGGCGTAGTCGTAAAACATGCGCGGCACCCGTTGCTGGGCCAGCACGCGCAAGTCTTCGATGCAGGTGATGATACTCATGCGTTTCCTCGGTCGATGGCAAGTCGGACCATGATCGTGCATTTGCCCGCAATTGTCTATCCGGCAGGCAAGTCTGACTGGCAAGCCGTGGCTTACCAGTCGCGCGCGCCAAGGATTTTCTCGCCCAGCTCGCTCAAACGCGCCTGCGGGTAGCGCAGCTTTTCCTTTTCCTGCGGGTCGCCAGGGAACGCATAGCCTTGCGGCGCACTGCGTTCGCGCCAGCTTTGCACGCGCCAGTCGCGCAACGACTGATTGTCTTGCTGGGCTGGCGTGAAGGAAATGTATTGCGCCAGGCGCACCTGGTCCGTGGACGTATTCGGGCGGATGCCATGCGCCAGCAGGCTGTTAAAGATCAATAACTCGCCTTTCTTCATGGCGATGAATTCCATCGGATACGGCACCGTCGCCAGATCCGGCTGCCACGGGTTGCGGTCAAGCGGCACCGTCTTGCGCCAGGCCAGCAAGTTGTTGAACAGTTCCGGATAACATTGAAAGCCGCCGCTTTCTGGCGAGGTATCGGACAGGGCCAGCACGCCCTGCACGTTGACGGGCAGCGGGTCGAGCGTGGTGTCGGCATCCCAATGGATGAAGCCGCCAAACTTGCGCTTGCCATTGTTCGGCGTGTTCAGGTTGGCGCGGTCGATGGTCACCCACAGGTCTTCGCGGTCCCAGATATCGACAAAGGCGTCAACCACGCGCGGGGTCTGGCGGTTATCCCACAGGGTCTGGTTGTGATAGGCCTCGACCATGCCGGAACCGTTGAGTTCCTTCATCGCGTGGTCGCGCAACTGCTCCTGGTTCCAGGTGGCGGGGTCGTGCTGGTCGAGTCCCTGGAATTCCCACAGAAAATCGGTGGTGCGCCGCACCTGTTCCGGCGGCACGGCATCCTTGACGATGACGTAGCCATACGTTTGCCAGTGTAAAAAATCGCTTTCGGACAATACGCGCAGCGGCAGCTGTTTTTGAATGTCGCGCAGCTGGGTTTGTTCCATGTAGGCCACGGAAGGGTTGCCTGGACGGTCTTCGCCGTACTGGTATTTGTCTTGCATCGCTGTCTCCTGTGTTGATGTGAGACAGATTGTGCACTGCCTGTGCGGGGCAAAATGCGCCGCTGGCGGCCAATACTGGTACTATCCTGACTATTCAAACGCAAAAAACGTCACAATGACGCCTTTATTTGAACAAGTCACGATACCGTCAGGCCACTCCTGGGGCTTGTTGTGGCGCGAACTCGAGACCATTCCCTTCATCTGGCACTACCACCCGCAATTCGAGCTGACCCTGACAGTCAATGCGCGTGGCCAGCGCTATATCGGCGACCATCTCGGTGATTTCGAACCGGGCGACCTGGTGCTACTGGGACCGAATTTGCCGCATACCTGGTCGGCCAGCGAACGCATCGACAGCAGCCGGCCCATGCTGGCCGTCGTCGTGTGGTTTTCCCTGGAGTGGCTGGAACAGCTGGCGGCCTGCTTTCCCGAATTGCAGGGCTTGCGGCAACTGGCGGGCCGCGCAGGCCCGGCCCTGCACTTTTCGCCGGAGACAAGCGCGCGTTGCGCCGCACAGTTGCTGCAATTAAATACGCTACCCGTGCCACAGCGCTTGCCGCTGCTGCTCGACGTGCTGCTGGCGCTGGCCGCCGATGGGCACGCGCAGCCGCTGGCATCGGCCGCGCAGGCGCCCGTGCATGGCGATGGCCAGCAAAAACGCATGGCCAGCGTGCTGGACTTCATGCATGCGCATTTCCGCGAAGAGATTGCACTGGAGACCCTGGCGCAGCGAGCCGCCCTGTCGCTGGGCGCGTTCCACCGTTTTTTCAAGCGCCACGCGCATTGCACGCCGGGCGAGTATCTGGCGCGGCTGCGCATCGGCCGCGCCTGCCAACAGCTGATCGAAAGCGAACTGGCCATCGCCGTCATCGCGCAGGAAGCCGGCTACCGCAACCTCGCGCATTTCAACCGCCAGTTCCGCGCCGCCAAGGCGGCCACGCCGCGCGCCTTCCGCCGGCACTACCGGCGCGGCGCCAGAGGCGCAGCGTAAATCCTTCCGGAAACGAAAAAGGGGATCAGATTTTACAATCTGACCCCCGATATTCTGGTGCGGCTGGCAGGAATTGAACCCACGACCCCTTGGTTCGTAGCCAAGTACTCTATCCAGCTGAGCTACAGCCGCCTAAGACAAGATTATAGCAGGGCTTTGCAGAATGGCAAAGGGCGTAGCGTGGAAATGTCACAATTGAGACGGCAATATGGCACCGACCTGAAATCGACTACCTAAAGCAATATCATCATCATCATCAGCAGCATTTACGAAGGCCGCTTTGCCGGTGGCGGCGTGCCGGGCAATGCAGGCAAGTACACGACGGTGCCGGGCACCTTGCTGACGACGGGCGGCATGATCTCGGGGCGCTCGGCATCTCGAATCACGAAGGGAAATTCCTCTCGGTCAACAGAGACGCCAGCCATCGCGCGAATAGCGCCGCGCCGGGCAAAATCCTCAGCCTGTCCAAGCTGGTCAACGTCACGCCATCAGTACGCGGGCGGAAACGAAAAAAACCCGGAAAGCGAACTTTCCGGGTTTTTTCACTACTGCTGATACTGGTGCGGCTGGCAGGAATTGAACCCACGACCCCTTGGTTCGTAGCCAAGTACTCTATCCAGCTGAGCTACAGCCGCAAACTCTTACATACTTCACCGAACGGCGCGAAGCTTGAAACTTTCGTCAAAACGAAGCGGACTTCATTTTGGTGATACTGGTGCGGCTGGCAGGAATTGAACCCACGACCCCTTGGTTCGTAGCCAAGTACTCTATCCAGCTGAGCTACAGCCGCAAAACTTCTACAACATCTCCGCTACTGCATGGAGGTCAAACTTTTTACAACAAAACCAGACAAAGTCTGATTTCCAGTATTCTGGTGCGGCTGGCAGGAATTGAACCCACGACCCCTTGGTTCGTAGCCAAGTACTCTATCCAGCTGAGCTACAGCCGCGCAGGCAAACATTATAGCGTATTCATTTCGCTTTGAAAAGTTCGATTTTTCAATCGCTTAGCTGATTTTGCAGAATGACGCCCCGCTCCATCCACCATCTTTTCATTGCCAAAAAGCTTGCGCCTTGCATCGATGAACACTTCTGCTTTCACAGTGGCATCCAGCGAATCGAGAAGTTGCTGTCTCGAAAGAAGCGGGATTATAGGGACTGCTTTCCAGCCTGTCCAGTGCTATCTGCAGCAGGACAGAAAACAGCTGTCGCGCCATGGCCGCACGCAAACGGCAAGCGTGCGGTGGCGCCTTGCCGCTTGGAGCTACAATACCAGCCATGCAGGGAGCGCTTGCGGCGCGCGACGATGTGCGGCGCACGCTCCCCGCCATGACCACTCACTAACTGAACTCAGCGACGGCACCACGGCCTGCCGCCCCGGCATGAGACGGCGGCCCGTGCGGCAGGCCCATTGTTGCAGGAGTCCCGATGGCCAAGCATGAACGCAAGCAAGACCTGCTACCGCCAGCGGCGCCGCTGGGCCTGTCGGAAGAGCGCCTCGCCAATCTGCTCGAGGGCATCACCGACGGTTTCAGCCTGCTCGACCGCGACTGGACCATCCGCTATATCAATACGCGCGGCGCCGACATGCTCGCGCCGCAGCGCCCGCTGGGCGTGAGCCTGGCCGGCAGCAGCCTGTGGCAAGCCTGCCCCGCCCTGCTGGGCACGGAAATGGAAACGCAGTTCCGGCGCGCCATGACCTCGCAGCATAGCTGCAGTTTCGAGCTCTACTATGAAGCGCTGGGCTGCTGGCTGGAAATGCGCATCTTCCCTTCCAGCGACGGCTTGACCACCTACATCCAGGACATCAGCCAGCGCAAGGCGGCCGAAGACCACTTGCGCCAGAGCGAGGAAGACTTGCGCGCGCTGGCCAATTCCATCCCGCAACTGGCATGGATCGCCAGCTTCGACGGCACCATCGCCTGGTACAACCAGCGCTGGCACGACTACACGGGCACTACCGCCCAGCAAATGGCGGGCGACGGCTGGAGCATCGCCTACGATCCACAATATCTGCCGCAAATGCTGCTGGACTGGAAAGCCGCCTTGCGCGACGGCACGCCTTTCGAGATGGAGTTCCCCATCCGCAGCGCCGACGGCCAGTACCGCTGGTTCCTGACGCGGGCCAACCCCGTGCGCGACCGGGGCGGCCAGCTGCTGCGCTGGTTTGGCACGAGTACCGACGTCGACCAGGTCAAGCGGGCCCAGGAAGCGCTGCGCGACGAGACGCGCGTGCTCGAATTACTCAACAGCACGGGCGCCACCCTGGCCAGCACCCTCGACTTGCCGTCCCTGCTGCAAGCGGCCGTCGACGCGGCCACGCGCATCACCGGCGCGCGCTTCGGCGCCTTTTACCATGACGACGAGAGCGATCCCGAGATCCATGGCGACTTGCCGCCGGCGCGCGCGGTGGCCGGCATCCGCCTGGAACAAGCCGACGCCATCGCCGCCGAACTGCGCGGCGGGCCGGCCCTGCGCAGCAATGAGCTGCAGGTGGCACCGGATGCCAGCGACGCCGAACTGCCGCTGCGCAGTTGCCTGAGCCTGCCCGTGCCCGCACGCACGGGGCAGCGGCCGGGACGCTTGCTGCTGGGCCACCCGCAGGCGGGCATGTTCAGCGCGCGCAGCGAACGCATCGTCTCGGCGATTGCCGCCCAGGCCGCTGTCGCCCTCGACAATACGCGCCTGTATGCGGCCGCCAGGCGCGCCGCCGAGGAACGCAAGGTGCTGCTCGACAGCGAACGCGAGGCGCGCGCCGAGGCCGAACGCACGAACCAGCTGAAAGACGATTTCCTCGCCACCTTGTCGCACGAACTGCGCACGCCGCTGTCGGCCATCCTGGGCTGGGCCCAGGTGCTGCGGCGCGGCACGCGCGACCAGGCCGACCTGCACCGTGGACTGCAAAGCATCGAGCGCAATGCGCGTGCGCAGGCGCAGCTGATCGAAGACTTGCTCGACATGAGCCGCATCACTTCCGACAAGGTCCTGCTCGACTTGCAGACCATCGAGCCGGCCGCCATCATTGCCTCGGCCATCGACACCTTGCGCCCGGCGGCCGACGCCAAGCACATCAGCCTGAACACGGCCATCGCCGACGACGCGGGCACCATCACCGGCGACCCCAGCCGCATGCAGCAAGTCATCTGGAACCTGCTGTCGAATGCCCTGAAATTCACGCCGCAAGGGGGGCGGGTGACTATCGACGTACGCCGCGACGGCGCGCGCCTGGCCATCACGGTGACCGATAACGGCGTCGGCATCCGCAGCGACTTCCTGCCGCACGTATTCGACCGTTTCCGCCAGGCCGATGCCTCGACGACACGCAAGCATGGCGGCCTGGGCCTGGGGCTGGCCATCGTCAAGCACCTGGTCGAGCAGCATGGCGGCACCGTCACGGCCAGCAGTGCCGGCGAAATGCAGGGCGCCTGCTTCAGCGTGCTCCTGCCGCTGAGCATGCCGGCCGCGACGGCACGCAAGCTGGGCAGCGCAGCGCCCGCCTTGTGCGACTTGCGCGGCATCAAGATACTGCTGGCCGACGACGAAGCGGACGCGCGTGAACTGACGGAGCGCATCTTGCGCGACAGCCATGCCGAAGTGCACTGCGCCGCCAGCGCCGAACAGGCGCTGCTGTTGCTGCCCAGCGTGCAGCCGCATCTGCTGGTGAGCGATCTCGGCATGCCCGGCACCGACGGCTTCGCGTTACTGGCGCTGCTGCGCGCCCGTCCGCCCGAACACGGTGGCGCGCTGCCCGCGCTGGCCCTGACGGCGCTCAGCCGTCCGCAAGACTGCCAGCGGGCGCTCGACTGCGGCTTCCAGGCCTGCCTGTCGAAACCGCTGGATCCCCTGGCCCTGCTGGCCGCCGTGGCGCAGCTGGCCGCCTCCGGCGCACTGATTCCTGAGCATGGATGCAATGTAAATACTTAATGCAAAGAAATAAATAATTGAGTACAAAATGACCATCCACAGGGGTTGGCCTTCCTACTTTCAGACGCGGCACTGTCCTACAAGCAACATCCAATAAATTTGCTACACTGAAATGAAGAAGTACACCTGTACGGCAGGCTGGAGACAGGCGACCTTGGCTGCCAGGAGAGGCTAGCAGCGGCCTCGTGCGCTGTTGTGCGCCCTATCTTATTGCAAGGCGCTACTATCGTCCCCACCCGACGTAAGCCGATTATTTGCGGTAGTAGCCAGCATTGCATAGACCGTATTCACCGAGACCACACATGCCCAGCCAAGATGAGATTTTGAAAGCCAAAATTTTGGTCGTCGACGACTCCCCCGACAATGTCGACCTGATGCTGGAAATCCTGCGTGATGCCGGTTATAGCAATGTCACGGCCACCATGCGCCCGGCCCAGGTATGCCCCTTGCACAAGGAGCATTGCTACGACCTCATCCTGCTGGACTTGCAAATGCCGGAATTGAATGGTTTCCAGGTCATGAAAGGCTTGAAGGAAATCGAACATGGCGGCTACCTGCCTGTGCTGGCGCTCACTGCCCAGCCCAGCTTCAAGATCGCCGCCCTGGAAGCAGGCGCGCGCGACTTCATCAGCAAGCCGTTCGACCTGATGGAAGTACACAAGCGCATCCACAACATGCTGGAAGTGCGCCTGCTGTACAAGGAACTGGCGCAATACAGCAAGCAGCAGCAGGAACTGGCCTTGCACGATCCGCTGACGGGCCTGCCGAACCGGCGCCTGCTGGAAGACCGCATCGAACACACCTTGCAGCAATCGGCCCGCAACCGGGGCAAGTCGGCCATCCTGTACCTGGACCTGGACGGCTTCAAGGCCATCAACGACAGCTACGGCCACGGCTATGGCGACGACATCCTGAAAATGGTGGCGACCCGCCTGGTGGGCGCCTCGCGCAAGGAAGACACGGTGGCGCGCATCGGCGGCGATGAATTCGTCATCGTACTGGGCAACCTGGCCGGCAAGGGCGACGCGCGCGAACCGGCCGCCAAGCTGATCGAAGTCATTTCCGAACCGTATTTCATCAATGACCTGACCCTGCGCCTGTCCACCAGCATCGGCATCGCCATCTATCCGGACGACGCCACCTCCGTCGAATCACTGCTGGGCGTGGCCGACACGGCCCTGTACGAAGCCAAGCGCGCCGGCAAGAACCGCTATTGCTGCTCGCCCCACGAAGTGATCGTGCCACAAGTCAACATGCAAAAAAGCAGCATTCCCTCGATCGCCTGAGGCGATGCGCACTGACGGTCGCGCCCTGCCATGCATCGGCAGGCGAATAAAAAAACCGGCACGCCCCGCAAGGCATGCCGGTTTTTTAATGGCCGAGCGGATTACTTCTTGCCGGCAGCGGCGGCGTGCTGGCCCGCATGCTGGTGATCCGTCTGCGCGTCGACAGTCTCGGGCGGCACCTCGATGCGCGTGATGCCCGCATCGACGGAAATCGGATCGCTGGCGGGGAAGGTCATTTCCACGGCGTCATCGAGCAGCTCTTCCTTGGCCCGCTCTTCGCCGCTCATGCCCTCTTCATCGGCCAGTATCGCCAGGGCGCTGGCCCACTTGACGAAATTGAGGTTGGACAATTCGCGCACGGTGGTCACGCCAAACGCCTGCTGCAAGGCCTTGGCATCCTTCGGGCTGACGCCACGCAAGGCGCTGATGGGGGCGTTGACGATGTCGCGGAAGCTTTTGTCGGCATATTCCTGGTCGACGATGGTATCGATATTCATGGCATGTCCTTTCATTACGGTAAAGGGCCGGGGGCACCCTGCGCCAGATGGCGTCTTTGCTGCATGGAGATAATGCACGCCCCCACTATGGCAGGGCCGCGCGGGCCGGTATGTGCGCAGCCGTACGTAGCACGCGCAAAGCCTGGCGCCACCCGCACATGACACGATGATTAATATTGTGCATAGCACAAAAAAGATGGAAGGAGATTAAAATTGCCTAAAAGACAGAAATTTTCCATCCATGCGCCCTGTGATGAAATCCTCATGTATGATCCACCACTTGAATTTGGTCTTTCCTTTCACCATTCACGGGGCGCTATGTCCGCACAAACAGATCCGAACAAGGAAACGGCCCAGGCCGATGCGGAACGCGCCGCCGACCTCAGCGAGCTGCTGGGTCACGTCAATACCAGTTGGGATAACGAACGGCGCGCCCTGTCGCGCCAACTGCATGACAGCCTGGGCTCGTCGCTGACGGCGCTGACCATGCACCTGTCGCTGCTGACGCAAAAGATGCCGCAGGAAGCGGCTCTGCTCGACCGCGCGGCAACCATGAAGCAATTGCTGCTGAATGTCATCGAAACCAACCGCCAGATGCAAATGAAGCTGTGGAATGACAAGCTGGAGTTTCTTGGCGTGAATGTGGCGCTGGGCGAACTGGCCGCGCAATTTGCCGAGCAGCACAAGATCACCGTGCGCTGCAGCCTGCCTGAAGATGAACTGATCTGCCCGCGCAACGTGGGCGTGGCCCTGCTGCGCACCCTGGAAGAAGCGCTGAGCAACATCGCCACGCACGCCCAGGCCAGCGAAGTGGACATCATCATCGATGACAACGACGACGCGCTGATGATGACCATCAAGGATAACGGCGTGGGCTTGCCCGCCAGCGAGCCGGTGGAAATGAGCAAGCACGGCCTGCGGTCCGTGCGCGAAAGAGTCCACTATCTGGGCGGCACCCTGAGCCTGACAGCCAACCCGCAAGGCGGCACGGCCCTGACCGTCATCCTGCCGCGCGTGGCCCCCAAGGAATAACCGCTGCCCCGCTCAGCGCGGCAGCGGCGCCAGCCCTTCAGGCAATACCAGCAGCGCGCCCAGCACGGCACGGCGTTCGGCGTGGCCGGCCAGGCTGCACAGGCCGCCATCGAGCACGCGCAGGAAGTGTCCCACACGCAGCACATCCGTCAATTGCAGCATCAGTGCCGCCTCGGCCAACTGGCCCGACGTCAGGGTCAGCGCCAGCAGGCTTTGCCAGATATCGGCTTGCGCCGTTTTCCAGCCAGTCGAAGCGAGGAAAGCGTGGAGCGGCTGGCCCAGCGCTCCCTGCACGCGCTCGAGCAAACTGGCAGCAGGCAGGTCGCCGGGCAAGCCTTCCAGTTCCGTGCGCCACAAGGGGAAACGCGCCAGCGGCGCCGGCAGCGCGTCCAGGCGGGCGACGAAACTGGCCCTGCCGCAGCCATTCATGCGGAAATGCATGGCATGGCGGTGCATCTGCGCGGCCGCATCCTCACCAGTACACGACAGCAGCAGCTGGTAAAAATCCAGACTGGCCGCCTCCAGGCCCAGGCTTTCCAGGGTCAGATAGTGCCATGGGGGCGTGCCCGAAGCGGATTCTGGCGGCAACTGCGTGGAAGTGTCATGCATGGCGGACTTTCGGCAAGTGGGTCAGTGGAAAAATGCGTGGAATGTTGCCGTGAGTATAGAGGCTTTTGCATGCCGCGCCCCATTGCCGTGCTGGCTGGCGCCACCCGCGACGCGCATCGGCTAGACTTGCGCGATCTGAACGACAAAGGGAGATGGCATGCAACGAACCGCAAGCACCTTGCTGGCAGCGCTACTGGCCATGGGCGCCGCGCAGGCCGCCGACAAACCCGTGCCACCGCCCGACACGGTCGACAAACTGGCCTGGCTGGCCGGCTGCTGGCTGGTCGATGGCGCCGAGCCCGGTTCCGGCGAGCAATGGAGCACGGCCGCCGGCGGCACCCTCCTCGGCACCAGCCGCACCGTCAAGGGCGGCAAGACGACGGCCTTTGAATTCGTGCAGATCCGCATCACCGAGCCGGGCCAGCTGGCCTACATCGTGCAGCCGTCGGGACAGCCGCCCGTCATCTTCAACCTGCTGCGCCAGGACAAGCCGAACGAGTTTATTTTCGCCAACCTGGACAATGATTTTCCCAGCCGCATCATCTACCGCCACGACAGCGAACGCATCTTGCACGCCAGTATCGTTGGCACCTTGAAGGGCAAGTTCACCACCATCGACTTTCCCATGACACGGGGCCGCTGCGAGGCGGCGCCCGTCGCGCGCAGCAAATAAAAAGGGGCCTCGCGGCCCCTTTCAGCGGTGAAACAATTGATTGCTTAATGCAGCTTGACCTGCGGCGTGCTGCGCTTGATCAGGAAACGCCCCATGGCCATGACGGCCGTGCGCACGCTGCCCAGCACGGCATTGTGGTGCATCAGGTGCAGGCTCACATACATCATGCGCGCGACAAAACCTTCGACGAACCAGCTCAGGCCCTTCAGCGAACCCATCAGGGTACCCACGGACGTGGTGCGGCCGAACGACACCAGCGAGCCGTAATCGAGGTATTCATACGCTTTGGTTTGCGGCGGCTTGCCCTTGGCTTGCAGCATAAATGTTTTCAGCAGGTAATCGGCTTGCTGGTGGGCAGCCTGGGCGCGTGGCGGCACCAGCTTGCCATCCGGCCCGGCGCAGGCGGCGCAGTCGCCCAGCGCAAAGATGTTCGCATGGCCCTGCACATTGAGCATGCCCGTCACTTCCAGCTGGCCGGCGCGGTTGGTCGGCAAGCCCAAAGTCGACAGGAATTCCGGCGCGCGGATGCCGGCCGCCCACACGCAGATATCGGCCGCATAGCTGGTGCCGCTGGCAACCGTCACCTTGTCGCTGTCGATGGCCGTCACGCGCGTGTCCGTCACCACCGTGATGCCATGCTTGTGCAGCAGTTTCGAAGCGGCGAGCGAGACGCGTTCAGGCAGCGGCGCCAGGATGCGCGGCGCGCCTTCGAGCAAGGTGATGCGCACGTCCTTGATGGCATTGAGGTTCTGGAAGCCATAGGCGGCGTAGACGCCGCTCGCTTCGCGCAGCTCGGCCGCCAGTTCCACACCGGTGGCGCCGCCGCCGATGATGACGATATCGACGCCCGGATGGCCCGCGTCGCCCTGGCGCTGCTCGGCCATGGCCAGCAGCTTGAGCAGGGTCAGGCGAAAACGTTCCGCGTCTTCCGTGGCATTCAGGGAAATCGTGTTTTCCTTGGCGCCGGGCACGCCGAAGTAATTCGAGGTGCTGCCCACGGCCAGCACCAGCTGGTCGTAGCTGACAGTACGCTGCGGCAAGAGTTGCTCATCCTTGTCCGTGGCGATGGCACCCACGGTCAGGCTGTTCGAAGCGGCGTCGAGCGCGATCAGGGGTCCGTAGACATAGGTAAAACCATTGTCATGCGCCAGCATCTGGTATGACAGCCCTTCCTGGTGGATGTCCAGGGTGCCTGCCGCCACCTCATGCAGCGAGGGTTTCCAGATATGGTAGAGACGGCTATCGACCAGGGTCACCTGGCCGGCGCCGAGCTTGCGGCTAAGTTTGCAGGCCAGCTCCAGGCCGCCTGCTCCGCCACCGACGATTACGATTTTACTATGCAAATATCCTCCTGATTGCTTGTTTAGTCCCTGTGCCCGTTGCCGTTACCTTTGCCGTTGCCGTGACCATTGCCATTGCCCCTGCCCGGCTTGTTGTCATGCTTGTCGCGCTTGTCGTCATGCTTGTCAAAGTGCTTGTCATGCTTGTTGTCATGACGGCCGCGGTCACCGTAATCGGGACGGCCATGGTCGCCATGCTGCTGGCGATAACGGGGCACATACTGGTTGTTATACCAACTATCCTGGACGAAATATACCTCTTGGTTACAGGCATTATACTTGCGGCAGTGCTTGGACCAGTTTTTCGCATGGCCAGGCGGCACGCGCAAATAGATGGGACGGGCCGAATAGTATTGCGGGCGCTGCACGATGACAGGCTGGGCATAGATCAGTTGCGGCGCGGGATAGTCGCCGATGTCGAGGCGTCCGTAAAAGCCTGGCTGGCCGACGGTAACAGAGACGCCGACCTGGGCGACGGCAGCGGTGGCTGCCGACAGCAAGGCGGCAGCAAGGATCAGGGTTTTCATGAGGACACTCCTTTTATCAGTTATGCCGCAATTGTAGACCTTGTTCGGCCTGCCGTTTGTGCGCAAGGACACATAAGGAAAGTGTCACACGCTCACCACAATTTGCCTAAAGGCACGACAAAACCGCTGAACAGCGACCAGTCCGGCGAGGCGCCTGTCAGTCCTCTGGCCATGCCGAGATCGATGGCCAGGCGCGGCGTGGGACTGTAGCTGGCCGCCAGCAAGAGCTGGGCCGTGGCCGGCGCGCCGCGCAAACGCGTGCCCGACACTTCCACCGTGGCACCCCAGCGCGCACTGACAGGTGTGGAAAATGACGCCGCCCAGCCCGTTTGCACGCTGCCCGTGCCGGGGTCCGGCGCGCCCAGGCGCGTGGCGTTCAGGTTGGCATCCATGTGCACGGCGCCCAGGTCGCGGCTGAAGATGCCATTCAACGATACATCGCTCTTGCCGCTGCCGATCGTCTCCCTGGCTGTCGGCGCCTTCCAGCCCAGCTCCAGGCCCAGGGCCGTGGCACTGTCGAGCAAAAACGCCCGCTTGAGCACCACGGTGGTGTCGCCCACGCCACTGTCGCGCCGGCCGGTATCGTCGCGCGCCCGCACATAGCCCTCGCCTTCGAGCAGCAGGCCCCATTCCGGCGTGAACGCCAGTTTCAAGGTGTACGGCAGGCTGGCGCGCCGTGATTCGTCCGTTTTGGTCGACAGGCCGCCCAATTCGAACTCCAGCTGGCCCGGCACGGGCAGCTGCGCGGGACTGGCAACGGAGGGCCGATAAGGCAGCACGGGCTCGCCATCCTGCGCCTGCGCCAGGGGCGCGAGCAGCAGGGATAAGCTCAGGAGCGGCAAGGCCAGGGACGACGGCATGGGTAACTCGGCAATAGTAAGCAACGGCATCAGCCTACCACCACCGCGACTGTCTTGCTGGCGGCGGCCCTGGTCAGGCCAGGCGCCGCACGCCTTGGTGCACCACGCTGGCAGGCCGGCGCAGCGGCGTCACATTGCTGGCCGGCGGCACGGCGATGCGCTCGACCTGGGCATGCAGGCGGAACACGCCCACCAGTTCCGTCAGGGTCTGCGCCTGGTCCTGCAGCGATTCGGCGGCAGCGGCCGCCTCTTCCACGAGAGCCGCGTTTTGCTGCGTCACCTGGTCCATCTGCAGCACGGCCTGGTTGACTTGCTCGATGCCGGCGCTTTGCTCGGCGCTGGCGGCCGTGATTTCCTGCATGATGTCGGCCACCTGGCGCACGCTGGTGACCACTTCGTCCATGGTCTTGCCCGCGTCATGCACGAGCCTGGAGCCGATTTCCACCTGCTCGACGGAGTCGCCGATCAGGGTCTTGATTTCCTTGGCCGCTTGGCTTGACCTCTGCGCCAGGTTGCGCACCTCGGCCGCCACGACGGCGAAACCGCGCCCTTCCTCACCCGCCCGGGCCGCTTCCACTGCCGCGTTCAAGGCCAGGATATTCGTCTGGAAGGCGATGCCGTCGATGACGCTGATGATGTCGACGATCTTGCGCGAGGAGGCATTGATCGATTCCATGGTCTGCACCACCTGCCCCACTACCGCGCCGCCCTTGCCCGCCACTTCCGAGGCGGCGCCGGCCAGCACATTGGCCTGGCGCGCGTTATCCGCGTTCTGGCGCACGGCCGAGGTCAGTTCTTCCATGGACGATGCCGTTTCTTCCAGCGAACTGGCCTGCTCTTCCGTGCGGGAAGACAGGTCCAGGTTGCCCTGGGCAATTTCGCCGGACGCCGTATTGATGGTGTCCGTTCCCGAGCGCACCTGGCTGACGATGCCCACCAGCTTGTCGCGCATGGTTTTCATCGCGAACAGCAGGCTGGCGCTGTCGTGGCTGGCCGTGCGGATATCCACCGTCAGGTCGCCCTCGGCGATGGCGCCGGCGATCTGCACGGCGTACGCCGGTTCGCCGCCCAGCTGGCGCGTCAAGCCGCGCGTGATCAAGGCGCCCAGTGCCAGCCCCGCCGCCACGCTGCCGAGCACCAGCGCGATCATGAAAGTGCGGCTGGCCTGGTACACGCCGGAGGCCTGTTCGGCTGCCGCCTTGGCCCGTTCTTCTTTCTGCAGGGATAATTTATCCAGCACGCCGTCCAGCTCGTCGGCATGCTGGCGCGTCTTGGTCAGCAGCGCCGTCAGCTGCGCGCTGCGCTGCGCCAGCGGTTCGGCCGCCGCCAGCACCAGCGACTGCTGCAAGGTACTCACGTATTCCGCTTCGACGGTGGCAAAGCGGGCAAACAGTTCCTTGGCCGCCGGCGTGACGAACAGCGGCTGGGCCTTGGCCAGGTTGCTCTTGTTCTGTTCCAGGTATTTGGCGATGTCGGCCTGGCGCCCCGCGCGCTCCTCGTTGCTGGTGGCCAGCAGGAAATTGCTGCGTGCGCGGCCCACCTTGATCAGGGCGATATTCGCTTCCTTGATGTACGACAGGCCCAGCAGTTCATTGTTGTACATCTGCCCCGCCATGGTGTCGATCTTGCCCATGTTGAAGATGCCGATGCCGGCCACGATGGCGCCCATCAGGGCCACGCAAAAGAAGGCCGCGAGCAGGCGCGTGCCCACTTTCATTTGATTCAACATGTTTCCTCCCAAGCCAGGTGGTGGCTGATAAACACAGCGTATGCCTTGAATATAGGGAAAAAACAGTTAAAAAAATGCTCGAATTGTCACTAACCAACAATTCCTTGATGTAAAGCAACATGCGCAAGGGCTTGCCATGCTAGGCAAGCCCTTGAAGAAAACGATCAATGCCCGCTATGACCTGCCGGCTTGCGCACCGTCATCTCGACGCCACCCTGGGCCGCCGGCTTGCCCGCGCCCTGGCCGCGCACCGGTTCCGGCAAGGCGCCCGTCCATTCATAGGCCACGCTGCCGGCAGGGTGCTTGTACCAGCCCGGGTCGCGGTAGTCGCCCGGTTTCTGGTCCTTGCGCACTTTCACCGTGGTAAACATGCCGCCCATGCCGATGGCGCCGAAGGGGCCGTCGCCGGCCATCATCGGCAAGGTATTGTCGGGGATAGGCATCTGCATTTCGCCCATGTCGGCCATGCCCCGTTCGCCCATCAC
Source organism: Janthinobacterium sp. AD80 (assembly GCF_002878455.1). Taxonomy (GTDB): domain Bacteria; phylum Pseudomonadota; class Gammaproteobacteria; order Burkholderiales; family Burkholderiaceae_D; genus Janthinobacterium. The sequence continues at coordinate 51,254 of NZ_NRDQ01000020.1, forward strand.
CATGTAGCCGGGCACCAGCTGGTTGATCTTTGCCGCCACGCCCTGGTGGTCGACGCCGATCATGGTCGGCACGTCATGCCCCATGGCATTCATCGTGTGGTGCGACTTGTGGCAATGGAAGGCCCAGTCGCCCAGGTCCGTGGCCGTGAATTCCACGGCACGCATCTGGCCCACGGCCACGTCCGTGGTGACTTCGGGCCAGCGCGACTCGGGGCGCGTCCAGCCGCCATCCGTGCCTGTCACCTCGAATTCATGGCCGTGCATGTGGATCGGGTGGTTTGTCATGGTCAGATTGCCCACGCGCACGCGTACCTTGTCGCCCTGGCGCACGACCATCGGGTCGATGCCGGGAAAGACGCGGCTGTTGAAGGTGAACAGATTGAAATCCGTCATGGTCATGATCTTCGGCGTGTAGCTGCCGGGGTCGATGTCGTAATTGCTCAGCAGGAAGACGAAATCGCGGTCCACCTTCATGAAATTCGGGTCTTTCGGGTGCGTCACCCAGAAACCCATCATGCCCATCGCCATCTGCGTCATTTCATCCGCATGCGGGTGGTACATGAAGGTGCCGGGCCGCTTGGCCACAAACTCGTAGACAAAGGTTTTACCGGGGGCGATGCCGGGCTGGGTCAGGCCCGTGACGCCATCCATGCCGTTCGGCAAGCGCTGGCCATGCCAGTGCACGCTGGTGTGTTCCGGCAATTTGTTGGTGACAAAAATGCGCACGCGGTCGCCCTCCACCACTTCGATGGTCGGGCCTGGCGACTGGCCGTTGTAGCCCCACAGATTGGCTTGCATGCCGGGCGCCAGTTCGCGCACGACGGGCTCGGCCACCAGATGGAATTCCTTGACATTGTTGTTCATGCGCCAGGGCAAGGACCAGCCATTCAGGGTGACGACGGGGTTGTACGGGCGCCCGTTCGGCGGGGGCGGCGGCGCTTTCGTCTCCGCGCCGGCCATGCTGACAGCTTCCGGCAGCGACGCCGCACCCACGCGGCTGACGGCGGCCGCACTCAGGGCGACGGCGCCCGCGTTCATGAAAAAGTTTCTACGTGTGATCATCATTATTCCTTTGCCGCAGTGGCCGCACCTGGGCCGCTGCCATTGATGGCCGATTGCAATTCGGTTTGGGCGATCCAGAAATCGCGCTGGGTCTCGATGGCGCCATTCACGCTGGCCACCTGCTCGCGCGCGTCGGCCAGCAGCTCGAAGACGCTGGCCAGCATGCCGTTGTAGCGCAGCAGCACTTCATGCGAGATCGTCTTGCGCAGCGGCACGACTTCATCGCGGTAGTGGCGCGCCAGGTCATACGCCGTGCGATAGCTGGAATACGCCTCGCGCACTTCCGAGCGGGCTTTGACGGCCGTGCCCGCCGTACGCTGCAGCGACTGCTCATACAGCGCTTGCGCCTTCGCATTGCGCGCCGAACCCCAGTCGAACAGGGGCAGCTCCAGCGACACCTCATAGCCGTTCTCGCGCGGTGCCTCGCTGCTGCTCTTGTTGGTGTAGCCCACGTCGAGCACGTTGACGAGCCCCGTCACCTTGGACAGACCCAGCGCATCGGCCGTCGCATGCGCGTCAAGTTTCGCTGTTTGCACGTCGAGGCGCTGCTCCATCGCCTGCGCCTCGATATTGCCTGCCTCCACGGCCTGGGCCGGCAAGTCGGGCAGGCGCTGCGGCAAGGTAAACGCCGTCTGCCGGCCCCACAGGCCCAGCAGCCGCGTCAGGTGTTCGCGCGTGGCGGTGGCCTGGTGGCGGGCGCGCGCCAGGTCGCTCACGGCATCGGCGTAAAACACTTGCTGGCGCGCCTGGTCGAGGCGGCTCCAGTTGCCCGCCTGCTGCAAGCGCGTGGCCAGTTTGGCGCCCGCCTCGGCCGATACGAGCGCCCGCTGCATGAACTGTTCCGTCTGCACGGCGGCGACGGCGTTGAAATACGCGCGGCGCGTGTCGGCCGCCAGTTGCACGGCGCTGCCGGCCGCCTGCAGTTTGGCTTGCTCGAAACGGCCGCGCTCGATGTTCAGGCGCATGGGCATGGTCAGCAAGCCGGCCAGGTCGAAACTCACGCCGCGGTCGATTTCATTGCCGTGGCTGCCGTGCGAGCGGCCAAACGACAGGCCCGGATTACGCAAGCGCCCCGCCTGCACCAGGTCCGCTTCGGAAGCGCCCAGTTCGGCCAGCGCCACTTTCAGGCCGTGGTTGTTCATCAGGGCGATGCGCACGGCGCTGTCGGCATCCAGGGGCTGGGCCAGCAGCTGCGCCAGCTTGTCATCCGTATCTTTGGCGGCCAGCGCGTCGGGCGCGCCCGTGCGGGCGTCCGCCAGCGCGGACACGGCCTGCATGCCGCCATCCTGGCTGAAGCTGGCGCAGCCGCTCAGCAGCAGGACGGCCGCCAGCGCCAGCGGCGTCAAGCACGTTGATTTGTTGAAACGGCCCATCTCAGTGTCCTTCATGGTGGTGTTGCGGGGCGGGCTGGCCGGACGGCTTGGCGTCGGGCTGGGGCATGGCGTGCTGCGTCGGCATCTTGTCCATCGGCATGGCGTGCGCGTCCCTCTTTTGACCTTCCATCTTGTGGCCATCCATCTCGTGGCCTTCCATCTTGTGACCGGGCATCGTGTGGCCATCCATCTTCATCATGCCCATGTGGCCGCCGGCGTCGCCGACTTTCTGGTTCAGCGCGCGCCAGGTCTGGTCGGGCGTGGCGTCGTCCTCGGCGGCGGGACGGTAGCCATCGAAGGCGGAACGGTACTGGGTGGCGGGCACGGGCGCTTGCGCCTCTTGCGGGGCGGCAACGGATTGGGCAGAGGCCGGCGCAGCGGCGGCCAGCGCAACACCGGCAGCCAGCGCGAGGCTGAATATTTGCTTCATGGTCTTCCTTGAATGACAGGTATGGCGCGGCGGGCGCGCGGTGGAACGCTGGCATGCAGCAGCGGGCGTGGACGCACGGCTGCAGCACCGCCGGGTTCACGGGCGGTCAGGCGGAGTGCGTGCTTCTGGGGGGACGTTCAGGGCCGGACGGAATGTGTCCGGCAAACAGGGAGTCGGGCGCCAGCGCCGGTGGCGGCGCGCGCAGGGTCAGGGCGTGCAAGGCGGGCATGCCGGGCGGTGCCGTGGCGCCCACGGTACACGCGCCATGGTTGCTGCAATCGTGGCCGTGATGGCTGGCGCCACCATCGTCCATGGCCATGTTCATCGGCATCGGCTGCTCATGCGCCAGCATGTCGGCCATGTCATGGCACATTGGCGCTGGTACCTGTGCATGCACGGCCGTCACCGCCACCGCAAGCTCATCCACGCAGCAGCTGCGCATGGCCGACGCAAAGCCCTGCAAGGCCAGCGTCAGGGCCAGCAGGCACAGCAGCGAGCGGGCAAGAGAGCGGAAAAAGGCACGGTTCATGGCACAACTATAAACCTTCCCACATGAGGAAGGTCAAGTCCCTATTTGCGCCGGCAGCCGTGCGTCAGCCAGATGACGTAGACACCGTAGTAGCCCTGCCCTTCGAATATGACCTGGCCATCGGCGAAAGAGACAGTCTCCACTTGATTGACGATGAAGTACGCGCGGTTGTCCGCCGCCTCCACGTCGCCCCAGTAGCGTGGAACCTGGCTCCGGTAGCCGCTGGCGCGCCCGATCGCGTCCATCAAGTCGCTGATCATGAAGTCGACCAGCATGCCGGCCAGCAGCGGCCGGTGGCCCGCCAGCATGGCCGTGATGTCGGGATAGCCGGCCTGCATCAGCTCGGGCAAGTCGCTTTCCTCGTCCTGCAGGTCGTCTTCGCGGCAATCCTGCACGAAACTGTTGAACGGTTCGTCGAGCAGGCACGCCAGCGCCGCTTCCGGCACGCTCAGGCGAAACGGGTGCAGCGGCAGCACGCTGTGCTGACCATAGTTGAGTCCGCGGCAGCCGAGGAAGGCCAGCGGGTGCAACTGGCCAGCGACCTCGCAGCGGATGCCAAGTTCTTGCTCAAACGTCATTAATTTCCAACCTTGCCATGTCCATGGTTCCCGTTATGCTTCTCAAGGCCACATGGTAAGCGCTGGCGGGCAAACCGGACAGATTCAGATGCAACAGAAAACAGCGGGTCAGTTTATGCCGCACGGCACGCCTGTCAGGCCGGCTCCGTGATGCCCACGCAATTGCGGCCATTTTCCTTGGCCACATACAGGGCCGCATCGGCCGCCAGCAGCACGGCCTCCGCACCGCCAGCCTTGCCGGCATCTTGCTCCGACGACACCACGCCCAGCGAGACCGTGACGGCGCCCGCGCCGGGAATCACGGCGGCCGCCACCTTGGCGCGCAGGCGCTCGGCCACCTGCAGGGCCACGTCCAGGTCGGCATCGGGCAAGAGCATGATGAATTCATCGCCGCCGTTGCGGCACAGCACGTCGGCATCGCGCGAGCAGGCGCGCATCAGCTGGGCCAGGCGCAGGATGACATCATCGCCCACGGCGTGGCCCCACTGGTCGTTGACTTGCTTGAAATGGTCAATATCGATGGCGATGACGGAGAACGGCCGTGCGTGCGCCTGCCAGGCATCAAGCGCCGCCGCCATGCCGCGCCGGTTCGACAGGCCCGTCAGCGGGTCCGTCTGCACGTCGGTCTTCAGCTTGCCGATCTTGTTCTGCAGCAGCGCCAGGCCTTTCAGCAGGGCTTTCTTGATCTGCGCCGCTTCCACATACCAGGAGCGGATGGCGGCGATGTGCTCGGCCGTGCCGGGCGCATCCATGCGCCGCGCGCCCTCGGCCAGCTGCACCAGGGGCCGCGAAATCAGGTTCGCCAGCCACCAGATGAATGGCAAGCTCAGCAGGGCGATCGGCAGTGACTGCCAGACCGTATTGGCCATCAGCTGGTTCAGCGGCGCCAGGGTCATGGCCGTCGGGCGCTGCGCCACGATGCCCCAGCCCGTCGATGGCATGACGGCATAGCCGGCCAGCATGTCCACGCCCAGGCTGTTGTCCATGCGCCGGTTGCCGCCGCCCTGCCGCGCGATGATGGCATCGATGACTTCATTGCTGCCGGCCAGGTTGCCCAGGCGCGCCGGATCGGGGTGGTACAGCAGGCGCCGCTTCTGGTCCACCACATACAGGTAGGAACCGTCGCGGTAGTAATGCTGGCCCAGCATGGTGTACAGGATATTTTTCTGTTTCAGGTAGATGCTGCCCCCCACATAGCCGAGGTAGCGCCCATCCTTGCCGACGATGGGGTGCGAGATGAACACCACCAGGTTGCCTGCCGAGGAAATGTAGGGCTGCGTGACCAGGGGACGGCGTTCGCGCAGCGCCTGCGCGGCGCCGGCCGAATCGAGGTGGCGGTGCTTGAGGGCCAGGGTTTCCGGCGAGACGCCCAGCACCTTGCCCTGGGCATCGACGATCAGCACGGAATTAAAACTGTTGGTTTGCAGGCGCAGGCGCTGCGCCTCGTCCGTCAGCCAGGCGTCGTCGTCCATGCGCGACGGCAGGCTGCCTGCGCTATAGGCCAGCTGCTGGCGCGCCGACTGCAGAAAATCCTCGGCCGTGCTGGCCAGCTTGCTCGCGTACGCGTGGTTCGCTTCCAGCGTGGTATCGATCAGCAGCTGGCGCTGCACGCGGTAGCTGGCATAAAAAGTGTTCGCCAACGACACCAGGGCGCTGGCGAAGGCCACGAGCACGATCAAACGGCGCAAGTTCATGCGCAGAACAGGTTTAGTCCACATGGCGTCAGCAGAGAATGGAAAGTATTGCGCTAAAGAAAGGGCGCATTATACCGAGTAAAACGTGCCAAAATGGAAATTCTGACAGCCAGGCAAGAGGATTGTGTACAGGCGGCAACGGCATGCGTTGCCGCCTTGATATGCATCAAGGGTGACGCTTCAGGCTACCTGCATCAGGCGTGGATGGCATGCTTGCGCACCCAGTCGACATAGCGCTGCATCCAGCCCTGGAAGAAGCCCAGGCTGGCGGGGCCGATGTTGCCGTGCTCGTCAAACAGGCCATCCTTGGCCTGGATAAACATCTCCGGCTGGCCCAGCAGCGGCACGTCGAGGTAGGCCAGCACATTGCGCAAATGCTGCTGCGCCAGCGCCGTCCCGGTGGCGCCCACGGACACGCCCAGCACGGCGCCAGGCTTGCCGCCCCACACGCTCTGGCCGTACGGGCGCGAACCATGGTCAAGCGCATTTTTCAGCACGCCGGGAATCGAGCGGTTGTATTCGGGGGTGAGGAAAAGCAAGGCTTGCGAGGCGGAAATGTCCGACTTCAGGCGCAGCACCTGCTCTGCCTGCGCGCCATCGTCGTCCTGGTTATACAGGGGCAAATCGCCAATTTCAATATGCTTGAAGGAAAATTCGGGTGGCGCCAGCTTGACAAGCGCGTCGGCCAGTTTGCGGTTGAAGGAATCCTTGCGCAGGCTGCCGACGATGATTGCAACGTTATATTGACTCATATAAATCCCCGATATGGTGAAAAAATAGCCCTGGAGTGAAGCTCACTACAGGGCTATCTTGCCATACGCATCAGATTTACGCTTCTAGCGTGCGCCGGCCAGGCCCTGGTATTCGCGGTAATAGCGCCCGCCCAGGTTCGTCAACACCTCGTAGCCGATGGTGTTGGCCATGGCCGCCACGGCGTCGACCGGGTGTTCGGCACAGATCAGGTCGACCAGGCTGCCCGGCGCCACGCGTTCGCCGGCGATGGCGCTGACGTCCAGGGTGATGGAATCCATGGAAATGGCGCCGATCTGCGGCACCTTGACGCCATCGACGATGGCCAGGCCCTGGTTGCTCATGCTGCGCAGCCAGCCATCAGCGTAGCCGACGGAAACAGTGGCCACCTGGCGCGGTTCGCTGGCCGTGTAGCGGCGGCTGTAGCCCACGTGGTCGCCGGCGGCAATCGTGCGCGTCTGCAAGATCTTGCCCTGCAGGCGCACCACGGGACGCAGCGGATTTGGCGCGTCGGCGTGCGGCGCGATGCCGTACAGGGCCGCGCCCGGGCGCACCAGATCGAAGTGATAATCGGGCGACAAAAAGATGCCCGATGAATTGGCCAGGCTGGCGCGGTATTGCGGCAAACGGGCACGGATGGCCGTGAAGCGGGCCAGCTGCTCGCCATTCATCGGGTTGTGGCGTTCGTCGGCGCAGGCCAGGTGGCTCATGATGTAGCGCACCAAGATACCGTCAAGGAAATGTTCGTCGGCCAGCCAGCCATCGATTTCCCGCGGCGACAAGCCCATGCGCGACATGCCCGTGTCCACCTGCACGATGGCGTCCAGGGTCGTGCCCAGCGCCTGCGCATGCTTGCGCCAGCCCGCCACCTGCGGCTCGCTGTTGAGCACGGGTGTCAGGCCATGCGACGTGAATTCGCCTTCCGTATCGACGGGCGGACCATGCAATACGAAGATGGCCGCGTCGGGCGCCACGTGCGGACGCAGGCTGATGCCCTCTTCCAGGTGGGCGACGAAGAAATGGCGGCAGCCTTCTTCATACAGGGCCGCGCCCACTTGCGCGGCGCCCAGGCCATACGCGTCGGACTTCACGACGGCCGAACAGGCGGCCGGATGCGCCTTGTCGCGCAGCAAGCGGTAGTTGGCGCGCACGGCATCGAGATCCACCGTCAGGATGGCGCCGCTACGCTCTTTCGGAGGCATGCTGGCCGCCATCTCAGGCCACCGCGTGTTGCAGTTTGGTATTGCCCTGCGCGCCGCTGTAGCGGCTGACGGACAGGTCGTCGGCCAGGATGGCCGGCTTTTTCGACGACATCAGGTCTGCCAGCAATTGCGCCGAACCGCAGGACATGGTCCAGCCCAGCGTGCCGTGGCCCGTGTTCAGGAACAGGTTGCGCAGCGGCGTGCGGCCGACGATGGGCGTGCCGTCCGGCGTCATCGGGCGCAAGCCCGTCCAGAAGGTTGCTTCGGCCGTGTTGCCGCCGCCGGGGAACAGGTCGTTGACGACCATTTCCAGGGTTTCGCGGCGGCGCGGATTCAGGGCCAGGTTGTAGCCGGCGATTTCCGCCATGCCGCCCACGCGGATACGGTCGTCGAAACGCGTCACGGCGATTTTATACGTTTCATCGAGGATGGTCGACACGGGCGCCTTGGCCGCGTTGACGATGGGCACGGTGATCGAATAGCCCTTCAATGGATACACGGGAATGTCCAGCAAGGGCTTGATGAAGCCCGTCGAGTAGGAACCCAGTGCCACCACATAGGAATCGGCCTTGACGATTTCCGCGCCGCACTGCACGCCGGCGATCTCGTCGCCCTGCGTCAGCAGCGCATCAATGGACACGCCATAGCGGAACTTCACGCCCAGCGCCACGGCCATTTCCGACAGGCGCGTGGTAAACAGCTGGCAGTCGCCCGTTTCATCGTTCGGCAGGCGCAAACCGCCAAACAGCTTGTCCTTGACGGCTTCGAGGGCCGGTTCCGCGCGCGACAGCTCGTCGCGCTGCAGCACTTCAAACGGCACGCCCGCATCCTTCAGCACTTCGATGTCTTTCGACGCGTCGTGGTACTGTTTTTCGGTACGGAACAATTGCATCGTGCCTTGCTGGCGGCCTTCGTAGCTGATGCCCGCCTCGGCGCGCAAGACCTTGAAGCAGTCGCGGCTGTATTCGGCCAGGCGTACCATGCGTTCCTTGTTGACGGCGTAGGCTTCCGGTGTGCAATTACGCAACATCTGCCACATCCATTTGAGCTGGGCGGCGCTGCCGTCGAGCGAGATGGCCAGCGGCGCGTGGCGCTGCATCATCCACTTCACGGCCTTCAAGGGAATGCCGGGGGCGGCCCACGGCGAAGCGTAGCCGGGCGAGATCTGCCCTGCATTGGCGAAGCTGGTTTCCAGTGCCGGGCCGGGCTGGCGGTCGATGACGGTCACTTCATGTCCTGCCTTGGCCAGATAGTAAGCACTGGTGACGCCGATGACGCCGCTACCCAGAATCACAATACGCATAGTTTCCTCAATTATATTTATGGCTAGTGCCAGATTAACCGCTATCATATTGGGAAAGAGCCAGTATTTGTTCACGTATAAATCGAGATATTCAGCAATAAATCATGAGAATCCTTAAAGAATCGGCACGTGGCCTCGACAAGCTGGACCGCCACATCCTGCGCATCCTGCAACAGGACGGCCGCATCTCGATGAAAGACCTCGGTGAACAGGTAGGCTTGTCCATCACGCCCTGCATCGAGCGGGTCAAGCGCATGGAGCGCGACGGCGTCATCACCGGCTACCACGCCAAGGTCAACCCGGCCGCGCTGGGCGCCAAGCTGCTGGTCTTTGTCGAGATTACCTTGAATCAAAAATCCGCATCCGCCTTCGAGCAGTTCCGCCGCGAAGTGCTGCAGATTCCCGAGGTGCAGGAATGCCACCTGGTGTCGGGCGACTTCGATTACCTGATCAAGGCGCGCATCCACGAAATGGCCGAGTACCGCAAATTGCTGGGCGACATGCTGCTGCAGCTGCCCGGCGCCGCGCAATCGAAAAGCTATGTGGTAATGGAAGAAATCAAGGAAACGCTGGCGCTCTCGACCGAGGTGCTGCAGAAGCGCTGAACGTACCGTCTGCCAGTACCGATGGCATCGCATTTTGCGACTTTGTATAATCTGGTAGCACATTGCCTGCTTCGCAAGCACACTCCAGTCCTGACATCACGCCCGTCCCCTCTGAGATTGGAAGCAGTGATGCACACTGGGAGTCCGTATGAACACATTCATGAAACTGGCATTTTCCTGCCTTGCGGGCCTGGCTGTTGCCATGTGCACCGCCAGTGAATACAAAGTCAACCGCGCGCCGGACAATGGCGCCATCTATCAGAACATTACCGTCGGCAAGACCACCCGCCTCGACCTCGATGCGGCCCTGGGCAACGCCACCGTGGTCAGCTTCGATCCCGGCTATGAAGTCTGGGTCTACAAGAACCAGCTGCAAACGCCCAACGTGACGCGCCTGATCCCCCTGCTGGGCCAGAAAGGCACGCGCGAAGTGGCCGTCATGTTCGACCAGGCGGGCATCGTCAGGAAATTCCGCATACACGAGCCGAGAAAGTAGCTGCCCATCGGCGCAGGCCTGGGGCGGGCGGTGGTCCGCGCACGACAGCGCAAGCACGCTGCCAGCCAGGCTGGCTATACTGGTTGCGGCTCCGGCGTCCCGCCGTCCACCACCCCAGCAAGGAGTTTGCATGCGCCTGCCCCTGATCGCTCCGCAAGACCTGACACCAGAACAACAGCCGCTGTATGACGCCATGCGCCTGGGCATCAGCAGCAATTTCAACGATTTCATCGCCGTGCGCGACGACGGCGCCCTGATGGGTCCGTGGAATCCGTGGCTGCACGAACCGGCCATCGGCAAGGCCATCTGGGACCTGACCCTGGCCATGACGGCCAATGCCAGCTTGCCCGAGAAGGTGCGCCAGATCGCCATCCTGGTGGTGGGCGCGCGCTACAACGCGGCCTATGAAATCTATGCCCACATCGCCGTCGCGGAGCGCGAAGGCATGCCGGCCGAACGCCTGGCCACCTTGGTGGCCGGCGTCAAGCCGGTCGACCTGGACAAGCAGGAAAGCATCGCCTACGACCTGGCCTATGCGCTCAGCGGCGGCGGCACCTTGCCGGAGCCGCTGTACCGGCTGGCACTGGCGACCTTTGGCCAGCACGGCACCAACGAGCTGATCTATCTGGTGGGCCTGTATGCGCTGGTCTCGACCACGCTGAACGGTTTCAACGTGCCGGTGCCGGAGCGCGACTGAAGCGTCTCGCCCTTCCCCCGCCACGACAGGGCCAGCAGCGTCGCAAGCGCCCGGGTCGTCGCCGCGCCGGCCAGCAGCGTCCATGACAATCAGCCAGCCTGTGGCGCGGCGACGGCGCCAAGCCCGAGCTGGCGCGCGCCACTGCTCCTGGCAACCGCCTTGAGCGCCCCGCCCTTCCCATCATGCACATCGTCGCCGATCCTGAACGTGCCAACCAGCGCCGCCATCTGTATGGCCTGGTCCTTCAGCTGATCGGCGGCCGCCGCCGTTTGCTCCACCATCGCCGCATTCTCCTGCGTCATGCGGTCGAGCTGGCTCACCACCACATTGACCTGGCCGATGCCATCGCTCTGCTCGCTGGCAGAAGCGCTGATTTCGCCGATGATGGCCACCACATGGCCGACGCTATCGACGATTTCATCCATTGTCACGCCTGCGTCCTGCACCAGACGGCTGCCAGACGCCACGCTGGCCACGGAGGCGTCAATCAAGACCTTGATTTCCTTGGCTGCCACCGCACTGCGCTGCGCCAGGTTGCGCACTTCGCTGGCGACCACGGCAAACCCCCGTCCTTCCTCACCCGCGCGGGCCGCCTCGACCGCAGCATTCAAGGCCAGGATATTAGTCTGGAAGGCAATGCCGTCGATGGTACCGAGAATATCGGCAATGCGTTGCGAGCCAGCATTGATCGCAGTCATGGTCTGCACCACCCGGGCGACCACGTCGGCACCACGGCTGGCCACTTGCGATGCGGACGTGGCCAGTTCCGCAGCCTTGCTGGCCGCGTGCGCAGTGTTGCTGACCGCGCCCGTCAATTCCTCCATTGACGCCGCCGTCTGCTGCAGGCTCGATGCCTGCTCCTCGGTACGCAAGCTCAGGCTGGTATTGGCCATGGCGATTTCCGCGGACCCCGTAGAGATCGTCTGCGATGCCTGCCGCACCTGCCCCACCATCGCCGCCAGGGCAGCCTGCATCGCCACCAGCGAATGCATGACGCTGCCGGCCGGTGCCACGGCATGGTCAACGGCCAGGCGCAAATCGCCGTCGGCGACCTTTTGCGCCGCGGCGCCCAGCAGTGCCGGCTCGCTGCCCAGCGAGCGGAACAAGGTGCGGGCGATCCACACGCCAGCGGCGCCGGCGGCAATAAATGCCAGCAGGCAAACGCCCACGAGTATGTTGCGCTGGCTGGCAAACGCCTGCTTGCCTGCCAGCAAGCGCACTTCGGCCCGGCTCTCGGCATAGCGCGCATATTCACCGGTAGTCTTTTCCAGGCGCATGAGCAGCGGCTGGCATTCGCGGTTCAGCTTGTCGATGGCGGCAGCCTGCTGGCCCGTTAAGGCCAGCTCGACAATGGACAGGGCCACCGGGCCATACTGGGCTTCCACCGCTTCCATTTCGCGTATCAGCCGGGTAGCTGTCTCTGTAATTTCCGTCGATTGCGCCGCACTGCGCTGCAATTGCCCCAACGACGCTTGCACCCGGGCATGAGCGTCGGCAACCCGATCTTTTTCCTGTGCGATATCTTGCGCATTCGTAAACAGCAGCAGATTGCGCGCGGAAATCGCCCGGTTGTCGACCGCCTCCTGCAATTTGGTGACCAGCACCGAGCGGGCATTCGTTTCGCTCAGGTAGGAATCAAAACGCGCATTCGCATCGAGCAGCGATGTGATGGAAAGCCCGGAAACGGCCAGCACCATCAGCGCCAGTCCGGCGAACGCCATGGCCAATTTACCCTTGATCGTACGGATGTTCATATCATTTTCCCTGTGTGGAGCGGCGGTTACCCGCCTGATTTCTGATGCATTTCCCTGCCTGCGCTGGCCTGCCCCTGGCCGGACGCGCCGCCATGAAAGACGACGCAATCCTTGCCGGACAATTTCGCTTCATACAGCGCCTCATCGGCGTGCCGGAAGCTGTCCGCCAGGACAGGCCCCTGTACACGCGCGATGCCGACGCTGATGGTCACGCCCCGCTGGACCACGGCCAAGCGCCGCACCGCCTCCAGCAGCTGTTCCGCCACGCGCGCCACGCAGGCCAGGTCGCCATCGATGAGCATGGCAAACTCCTCGCCGCCGATGCGCCCGTGCGGAAAAGTGCCCGCCGCCGCGGCAATAATCTGCCCCAGTTCGCGCAAGACGATATCGCCTGCCTCGTGTCCCAGTTCATCGTTGATCTTTTTAAAATCATCGACATCGGCCATCAGCAGATAACCGTGCGGGGGCTTGCCATCATTCATGACCGCATGCAGCGCATCGAGAAAACAGCGGCGGTTCGGTATGCCTGTCAGATAATCGCGGTAAGCCATATCTTCGAGGCGCGCCGTGGCGACATGATTCGAATAGCGCAATCGAAAAAAACAGCTGCTGAAAAGCAAACCGGTCACCACCGCCGCTGCCGCATACAAGAGCGACCAGTCGCCGCTGGCCAGCAGCGCCTGCTCGAAACCACCCAATCCCAGTAACAGCCACGCCACCAGGATCAGGATCAGATAGGTCAAGGGATCGCTGGCGATGGCGGAAATGGACAAGGTCATCAGTACACCCAGGGGGAAGACCCAGTAATCGCCGAGACCGCTGGCCGACAGCAGCATGCGAAAAGCGATGGATGAAAAAATGGTGGTCACCAGTCCGCCGACATTCAAATAACGCAAATTGCGCGCCATGCTGCTGATTGCAATTCCCAGCAAAACACCGGTGACACAGACAACAAATTCCATTCCCAGCGCATACAACAAGCTGCTGGCCATGGCATAAGTTGCCAGCACGCCAATCAAGGCCATGCATTGCAATGCAAGACTCGGCGACTTTAATTCCCGATGAAAATATCGTTGCTGCGAAGTATCATGTGCGCCGGCATGTACCACCCTGCCTATTTCCGCCATCTTCCTGTGCAATGCACGCATCCCAACTCCCCGCATGGTCATGATCGATAACAAAGCCATACTTCCCATTTAAGCAAGCATGTATTTAAGTAAATTAAATTTTATTAATATTTTCTTATTCACCATAGCCAGAAAATATTTCCACTTGGAAATTCAATTACTACACGGTACATTTGTCATCAATTAAGTGGTACTACACCTTGGTTCTATTGATAAAGGCACACGGAAGCCGTACGATCACACGCTGAGCTTTCAGCTAAATCGCTTCATGCATGGGAATAAATACAATGTTGCTTTTTAGGGAATGCAAGGAAAATACCTGCAATAAAAATTACCGCCTGCTTATTCGTTGCTTCATCTTTTATCTACTGATCGGCATATGCGCTTTGGCGGCGCATGGCCGGGTGCCGGAAGCGGCCTCGCTGGATGTCGCGCAAGCGGCGGACCTGGGCAGGCTGCGGCATTACCAGGTGCTGGAAGACAAAACATGCGAGCAACAATTCGATGAGACCAGGCACAGCGCCCACTGGACCACGGTGACGGGCCAGGCGTCCAATTTCGGCTTCACCGGCGCCTGCTGGTGGATCAGGTTCAATCTGGACAACTCAGGCCAGCAGGCGCTGCCAGTGACCATCGACCTGGGCACGCCCCTGCAGGACTACGTAGACTGGCATGTGCTGGACCGGACCGACGGGCGGCTACTGACAAGCGTCCGCAGCGGCGACAGGCGCGATTTCAATTTCCGCTATCAAAAATCGCTGACCTTGTCACTGCCCTTGACGATGGCGGCCGGGCAACGACTGGCCGTATATGCGAGGCTGGCCAGTTTTGACGGCTTTCAGGAACCCCTGAACCTTGCCGTGCAGACCAGCGATGCGTTTTCCCTGGAAAAGTCCAGGGAGCACCTGTTGACAGGCATGTATTTTGGCTGCCTACTGGCCTTCTGCATTTACAGCGTGTTTCTATTTATTTCAACCAAAGAGAAAATCCACATTATCTACGCAGTGTTTCTCATGCTGCTGATTATTAACACCTGCGTTTATTATGGCGTCAGCACGGAATTCATTCATCCAAAACAACCGGATTTCAATAATCCCCTGCTGCCATTCTCCTTTGCGCTATGCATGTTCTTCTTTTTTGTTTTCGCAAAAATATACCTAAAAATGTCGGAGCAGCCGCCCAACATTCTGATGGAAATTTATCACATCATTACCATCATACTGTTGCTCATCTCCCCGCTGGCATTCCTGCTTGGCCATGCGGCGGGCCATGCTGCCAATGCCGTGCTAGTGCTATTTAATATCGGCATCTTGCTGATACTCACCATACGCCTGTGCCTGGATAAAAATACGCATGCCATTTTCTTGCTGGTCGCCTTTTTGCCGCTCGGCACTTCGCTGTCATTAAAACTGCTCAGCCTGGATAATCTCTTCAGCTCCCAGCATTTGTTTGAACGTAATTTCTACCTGGCGGAAAGCACGATTTTTTCCGTGGTCGCCCTGAGTTTCTCCATCGCCCATGCCATGAAAACCATGCGGCGGGAGATGGAACTGGCCAGGTCGCGCGAACTGGAATCGACCATCGCGCTGCAGGACAACGAACTCAAGCTGCTGCACCTGTCGCGCGTCACCCTGGCCGGTGAATTGTGCGGCGCCATCGCCCACGAGTTAAGCCAGCCGCTCACGGCGATCCTCAGCAATGCCCAGGCGACCGAGTTCATGCTCAGGAACCGGCATTTGAATGAATCGGCGCAGCTGGCCATCACGCGCGACATCATCGACCAGGCGAAGCTGGCTGCCACGGTGATCACGAAAATCAGGCGCCTGCTGTACCCCGGCAAACGCGTGACCGGCAGCATCCCTGTCAATGATGTGCTGGCCAGTGCGCGCCAGTTTCTGCAGCATGACTTGCGCCTCAAAAACATCCGCCTGAGCGAATATGGCGACCATGCGCTCTCCATCAGTGGCGACCTGGTGCAGATTCAGCAAGTCATGATCAATTTGCTGTCGAATGCGATTGAAGCGGTCAAGGACCAGCCGGACGAACGCAAATGCGTCTACCTGTCGGTCCGCCGCTATCTGGGGAAATATGCGCTGTTTACCGTCAGCGATACGGGCGTCGGCTTGCCGCCCGAACATCACGAGAAAATATTCGATGCCTTCTACACCACCAAGGAGGGCGGCATGGGGCTGGGCCTGAACATCTGCAAGAAAATCATCGTGGCCCATTATGGCGAGATCTGGGCCCGCGCCTCTTACCCCTTCGGTTCCATCATTGAATTCACCATTCCCACCGATGAATAACGCCGCCACCGCCACGCCCTGCGTTTTCCTCGTCGATGACGACCCGTTCATTTTGCGGGCGCTGGAAAGAATCCTGTCGTGCGGCAGCTACCATGTCCAGGCATGTTCTTCGGCGGAAGATTTTCTCGCGAGCGCCGACTTGCAGCAAGCGGGCTGCATTGTGCTTGACCTGTCCATGCCCGCCATGTCCGGTTCCCTGTTGCAAGAACACCTGCTACGTTGCGAGTCGCTGCTGCCGGTCATTTTCCTGACTGGCGATGGCGACGTGGCCAGCAGCGTCAAGGCCATGAAACTGGGCGCGTTTGATTTTCTGACCAAACCCGTCGACGCCCTGCGCCTGCTCGACGCCGTGAAACTGGCGCTGGCGCTAAACCGCAGGCTGATCGCGGATCAGGCGCTGCTGCGCTCGATCGAATTGCGGCTGGGCAGCCTGACAAAGCGCGAACGCCAAGTCATGGAACTGGTGGTATCCGGCCGGCTGAACAAGCAGATCGCAGCCGAACTGGGCACTGTGGAGCATACGGTCAAATTGCACCGCGCCAGCGTCATGCGCAAGATGCACGCCGAGTCCTTCTCCGACCTGATGACCACCATCACGACGCTGCGCCTGCTGAACGCGCATGGCAGCGGACGCTGATCACGGGCAGACAGCTGCGGCCGGCTGCTCCACCCGATGCGCCAGCGCGCACGCCAGCACGCCCGCCAGCAGCAGCATCGCCGCCGCCGCTTCCACCGGCGTGGGCCAGCGCTGCTCCCAGACATAGCCATACAGCAAGGCAAACAGGAATTCGAAGACGATCATCTGCCCCACCATCGTCAGCGGCAGCAGGCGGCTGGCATGGTTCCACAAGCCGTTGCCGACCACGGAACACAGCAGCGCCACGCCCATGACGACACCCGTAAACCGCAGCCAGGCCGTGGCGCCATGCTGGCCGGTGGCCGCCATGGAGACAGGAATGGCCAGCAGCAGCGCCACGGCGCCCGTGACCACGCCCGTCAACAGATTCCATTCCTGCGCCGAGACCGCGCGCAGCTGCCCCAGCCAGCGGCGATTGCCGACCGCATACACCGTCCACGACAGCAACGCCGCCAGCGCGCACAGCAGCCCCAGCCAGGATGCATGGCCGGGAGCGGCCAGCGACTGCCAGCTGATGCAGGCCAGCCCGCCCGCGCTCAGCAACAGCGAAGGGATCAGTTTGCTCAGCGGCACGGCATGGCGCTCGCGGCTGCCGACCACGGTGACGACCAGCGGCAGCAGGCCGATCACCATCGACGTCATCGCCACCCCGCCCGTCTGCACGGCGCTGGCCAGCAGCACGTAATACACGATATTGCCTGTCAGGCTGAGCCAGACCAGTGCGCGCCACTCGCGCCAGGTCAATGTGCGCAGCAGACGCCGCCATGCCGGCGCGATCAGCGCGGCCGCGATCAGGCCGTACGCCAGGTAGCGTCCCACCGATAATTCCAGCGGCTGGAAGGCGGGAAGCAGTGCCGGCGCCAGGAACACCAGTCCCCACAGCGCGCCCGCGCCGATGCCGGCCATGATTCCCAGCCCGGTCTTGTTCTCTTGAATCATTTTCTATCTCCTGAAAAGGAGATTGTGGCGGGTCCGGCGCGCCGTTTCTTGGCGGAGTCTACTGCGTTTTTGACGGCGTCTCGCGAGATTGGCGCCGGTAGGCGGCCGGCGTGGCATCGATGCTGTCGCGCATGGCCCGCGTCAGCGCGCTCTGCTCGGAAAAGCCGGTGGCCAGCGCGATCTCGGCAATGCTGGCGTCGCTTGTCGCCAGCAAGTCGCAGGCGCGCGCGACGCGCTGCTGTTGCAGCCAGGCATGCGGACTGGTATCCATTTCCTCGCGGAACAGTGCATGCAAGCGGCTAATACTGAGGTTGGCGAAACGCGCCATCGATGCCGTCGACCACGGCAAGCCCGGCTCGGCCTGCACGCGAACCATCAGCGCAGCCAGCCGCGAGCGGGCCTGCGGCCCTGGCAGCAGCAGGGTATCGAGCAGCAGCGGCGTCCAGCCATGGATGACGGCCGGCGTCAGCGCCTGCTGCTGCGCCATCAGGCCCAGATATTCGATCAGCTTGCGGGCGCCTGGCCCGATCGCCGTGTAGGGCCCCTCCAGCAAGCGCTGCCAGCCGCCGCGCGCCACGGCCGCCGCCCCCACGTCGAGGATGATGGAGTGGTTGGCCACCTGGCTATGCTGCGCGTGCCAGGTGCTGGCGGCGATCACCACGCCCCGCTGCGCATCGATTTTCCCCTGCCTGCCGTCGATGTCCAGCTGCAACTGGCCGTACACGGGCAGCACCAGTTGCACGAAGTCATGCCGGTTCGGCGCGCCGATGTCCCGATAGCTGCGAAAGCTGAGGTCAATTGCTGGGTGTGCTGTGCTGGACATGGGGAATTCGCCTGGCGCGAAGAAGCCCGTATTTTAGCAGTTCAGCCATCGGCCATCGGCGCGGCGCCGCATGCCGCCATGCCTTGCCATGGGGAACGCCGGTGAGCGCGCACTTGTTTTACACTGGCATTTTTTTCACACCCGACCTCCATGCAACTCCCTGCAAACCTGGCCCACATTTCGTTGGAGCAAGACTGGCAATACAGCACCGCCTACCCGCCGCTCGGCTTCATTCCCTTTGCCGAAGGCGCACTGGGCAATGGCGACACCTTCGGCCTGTACTGGCCCATCGGCCGCGAGGCCAGCGAACCGATCGTGGTCGAAACGTGGCACGACGAATGGCGGCTGCAGCCGCATTTTTCCAGCCTGGCCGCCTTCCTGCAAGGCTATGCGGCAGCGGACGACGAGTATGTCGGCACGCCAACGCTGGCCGACGACCCCGCCTCGCCGCGCGGCGCCTGCCTGGCAGCGAAAGAATGGATTGCGCAGCAAAACCCGGCAGCCGCCATCGCGCTGCTGGAAGCGGCGCTGGCCATCTTGCCCGAATACACGGAAGCGCTGGTGCTGCTGCACGGCCAGTACGTGCGCGCGGGAAGAATGGATGACGCCGTCAGGGTAGCCATCCAGGCCATCATTTCCCCCCCATCGTTTGGCGGCCCGCCGTTGAAAGCCCTGCAATGGCTGCGCACGCAAACGTTGCCGGACACGGCGACTGATCCCATCTGGCGCGCCTGCGGGCAGCTGTCGTTCCACTTTGGCGGCAGCAAGGAAAACGCGGAGTATCGCGTGCTGCTGGCCGCCATCGACACCTATCTAGAGCAAAACAATGTGCGCTGCGCCTTGACCCTGATGCAAACCTATGCGGAACTGATGGGCGCGGAAACTGTCTCGTTCCAGGAACGCTACGGCTACGATGCGGCCACCTTCCTCGCGCGCCAGATCGCGGTCAGCGCGCAGCTGGCCGAAGGCGGCCGTGACCCGGCACGGCTAGCTTTCCCCGACCGGCCCTAGCTGCTGCCGGAACAGCTTGCGGTAGGCCGACGGCGAGGTCTGCAAGTGCGCGCGGAAATGCTGGCGCAGCGACAGGGCCGTGCCGAAGCCCGCCTCCTGCGCCACCACATCGATGGAGGCCGCGCTTTTTTCCAGCAGGCCCTGCGCATGCGCCAGGCGCTGGTTCAGCAGCCATTGCTTGAAGGACGTGCCCGTCGCCTGGCGGAAATGGCGGGTAAAGTTGCGCCGGCTCATGGCGGCCCGCTCGGCCAGCGCATCGATGCTGTGCGCCTGGCCCAGGCTGGCCGTCACGCCGGCCAGCACCTCGGCGAAGCGCCCTTCGCTGCCGGACACGGGCAGCGGCGCTCGATGAACTGCGCCTGTCCGCCCTGCCGGTGTGGCGCCACCAGCAAGCGCCGCGCCACCCGGTTGGCCACCTCGGCGCCGGCCAGCTGGCGCAGCAGGTGCAGACAGCAATCGAGGCCGGCGGCCACGCCAGCCGACGTCAGCACGCCGCCATCGTCCACGTACAGCACCTGGCGCGCGACCTTGACTTTCGGATAGCGTGCCGCCAGCTGATCGGCCATGCCCCAGTGCGTAGCCGCGCTCTTGCCGTCCAACAAGCCCGCCTGCGCCAGGGGAAACGCCCCCAGGCACAGGCCCACCATGCGCGCACCGCGCGCGCTGGCCGCTTGCAAGGCCGCGACCAGGGCTTCCGGCGCCGCGCTGCAATCGTCGCGCCAGGCCGGCATGATGACGATATCGGCGCCATGCAAGCCTTCGAGGCCGAACTCGGGCGTGATGTTGAAACCCGCAGGCGTGCGCAGCGGCAAGGCATCGGCCGCGCACACCCGCACGCTGAAGCGCGGCAAGCCAGGCTCGTCAAATTGTTCGCCGAACACCAGGCAAGGCACGGACAGATGAAATGGCGTCATTCCGTCGAAGGCGATCACGGCCACGGTCAGGGGGGCGCTAGGGGCAAGAAAGGTAGGCATGGCCCAATTTTATCGCAGATAGGCCTTCGGGCCACTTTTTGTTTGCGCCGCGCGGGCCGAAAATGGCTGTATCGAGGAGCTGTTTCCTCTTTCAACCACTCAAGGAGAACCCATGTCCAGCACCCCACGCCGCGCCCTGCTCGTCATCGACGTGCAAAATGAATACTTCACGGGCGACATGCCCATCGAATATCCGTCCGTCGACATTTCCCTGCCCAACATTGTGCAAGCCATGGCCGCCGCGCGCGCCGCCGGCGTGCCCGTGATCGTCGTCCAGCACGATGCGCCGGAAGCCTCGCCCATCTTTGCCAAAGGCAGCGATGGCTGGCAGCTGCACCCGCAAGTGGCCGCCTTCCAGGCTGACCACCACATCAACAAGGCCATGGGCAGCGCCTTTGCGGGCACGGACCTGCGCGCCTGGCTGGAGGGCCGCGGCATCGACACATTGACGGTGATCGGTTACATGACGCACAACTGCGACGCTGCCACCATCTACCAGGCCGCGCACGATGGCTTGCAGGTGGAATTCCTGCAGGACGCCACGGGCACCCTGTCGTACGCGAATGCGGGCGGCACGGCCAGCGCCGAAGACATCCACCGCGTGTTCAGCACCGTATTCCACTCGAATTTCGCCGCCGTGGCCAGCACGCAGGACTGGCTCGTTGCCGTGCGCGAAGGCAAGCCGCTGGAAATGGACAATATTTATCTGTCGAACCAGCGCGCGCGCAAGGCTGCTTCCGCTGTCTGATAGCGTGACTAAAAGCGCCGGTGCCCGTCATCGGCGTCGCAGCGCCCGCTGAACTTGATCATGCCGTCGACCGTGATCACGCCGCTGCGGCGGTTGATCACCACGGTGGGACGGTTCAGGCTATTGAGCTGGAAACGGCCACGTATCTCGTCGTGGCCGACGACCAGGTCCATCAAGTCCCACCAGCCATTGTTGCTGTCGCCGTGGATAGGCGGCACCAGCTGTTTCGGCAAGCGGATCTGCGCCGCGCTGCCCTGTACGCTGACATTGACGGCCGTATCGAAATGACTCTTGCCTGTCTCCAGGGTGGATTTCTGCACATACTTGTGCTTGTCGTCATCCCATTCCATGCCGGAATGGTTTTCCAGTGTGGTCTTCTCCGCCTCGCCGTAACACACAAGCTGGATATCCTCGCCACGCTGCGCCCGCTCCTGGCGCTCATCCTGGCCCGCAGCTTCGTACTGGCCCGACTGTGCGGCAAAGGCCATGGCGATCAACAGGCTGGAAATGGCTGTCATGCGGGTTCTCCAATGCTGGGTGGGCAGGCCAAGCTTGCCTGATCACCAAGCTTGGCACGGAAGGCAGGCCGTTTGCGCCGGCTTGGGAACAGTCAAACCGGCACGCGATCTGCTACAGTCGCGCTCACGAAAAAACTTGCCGGATGCATGACGATGCGTAGATTGATAATAGGCGCCCTGCTGGCGCTAATGATTTTCCTGCTGGCCACCGCCACCCTGGTGCTGGCAGGACTCAACGACAAGGAAGCCCCCGCCGACGTCATCGTCGTGCCGGGCAACACCATCATGCCGGACGGCACGCCCAGCCCCCGCCTGCAGGCGCGGCTCGACGCGGCTGTAAAGCAGTTCCAGGAACACAGGGCGCCGCGCATCCTCGTCAGCGGGGCGACGGGCAAGGAAGGGTTCGACGAGGCCGCTTCCATGGCGCGCTACCTGCGGTCGCGCGGCGTACCGGCCAGCGCCATCATCGAGGACAATCAAGGCTGGACCACGGAAGCCACGGCGCACAACGCGGCCATTCTGATGCGCGCGCAGGGCTGGCGGACGGCCATGGTGGCCACGCAGTATTTTCACGTCCCACGCTTCCGGCTGGCCTTGGAACGGGCCGGCATCGCCGTCAGCGGCAACGTGCACGCGCCCTACTTCGAACTGCGCGACCTGTATTCCGTGCCGCGCGAAACCGTCGGCTATGCCGTCTACTATGTGAAAGCAGGAAGATGAGACCACTGTTGTTTGCCGCCGGTTTTGCCGTGGTAGCGGCCTGCGCCGTACCGTCGATGGCCGCCACCGATGCGGAGCCGATCGGCGCCGCTGCCACCCTGTATCTATTTGGCGCGCTGGTGCTGGGCATATGCATCGCCGCCTTTGGCACAGTGGCGCAGCGCCGAAATGCAACAATCGGCCGCCTGCCATCGGCCTGCGCCGGTGCGCTGTGCGGCGTGGTGCTGTACGGCAGTTTCGTGCTGGCATTTGCCACGCCGTCGATCACGCCGATCCTGGCCTACGCCGCCAGCGCTCTGTGCGCCAGCGGCGCGGCCCTGCTGCTGCCGCGCCTGTTAAAAGCCGTGGCACGCCAGTAAGCTGTCACTCGCTCCAGTCGCGCGAGCGTTCCACGGCGCGCTGCCACTTGTGCAGCCGGCTCAAGCGTTCGTCGGCCGCCATGGCCGGTTCGAAACGGCGGCCCACCTGCCATTGGGCGGCGATTTCTTCTTCCGACGCCCAGAAGCCCACGGCCAGGCCCGCCAGGTAGGCGGCGCCCAGGGCCGTCGTTTCCGTCACCACGGGGCGCACCACGGGCACATTTAATATGTCGGCCTGGAACTGCATCAGCATGTCGTTGCGTGCCGCGCCGCCATCGACGCGCAGTTCGGAAAGCGCGATGCCCGCATCGTCCTGCATAGCGGACAAGACGTCGACGTTCTGGTAGGCCACGCCTTCCAGCGCCGCGCGCGCGATGTGCGCCTTGCCCGTGCCGCGCGTGATGCCGATCAGGGTGCCGCGCGCATACGGGTCCCAGTACGGCGCACCGAGGCCAGCGAACGCCGGCACGAAAACCAGGCCGCCCGAATCGGGCACGCTGGTGGCCAGCGCTTCCACTTCCGACGAATCGCGGATGATGCCGATACCGTCGCGCATCCATTGCACGGCGGCGCCGGCGATAAAGGCGCTGCCTTCGAGCAAGTAATCGGTCTGATTGGCAGCGGCACCCAGGCTCCAGCCCACCGTCATCAACAGGCGGTTTTTCGACTGCAGGGGCCGCTTGCCGACGTTCATCAGCATGAAGCAGCCCGTGCCGTAGGTATTCTTGGCCATGCCCGGTTTCAAGCAGGCCTGGCCGAAGGTGGCCGCCTGCTGGTCGCCCGCGATCCCGGCAATGGGCACGGACACGCCCAGCAAGGCCGCATGCGTGTACGCGGCCACGCCGCTCGATGGCACGACGTCGGGCAGCAAGGACGCGGGAATGTCCAGCAGCGCCAGCAAATCCGTGTCCCACTGCAGGGTGTGGATATTGAACAGCATGGTGCGCGCCGCGTTGCTCGTGTCCGTCAAGTGGGCGCCGCTCATCTTGTATATCAGCCAGCTATCGACGGTGCCGAAGGCCAGCTCGCCCCGTTCGGCGCGCGCGCGGGCGCCGGCCACGTTGTCGAGCAGCCATTTGAGCTTGGTGGCGGAAAAATACGCGTCCAGTACCAGGCCCGTCTTTTGCTGGATCAGCTCCACCTTGCCCTGTTCGACCAGCTGTTCGCAGAAGGCGGCATTGCGGCGGTCTTGCCAGACGATGGCGTTGGCGACGGGTTCGCCCGTGGCACGGTCCCACAGCACCGTCGTCTCGCGCTGGTTGGTGACGCCGATGGCGGCCACGTCGGCTGCGGCCACGCCGCTGTCGCGCAAGACCTGGTGCAGCACGCCCTCTTGCGAGGCCCAGATTTCAGCGGCGTCATGCTCGACCCAGCCCGGCTGGGGGAAAATCTGGCGGAACTCGCGCTGTGCGCTGGCGTGCGGCCGGCCCGCATGGTCGAACAGGATGGCGCGCGAACTGGTGGTGCCCTGGTCTAAAGCAAGTATGTATTTGGTCATGGTCTGGTGATGCGGGATTCGGTAAAAACAGGCACGGAGCCATAGCGCTCCGTGCCTCAGGACAACGGCGGCAGAAGTTTACACGACTACCGCACCTTGCCTTCCTTCCAAGCCTGCAATAATTTATCGTAGGCAATCGTTTCACCCTTCGGCTTTTCATTCGCCAGCTTTTTCCATGGGGCGTGCTGGTCCGACAGATACTGATTCGGATCAACCTTCGGATTGAGCTTGGGCGCGCACGCCTTCATGCCGGCCCGCTGCAGCCGCGCCATGACCTGGTCCATTTCCTCGGCCAGGTTGTCCATGGCGGCCTGCGGCGTTTTTTCCGCCGTGATGGCCGTGGCCACGTTTTTCCACCACAGCTGGGCCAGCTTCGGATAGTCGGGCACGTTGTTGCCTGTCGGCGTCCACGCCACGCGGGCCGGGCTGCGGTAGAACTCGATCAAGCCGCCGTATTCGTTCGCATGTTTCGTGAAGTAATCGTGGCGGATGTCGGAATCGCGGATAAACGTCAGGCCGACAATCGATTTCTTCAGCGACACGGTTTTCGACGTGACGAATTGCGCGTACAGCCAGGCGGCGGCCTTGCGGTCATCCGGCGTGGACTTGAACAGGAACCAGGAACCCACGTCCTGGTAGCCGTTCTGCATGCCCTCTTTCCAGTACGGACCGTGCGGCGACGGCGCCATGCGCCATTTCGGCGTGCCGTCCTTGTTCACCACCGGCAAGCCCGGTTTCGTCATGCCGGCCGTAAATGCCGTGTACCAGAAAATCTGCTGGGCGATTTCACCCTGCGCCGGCACGGGACCCGATTCCGAGAAATTCATGCCGTTCGCCTGCGGCGGCGCGTATTTCTTCATCCAGTCGATATATTTCGTCAGCGCAAACACGGCCGCCGGCGAATTGGTGGCGCCGCCGCGCGACATCGAGGCGCCAACGGGCGTGCACTTGTCGGCCGCCACCCTGATGCCCCATTCATCGACAGGCATGCCGTTCGGAATGCCCTTGTCGGCCGCGCCAGCCATCGACAGCCACGCATCGGTGAAGCGCCAGCCCAGCGACGGATCTTTCTTGCCGTAATCCATGTGGCCATAGACTTTCTTGCCGTCCAGTTCCTTCACGTCATTCGTGAAGAAATCGGCGATATCTTCATACGCGGACCAGTTTTGCGGCACGCCCAGCTCGTAGCCGTACTTGGCCTTGAACTTGGCCTGCAAATCCTTGCGCGCGAACCAGTCGGCGCGGAACCAGTACAGGTTGGCGAATTGCTGGTCGGGCAATTGATACACCTTGCCATCGGGCGCCGTGGTAAAGCTGATGCCGATGAAGTCCTTCAGGTCCAGGCCAGGATTGGTAAATTCCTTGCCCTTGGCGGCCATGTAGTCGGACAGCGGCTCGACGGCGCCGTAGCGGTAGTGGGTGCCGATCAGGTCGGAATCGGAAATCCAGCCGTCATAGATGCTCTTGCCCGACTGCATGGAGGTCTGCAGCTTTTCCACCACGTCGCCTTCCTGGATGATGTCGTGGCGCACCTTGATGCCCGTGATTTCCTCGAATGCCTTGGCCAGGGTCTTCGATTCGTAGACATGGGTGTCGATGGTTTCCGAGACAACAGAAATTTCCTTGATGCCCTTGGCCTTCAGCTTGGCGGCCGCATCAATGAACCACTGCATTTCAGCAAGCTGTTGCTGCTTGCTCAGGCTGGATGGCTGGAATTCCTTGTCGATCCAGGTTTGCGCCTGCTTGGCGTCAGCCAGGGCCGCACTCGACACGAGCATGGCCGCAGCCGCGAAGACCGTGAACTTCAATTTCATCGTGAATCTCCCTTATAGTTATTGCCGGATGCCTGCTGGCGATCCGGCCTCCATCAACACCGGCAAGCCGGTCATCCCCAACGCATCAAAATCAACAGCAGCACAAAACTGATGGCGGCACCTATCGACTGCTGCATTTCCGTGAATCCCGCCCACGCCAGGTTCACATACGCCGCCGTGAGCAGCCCGATGAACAGGCGGTCGCCGCGCGTCGTCGGCATCGGCAGGAAACCCTTGCGCTCGATGCTGGGCGAGCGGATTTGCCAGATCGTCATGCCGGCCAGCATCAGGCCGATGCAAATGAAAAAGACGGCCACTTCCGGCGTCCACGCCATCCAGCCGAACAGGCTGGCTGTGCTATCCGTATTGTTTTCCATGTCACACCCTCCCCATCGCGAAACCCTTGGCTATGTAATGCCGCACGAACCAGATCACCAGCGCGCCAGGCACGATAGTCAAGACGCCGGCCGCCGCCAGCACGCCCCAGTCCATGCCGGCCGCCGATACCGTGCGCGTCATGGTGGCGGCGATCGGCTTGGCGTTGACGGATGTCAAGGTGCGCGCCAGCAGCAATTCCACCCAGCTGAACATGAAGCAGAAGAAGGCCGTCACGCCCACGCCCGACTTGATCATCGGCAGGAAGATGCGGATGAAAAAGCGGGGAAAGCTGTAGCCGTCGATATACGCCGTCTCGTCGATTTCCTTCGGCACGCCGGACATGAATCCTTCCAGTATCCATACGGCCAGCGGCACGTTGAAGACCATGTGCGCCAGCGCCACGGCCAGATGCGTATCCATCAGGCCGACAGTCGAATACAGCTGGAAGAAGGGCACGAGGAAGACGGCAGGCGGCGTCATGCGGTTGGTCAGCAGCCAGAAGAACAGATGCTTGTCGCCGACAAAGTTGTAGCGCGAGAACGCATACGCGGCCGGCAATGCCACCGTGACCGACATGACCATGTTCAGCGCCACGTAGATCATGGAATTGATGTAGCCGCTGTACCACGACGGGTCCGTAAAGATGGTCTTGTAGTTGGCGAACGTCAGCTGCTCGGGCCACAGGCTCAGCACGCCGACGATTTCCTCGTTGGTCTTGAGCGACATATTGAGCATCCAGTAGATGGGCAGCAAGGAACCCAGCAGGAAGACGATCAGGATGACGCCACTGATTTTGCGGTTCATCATTTCTGGTCTCCCGTGCCGACGCGCTGCATCCACGTGTACAGCACAAAGCAGAACAGCAGGATGATGAGGAAATAGATCAGCGAGAAGGCCGAGGCCGGTCCCAGGTCAAACTGGCCTACGGCCTTTTGCGTCAGGTACTGCGACAAAAAGGTGGTGGCATTGCCCGGACCGCCGCCCGTCAGCACGAATGGCTCCGTGTAGATCATGAAACTGTCCATGAAGCGCAGCAAGACGGCGATCATCAAGACATTGCGCAGTTTCGGCAGCTGGATGTAGCGGAACACGGCCAGGCGCGAGGCGCCGTCGATGCGTGCCGCCTGGTAATACGCGTCGGGAATGGCGCGCAAGCCCGCATAGCACAGCAGCACCACCAGCGGCGTCCAGTGCCAGATATCCATCACCATCACCGTCAGCCACGCGTCGAGCGAATTGCCGTTGTAGTTGTAGTCCAACCCCAGCTGGTTCAGGGTATAGCCCATCAGGCCGATGTCGCCGCGGCCAAAGATTTGCCAGATGGTGCCAACCACGTTCCAGGGGATCAGGAGGGGCAGCGCGATCAGCACCAGGGCCAGCGACGCCTTCCAGCCATCGGCCGGCATGCACAGGGCGATCAGGATGCCCAGCGGAATCTGGATCGCCAGCACGGAACCGGAAAACAGCAGCTGGCGCAGCAAGGCGCTGTGCAGGTCGCCATCGAGCATGACCATGCGGAACCACTCGGTGCCGACGAAGACCTTTTGCGTGGGGCTCAAAATATCCTGCACGGAATAGTTCACCACCGTCATCAGCGGCAGGATGGCGGAAAAGGCCACGCACAGCAGCACGGGCAAGATCAGCAGCCAGGCGCGGCGGTTGTTATCGGTTTTACCGTTATTGATCATCATGCCACCCGCTTATCGTTGACGTAGTACAAGGTGCGTTGCTGGGGAAAGCGCAGCCGCACATCCGCGCCCGCCACGGCATCGATGGCGCGCAGCTTGGCCGCCACGGTGGCACCGCCCAAGCGAAACTCGGCCAGGTAGTGCGTGCCCATGTTGCGCACGGCGCTGACGGTGGCGGCCAGGGTATTTTCCGCATCCGCTTCGCCGCCCTCTCCCGTCGCCAGGCATTCGACGAATTCGGGCCGCACGCCGACCGTGATTTTGCCTTGCGCGCCCGACAGCGCCGCGCGGGCGGCAGCGGACACGGCCAGCAGTTGCCCCGCCACGCGCACGCCGCCATCGTCCACCGTGCAATCGAGCAGGTTCATGCCCGGATTGCCGATGAAATAGCCGACAAACGTGTGTTCGGGTTCTTCGAACAGCGCCTGCGCGCTGCCCGTCTGCACCACTTCGCCCTGCGTCATGACGACCACCTGGTCGGCAAAGGTCAAGGCTTCCACCTGGTCGTGCGTGACGTAGATCAGCGACAGTTTCAGTTCGTGATGGATTTCCTTTAACTTTCTGCGCAACAGCCATTTCAGGTGCGGGTCGATCACCGTCAGCGGTTCGTCGAACAGCACGGCGGCCACGTCGGGACGCACGAGACCGCGTCCCAGCGAAATCTTTTGCTTCGCGTCCACGGACAGGCCGCTGGCGCGCAGCTTCAGGTCGCCCGTCAATTCCAGCATCTGCGCCACCTGCTGCACGCGCTTGCGCACTTCGGCCTCCTTCCAGCCGCGATTGCGCAGTGGAAACGCCAAATTATCATGCACGGTCATGGTGTCGTAAATGACGGGAAACTGGAACACTTGGGCGATATTGCGCGCTTCCGTGGGCAGTTGCGTCACATCCTTGCCGTCGAACAGCACCTTGCCATGCGATGGTTTCACCAGGCCGGAAATGATGTTGAGCAAGGTCGTCTTGCCGCAGCCGGACGGCCCCAGCAAGGCATACGCGCCACCGTCATGCCACGCCATGCTCATCGGCCGCAGCGCGTAGTCGGCCGGTGCCGCCGGGTTCGGTTTGTAGGCGTGGGCCAGGTCGAGCAGTTCAATTCGCGCCATGTCAGGCTCCCCCTGCCGTGGCGTGCACGGGCGCATACAGGAGCGCGCCATCGTCGCCGAAAATCAGCAAGGCATGCGGCTGGCAATACACGGTGCAGGCGCTGCCGATTTCCAGGTTGTGCACGCCACCGAGCTGGGCCACCAGCGCCAGCTCGCCACGGCGCGCATGCACATAGGTTTCCGAGCCGCTGATTTCCGCCAGGTCCACCTGCGCGGCGATGGGCACGTCGCCATCGGACTGGGGCGACAGATGCAGGCTGTGCGCACGCACGCCGAGGATCACGTCTTGCCGCCCGCCCAGGCGCGCGCGCTGTGCGCCGCTCAAGTGGATTTCCAGGCCGTCCGCCGCCTGCGCCACGCCGTGCGCATCGACGCGCGCGGCGATCAGGTTGATGGGCGGATCGCTGAAGGTGCGCGCCACGGCGATGGAATTGGGCGCATTGAAGACATCCAGGGTCGGCCCCTGCTGCAGCAAGCGGCCTTCATGCAGCACGGCAACGTGGCCGCCCAGCTGCAGTGCTTCCAGCGGTTCCGTGGTGGCGTACACGACCGTCGTGCTGCCACTGGAAAACAGTTCCGTCAATTCGCGGCGCAATTCCTCGCGCAATTTGTAGTCGAGGTTGACCAGCGGTTCATCGAGCAGCAGCAATGACGCATCCTTGATCAGCGCGCGCCCCAGCGCCGTGCGCTGCTGCTGGCCACCGGACAGCTCGCCCGGCGTGCGCTGCAGGTACGGCGTGATATGCAGGCGCTCGGCCAGCGCCTGCACCTTGCTGCGGATCTGTTCCTCGGGGACCTTGCGCAGGCGCAAGGGCGAGGCGATATTGTCGTAGACGGTGAAGGCCGGATAGTTGATGAATTGCTGGTACACCATGGCCAGGTTGCGTTTGCTGACGGGCACGCCCGTCACATCCACGCCATCGGCCGTGACCGTGCCGCTGCTGGGCTTGTCCAGGCCCGCCATCACGCGCATCAGGGTCGTCTTGCCGGCACGCGTGGTACCCAGCAGCACATTGATGGCGCCCGGCACGAGGGCCAGCGACATCGGATATAAATAGTCGTCAGCACCCTGCTTCCTGCTGATCTTGTCCAGTACCAGTTGCACGCGCTTCTCCTCCAGTGATGTGTTCTTATTCTTCGCCGCGTCCTCTGCGGGAAGCGGTCGCCAGCACGATCTTTTCTCGGGCTACAACGGGTGCCGCGCCAGCCAGGCATCGAGCGTGTCCGCCGTCGCGCGCGGCAGGTGCAGGCCCAGCTTCGAGCGCCGCCACAGGATGTCGGCCGCGCTGACGGCCCATTCATGGCGCCGCACATAATCGACTTCCGCCGCGTACAGCCCGGTGGCGATTTCCTCGCCCATGGCCGCCACGTCCTTTCGCCCGTCCAGCAGCACGTGGATGCGCGTGCCATACGCGCGCGCATAACGGGCCACCAGCGGCGCCGGCAGCCACGCGTATTGGCGCTGCACGCCTTGCACGAACTGGCCGAATTCGCGCACGGCGCGGTTTTGCGGCGCACTGCCGAACAGGTCGCCGCCAGGCAGGCAAGCCTTGGCCGTCCACGCGCCCCGCGTTGTACCCTGCTGCAACAGCGGTGCCAGCACATCCACCGCCTCCTCGGCCAGCTTGCGAAACGTGGTGATCTTGCCGCCGAAAATGCTCAGCAAAGGCGCCCCATCCTGCTCCAGCTCGAAACGGTAATCGCGCGTCACGGCCTTGGCATCGGCCGCCGCATCTTCCACCAGCGGGCGCACGCCCGCATACGTCCAGACCACGTCGGCAGGATCGACAGGCTTGCTGAAATAGTAACTGGAAAGTTCGCACAAGTAACGAATTTCCTCGTCGTCAATTTCCACCTTGCCGCTGTCGCCCTGGTAATCGAGGTCGGTGGTGCCGATCAGGGTGAAATCGTGCTCATAGGGAATGGCAAACACGATGCGGCCATCGGGATGCTGAAAAATGTAGGCATGATCATGCGCGAACAGGCGCTTGACGACGATATGGCTGCCCTTGATCAGGCGCAAATGCCGGTGCGGCGCGGCGGGCGCCGCCTGGCGCAGGAATTGCGCCGTCCACGGCCCGGCCGCGTTGACGACGCTGCGCGCGCGCACGGCCGTTTGCTTCCCGTCGGCATCTTGCAAGGTGGCCAGCCAGGAAGCGCCCTCCCCCTCGCCTTCGCGCGCCAGGGTCGTGCAGCGCGTGCGCGTCAGGATGGTCGCGCCGTGCTCCGCCGCATCGATGGCATTGAGCACCACCAGGCGCGCATCGTCGACCCAGCCATCGGAATACACGAAGCCGCGCTTGAACTTGGGTTTTAAGGGTTGGCCCGCCGCATGGCGCGCGAGGTCGATGCCGCTGGAGGCGGGCAAGAGTTCGCGCCGCGCCAGCATATCGTAGAGAAACAGGCCGGCGCGTATCAGCCAGGCGGGACGCTGGCCTTTGGCGTGCGGCATGACGAAGCGCAGCGGCCACATGATGTGCGGCGCCGAGCGCAGCAGCACTTCGCGTTCGATCAGCGCCTTGCGCACGAGGCCGAACTCATAGTATTCGAGGTAGCGCAGGCCGCCGTGTATCAGCTTGGTCGAGGCGGACGAGGTGTGCGCGGCCAGGTCATCCTTTTCGCACAGCAGCACGGACAGGCCGCGCCCGGCCGCGTCGCGCGCGATGCCGGCGCCGTTGATGCCGCCGCCCACCACCAGCACGTCGCATGCGAGCGTGCCGCCTGCCGCTTCCTCGTCCTGCAGTGCTGCCGCCATCGGGACTCCGTCACTGTGAAGTACCGGTGCGCCAGGAAAGACTAGGCACTGCCGGCAACTGCCGTTAAGATCAAGTTTGATGTGATACGCATGCAATATGAATAAGGTTACGCCAGAATACGAAAACATAGCAACATATTTTCAATACTATTTGTTCGTTTCTGTTCGTTTATGATTTTAAAAGAGACATGCCCATGAATTTGAATCCCCGCCAGCGCCGCCTGCTTGAAGTGGTGCGCCAGAAGGTCACGATGTCCGTCGAAGAGCTGGCCCAGCAGCTGGAAGTGACGCCGCAGACCGTGCGCCGCGACGTCAAGCAGATGGAGGCAGCGCGCCTGCTGGCCCGCTACCACGGCGGCGTGGGCTTGCCCTCGTCCGTGGAAAACATCGATTACAGCCAGCGGCAAGTGTTCAACAGCGAGGCCAAGCGGCGCATCGCCGCCGCCGTCGCCGCGCAAGTGCCGCACGGCTGTTCACTGCTGATCAATATCGGCACGACCACCGAGGAAGTGGCGCGCGCCCTGGGCCGCCACACGGGCTTGCACGTGGTGACGAACAACCTGAACGTGGCCGCCATCCTGGCTGACAACGCGGCCTGCGAAGTGATCGTGGCCGGCGGCGTGGTGCGCGGGCGCGACCGCGGCATCGTGGGCGAAGCCACCATCGACTTCATCCGCCAGTTCAAGGTCGACATCGGCATCATCGGCATTTCCAGCATCGACGAAGATGGCAGCCTGCGCGACTTCGATGCGCGCGAAGTGAAGGTGGCGCAAGCGATCATCGAGCAGTCGCGCGAAGTGTGGCTGGTGGCCGACCAGCATAAATTCGGCCGCAAGGCACTGGTACGCCTGGCCGACCTGGCGCAAGTGGACATCCTGTTTACAGATGCGCCGCCGCCGCCCCGCTTTGCCGAAGTATTGCGCGACGCGCGCGTCAAGGTGCTTGTCGCGGCGTGAGGCGCACCGGGGCGGCGTGGCACGGCAGCTGTCGCGAGGGCAAGACGCCTTATGTGGGAAAGCACACTGAATGATATGAAATATTTATCTATTCACCAGAAATGCTGTTACCATTGATGCAACATGCGTTATTTTTTTAATCTTCCTCTCCGGCAGTACGATTATTCGCCTGATATTGCTTTTTATGCACTTAAAGCAATAGAATGAAGAAGACCGCGAAGACGAGCGCATTGCAGCTAAATGATTTCCAGTGAAAACAGTGTTAGAACTACCTCACGCAAGACGATTATTCCCCAACAAACCACTCGACAGCAAGCGCCAAGGCCTTAACCATGCCGGCAGCGCCGCCCAGTGAAGGAAAAGAAATGAGCCATAATTTTGAAGCGGCCGCCATGCCGCAAGCCTCCCATCCCAACAGCGCTCACGTCAGCGAACTGGAAGCACATCTCGGTTACTGGCTGCGTTTCGTTTCCAACCATGTTTCTCACAGCTTCCAGAAGAAGGCCGAAGCCAATGGCGTGACGGTATCCGAATGGGTGGTGCTGCGCGAAATGTTCCGTCTCGGCTGCACCTCGCCCACCGTGCTGGCGCAGGTAGCCGGCATGAGCAAGGGCGCCGTCTCGAAACTCATCGACCGCCTGGAAAGCAAGGGCATGGTCAGCAAATCGATCCTGCTGGCCGACCGCCGCCAGCACTCGATCGAGCTGACCACCGAAGGCGAGGCCCTGGTGCCCGTACTGGCCGGCATGGCCGACCAGAACGACGAGGAATTCTTCGGCAAGCTGCCACGCCAGCTGCGCGACGACTTGCTCGAAGCCATGAAGGAAGTGGCGCGCGCACATCAGCTCAAGAGCGCGCCGCTGAACTGACGGGCGATAAAAAAAAGGCGCCGCAGCGCCCTTGGAGGAATCGCCAGCCGATGGCTCAGGCAGTCGGCGATGGCAGGGCGATGCCGATGGCAGCGGCCGCTTCTGCATTTTCGCTTGGCGAACCTGCCAGCACGTAGCCGCGTTCCAGCAGCTTGCCCGTGTAGTATTTGTTGTACAGGAAGGCCCACACCACGCCGACGAGGAACATGCCGAAGCCGGCGGTAAACAGGCCGATGATCACCGTGACGACAAAGGCGCCGATAAAAGTAATGAAATCGCCGCGGAACAGGGCAGGGAAAAAGCCGAAGAAGAACGTGGTCCACGAAAAGCCGTAAAAGCCGTCTTTCATCAGGCCCGTGTCCTTGTGTTTCATTGCAATACGAGTTGCCATTACTTTTCCTTTGTTTTTTAAAGTAGAAAAAAATCTAATTTATTTTATCAACTTTGCAAATTGTCGTGTGGAAATTTTTCATGCTCAGCGGGACACCGCCATGACTGTCATCCGGGCTAAGATACTGGTCTGATTGTCTACATGGAATACGCATGGCCCTGCACATCGAAACCCCTCTGCTCAACTCGCGCGCCCTGAGCCTGCACAGCGAGCGCGCCGTCTGGCTCAAGCTGGAAGCCTTGCAGCCGCCGGGCTCCTTCAAGATCCGCGGCATCGGCCTGGCGTGCGAGGAATATGCGCGCCGTGGCGCCAGCCGCTTCATCTCTTCCTCGGGCGGCAATGCCGGCATCGCCGTCGCGTATGCGGGCCGCCAGCTGGGCATCCCCGTCATCGTGGTCGTACCGGAAACCACCAGCGCCAGGGCCAGGGCCCTGATCGCGCAGGAAGGCGCGGAAGTCATCGTGCATGGCGCCGCCTGGCAGGAAGCCAACGCGCTGGCGCAGTCGATGCTCACGCCACAAGACGCGTTTCTGCACCCGTTCGACGACCCGCTGCTGTGGCAAGGCCACGCGGGCATGATCGACGAAGTGGCGCAGGCGGGCCTGAAACCGGACGCCGTGGTGCTGTCGGTGGGCGGCGGCGGCTTGCTGGCCGGCGTGGCGCAAGGCTTGCAGCGCAATGGCTGGGATGATGTGGCCCTGGTCGCCGTGGAAACGCAGGGCGCCGCCTCGCTGGCGGCCGCCGTCGCCGCGCGCGAACATGTGGCCCT
Organism: Janthinobacterium sp. AD80; assembly: GCF_002878455.1. Lineage (GTDB taxonomy): Bacteria > Pseudomonadota > Gammaproteobacteria > Burkholderiales > Burkholderiaceae_D > Janthinobacterium. Next base: position 86,107 of record NZ_NRDQ01000020.1, read on the forward strand.
GCCCGCCGTGAGCAGCATCGCCACCTCGCTGGCCGCGCGCCAGGTCTGCGCCCAGGCTTTCCACGTCAGCCAGACACGCCGGCTGCACAGCGTGGTGGTCTCGGACCAGGCCGCCGTCGACGCCTGCCGGCGTTTCATCGGCGACCAGCGCCTGGTGGTGGAGCCGGCGTGCGGCGCGGCCCTGGCGGCCGTCTACGGCAACGTGCCGCAGCTGGCGCCGTACCGCAACGTGCTGGTCATCGTCTGCGGCGGCGTTACCGCCACCACGCAGCAGCTCGACCAGTGGGCCGCCAGCCTGTAAGGGCTACTGCGGCGTGGCCGCCTCGATCAGCGCCACGCCATCGCGGCCCTGCCCCTTGGCCTGGTACAGGGCCTGGTCGGCCAGGTCCAGCAGCTGCGCCGGCGTGAGTTCGCCGGCGCGGAAAATGGCGATGCCGATGCTGGTGGTGACGGGCAGCGCGCCGCTGGCCAGGTCGAATGGCGCGCGGATGGCATCGATGATCTTGGCGCCGATCTGCCGCACTTCGGCCGCGCTCTTCACGCCCTCGAAAATGATCACGAATTCATCGCCTGCCAGGCGCGCCACCAGGTCGCTGGCGCGCACGCTGCGTGCCAGGCGGCTGGCAAACTCCTTGAGTACCTCGTCGCCCGCATGGTGTCCCAGGCTGTCATTGATGGCCTTGAAGCGGTCGATGTCGAGGTAGGCCAGCGCCATCGGCGCCTGCGTGGCGCGCGTGCGCTGCATGCTCTGCGCCAGCTGTTCGTCGAAGCGGCGGCGGTTGGCGATGCCCGTCAGGATATCGGTGGCGGCGGCAAACTGCAGCGCCGTGTGCACCGCCTTGACCTTGGTGATTTCATGGATCAGGCCATACACGCCGGCCACCACGCCGCTCTCGTCCACGTCGGGCACGTAGCTGGTCTGGAAGGCGCGCCGCGCGGCGCCCGCTTCGCCCTCGATGGTAAATTCGTACTCGACTTCCTCGCCCGCGAAGGCGCGCAGCAGGTACTCCTCGCGCAGCTGGTACGCTTCCTCGCCCAGCACGTCGCGGATCGACTGCATCATGCTTTCCTGCCGCGACCTGCCGAACCATTTTTCAAACGTCGCGTTGATGAACTGGTAGCGGTGCTCGCGGTCGATATACACGATCACCACGGGCACGTGGTCCGTCAGCAGCTTCAGGCGCCGTTCGCTGTCGCGCGTCTGCGCCTCGGCGATTTCGCGCTCGGCCACCAGCGAGTAAAAGTCGCGGCTCAAGTCGCCGATCTCGTCGCGCCGTTCGATCTGCAGCGCTTCGATGCCCAGGCGCTGGCGGCGAATCTGGTGTACCTGCCGGCGCAGCCGTTCCAAAGGCTGCAACAGGCGCAGCACCACGCGCCAGCCGGCCAGGCCGGCCAGACCCGCCAGCAGCACGGCGGCCAGCAGGATCTTGCTGCGCATCGCATGCAAGGGTGCGAACGCCGCGTTCATCGGATACACGGAAGCCAGTATCCAGCCCGTGCCGGCGATGCGATGGTAGGCGAACAGCGCATCGATGCCCTGGGCCGTGGTGCCCGCCATCCAGCCTTCGAAACCCTGCATGGCGCGCCGCGTGGGCAGGCTGATCGGACCATTTGCCTCGATATGCTGCATGATGCGCGACTTGTCCGGATGCTCGACGATGACACCCTCATTCGTCATGATGTACAGATAGCCGCCCTTGCCCGGCTTGAGCGCGTCCAGGCGTCCCAGGAAATCGGGCTGGCGCAGGTTCACGCTGGCCGCCAGCACATAGCGCACGCCGCCGTGTGCGTCAAACACGGGCTGCGTCACGACGACGATGGGCATGCCCGAGATGCTGCCGTTGAGCGGCGCGGAGATGACGGAGCGCCTGGTTGCCAGCGTCTGCTCGAAATACGGCCGGCCTTTCAGGCTCATCCCCGCCTGCGCCTTGAACGGGCTCACGCTGGCCAGCAGGACGCCGTCGGCCGCCACCACGCCGGCCGAATAAAACTCGCTGGCCAGCACCGTTTGCGCGGCCAGGAAGCGCTGCAGGCTGGCTTCATCGTGCGCGCCGCCAGCCGCCAGGCTGTCGGCGACGACGCGCAGCACATTGCGCTTGGCATCGAGTTCCTCGTCGATGAAGACGGCGGCGCTGGACAGCGACACATATTGCTGGCGCCCCGTGACGTCGCGCATGCCCCGTTCGGCCACGGCCAGGGTGGCCAGCGCCAGCAAGGCGACGGCGCCCAGCACCAGCAGGAAGACGACCACGCTCATGCGCGCCTTCAGGCTGGCGGGCAGGCGCCGGCGCAGCCGTTTTCGCCAGCTCGTCACTGCTGCTGCCTTTGCCACAGATACTGGCAGATGCGTTCGACCGACTCCTCGAGTGCCAGCGCCTGCGTATCGAGCGTCAGGGCGGCATGCAGCGGCGCTTCATACGGCGCCGATACGCCCGTAAATTGCGCGATCTGGCCCGCGCGCGCCTTGGCATACAGGCCCTTGACATCGCGCGCCTCGCACACGGCGACAGGCGTGCTGACATGGATTTCGATGAATTGGCCGGCACCGATGACCTGCGCGGCCATGGCGCGGTCGGCGCGGTACGGAGAAATGAAGGCGGCGATGACAGTCAGGCCCGCGTCATTCATCAGGCGCGCCACTTCGGCCGTGCGGCGGATGTTTTCATGCCGGTCTTGCGGCGTAAAACCCAGGTCGCGGTTCAGGCCATGGCGCAACTGGTCGCCATCGAGCACCGTCACGGCCCTTCCCTGCGCCTTCAGCGTCTGCGCCAGTGCCAGGGCGATACTGGTCTTGCCTGCGCCGCTCAAGCCCGTCAGCCAGAGCGTCGGGTGTTGTGCTGCTGTCATCACACTGCCTCTCCCTTATAGAGCTGGCAATATAGCAAAGCCGCGCGGGAAAGGACAGAATATCAGGCCGCGCTGCGCGCCTCAAGCAGCAACTGTCGTATCTCCGGTACGCAGGAGCCGCAATTGCCGCCCGCCTTGAGGCAGGCCGTCACCTGCGCCGTTGTCGTCATGCCTTGCTCGCGGATGGCCGCGCAGATGCTGTTGCGTCCCACGCCAAAGCACGCGCACACGGTGGGGCCGGCATCCGCGCCCTTGCCGATGGGCTGGCCCAGCAGCACGCCGGCGCGGTCCGCCGCATCAAGCTGCGCATGCGCGAACAGGCCGGCCAGCCAGCTGCGCGACGGCAGGTCGGGCCGCGGCGACACATACACGCATTGCGCGATGCGTCCGTCTTCCAGGTGCACGGCGCGGTACACGCCGGCGCTGGCGTCCGCGTAATCGAGCCAGTCGGCGTTGTCGTCCGTGGCGCCCAGCAGCGCGCGCGCCCAGGCGCCCAGGTCACTGATGCGCTGGCGGCCAGCCAGCTCGTAGCGCAGGAACTGTTCGCCCTGGATGCGCGTCCAGTGCGCCACGCCGTCCAGGTTCAAGGGCGTGCGGCTGAGCACAAATGCATGCCAGTGCACGCGGAACTGCTCGATGCGTACGGGCGTGTGCTTGAATTCCGGTTCGCCCGAGACGGGATCGACCACCGGGTTGACGACGGCGCCCACGCGCGCGTCGGACGCATTCGCGCCGCTCCAGTGGATCGGCACGAAGACCTGGCCGCGCGCGATGCCGCCGCCATGCACGACCCGCGCCACCATCGCGCCCCAGGCGCTGGAAACGCGCGCCAGCTCGCCTTCGCGCACGCTGTACAGCAGCGCGTCCTGCGGGTGGATGTCGATGAAGGCTTCGGCGACGTGGCCCGATAGTTTTGCCGCCTTGCCCGTGCGCGTCATGGTATGCCACTGGTCGCGCACCCGGCCCGTGTTGAGGATCAGCGGATAGTCTTCGTCGGGCACGTTGCGCGGCGCGCGCGGCGGCGTGGGAATGAAACGCGCGCGCCCGTCCGCATGCGCGAAACGGCCGTTGCCGAACAGGCGCGCCTGGCCCTGCGGCCACTGCTGCGGCGGCAAGGCATCGTACTGCGCGCCATTCAGCGCCACCAGGTGCGACAGATTGAACAGGCGCTTTGTGGCTGCCGCGTTGCGGAAGGCGGACAGGCGCGCGTGTTCATCGAAAATGGCGTGCGGCGAGGTGAATGCAAAGCCCGCATAGCCCATGCGCGTGGCTACCTGGCACAGCACTTGCCAGTCGGCCCGCGCTTCGCCCGGCGCCGGCAGGAATGCGCGCTGGCGCGAAATGCGCCGCTCCGAGTTCGTCACCGTGCCATCCTTCTCGCCCCAGCCCAGCGCTGGCAGCAGCACGTGCGCATGCGCATTCGTGTCCGACTGCGCGCTGATGTCCGACACCACCACCAGCTCGCACTGATCGAGCGCGCGGCGCACCTGGTCGGCGTCCGGCATGCTGACCAGCGGATTGGTGGCGATGATCCACACGGCCTTGACCTTGCCCGCTTCGATGGCCTGGAACAGCTCCACCGCCTTCAAGCCTGGCTTGCTGGCGATGCGGGGCGCATCCCAGAACGCTTGCACGGTATCGCGGTGCAGTGGATTATCCAGCTCCAGGTGGGCCGCCAGCATGTTGGCCAGGCCGCCCACTTCGCGCCCGCCCATGGCGTTCGGCTGGCCCGTCAGTGAAAACGGCCCCATGCCCGGCTGGCCGATGCGCCCCGTTGCCAGGTGGCAGTTGATGATGCTGTTGACCTTGTCCGTGCCGGCAGACGACTGGTTCACGCCCTGCGAAAAAGCCGTCACGACCTTGCGCGTGGCGGCGAACGCCTGGTAAAACGCCAGCAAGGTGTGCGGGTCAACCTTGCAGATGGCCGCCACCTGCAAGGGATCGCCGCAATCGACATGCGCGGCGGCCAGCGCCGCATCCAGCCCGGAACTGTGCTGCGTGACGAAGGCGTCGTCGATCACGCCCTCTTTCGCCAGATGACACAACAAGCCGTTGAACAGCCACACGTCCGTGCCCGGCTTCACGGGCAAATGCATATCGGCCAGTTCGCAAGTGGCCGTGCGGCGCGGGTCGATCACCACCAGTGTCATTTCCGGCCGGCTTTCCTTGATGCGGGCGATGCGCTGGAACAGGATGGGGTGGCACCAGGCCGTGTTCGAGCCGACCAGCACGATCATGTCGGCCAGTTCCAGGTCTTCGTAGCAGCCGGGCACGATATCCTCGCCAAATGCGCGCTTGTGGCCGGCCACGGCCGACGACATGCACAGGCGCGAATTGGTGTCGATATTCGCGCTGCCCACATAGCCCTTCATGAATTTATTGGCGACATAATAATCTTCCGTCAGCAGCTGGCCCGAGACATACAGGGCCACGGCGTCGGGGCCGTGTGCATCGATGATGGCGCGCAGGCCGCCAGCCACGTGCTCCAGCGCCGCATCCCAGGAAGACGGCTGCAGCACGCCGTCGACGCGCACCTGCGGTTGCAGCAGCCGCTTGTCGAGGCCCAGCGTATCGCCCAGCGCAGAGCCTTTCACGCACAGCTTGCCCTGGTTGGCCGGGTGGCTGGCATCGCCGGCGATGCGGATGGCGCCACCGGGCAAGGTTGTGGCTTCCACGCCGCAGCCGACGCCGCAATACGGGCAAGTGGTTTTCACGGGTGTGCAGCTAGTCATGAAAGTGTCCTGTTGGTGGCTGTCAGGCGGCCTGGGCGCACAGCGCCTGGCCAAACAGCAAATGAGAGCGCAGCTTGCCGATATCGCGGCGCTGCTGGATCAGGTCGAAATACCAGGGGCCATCCTGCACCTCGCCATACAGCACGGCGCCGACCAGGCGGTTGCCCTGCACCACCAGGCGCTTGTAGATGCCGCGGCGCGGGTCGCGCAGCACCAGGTCTTCGCTGCCTTCGCCGCCGAGGATGTCGCCGGCCGAGTACAGGTCGATGCCCGTCACTTTCAGTTTGGTGGCGCTGGCCTGCTGCACATAGCGGCGGTGGCCCGCGCCCGCCAGGTGCGCGCCGCACACGCGCGCCTGCTCCCATATCGGTGCCACCAGGCCAAACGTGGCGCGCCGGTGCTGCACGCATTCACCGACGGCATACACGCGCGGATCGTAGCTTTGCAGGCAATCGTCGACGACGATGGCCCGTTCGCAATGCAGGCCGGCCGCTTGCGCCAGCGCGATGTTGGGGCGCACGCCGGCCGTCATCACCACCAGGTCGGCGGGGATCGACGTGCTATCGGCAAAGCGAACTCCCTGCACGCGGTCGCTGCCGAGGATTTCCGCCGTCTGCGCGTGCATCAGAAAGCGCAGGCCGCGCGCTTCCAGCGCCGTTTTCAGCAGCATCGAGGCGGGCGCGTCGAGCTGCTGGTTCATCAGCGAACCGCTCATGTGCACCACCGTCACATCCATGCCCTGACGCTGCAAGCCATTGGCCGCTTCCAGCCCCAGCAAGCCGCCGCCGATGACCACCGCGTGGCGGTGCTGGCGCGCCGCCTGCAGCATGGTGTCGACGTCGCTGATGTCGCGAAAACCGATCACGCCCGGCAGTTCGTGGCCCCGCACGGGCACGATGAAGGGCGTGGAACCGGTGGCCAGCAGCAGGCGGTCGTAGGCAACCGTGATGCCCGACAGCGCCTGCACGGTGCGCGCCTGGCGGTCGATGCGCACCACCGGGTCGCCCGCGTGCAGGGTGATGCCGTTGTGCGCATACCAGTCGCGCGTGTGCAGCATGATGTCGTCCACCGACTTTTCGCCGGCCAGCACTGGCGACAGCAGGATGCGGTTGTAATTGCCATGCGGTTCGGCGCCAAACACCGTGATGTCATACAGGTCCGGCGCCAGTTTCAGGAGTTCCTCGACCGTGCGCATGCCGGCCATGCCGTTGCCGACCACCACCAGCGAGGGACGCGCACTGGGCTTGCCCGGCGTGCTCACAGCGCCACCCACACCATGTCGGCAAACACGCGCGCGGGCCAGGTGGCCACCGAGTGTTCGGGCGCTTCGATGCATTCGCCGCTGGCCAGATCGAAGTGCTGCTTGTAGATGGGCGAGGCGACGACGATGCGCTCGCCGATGCTGCCCACGAGGCCGCGCGACAATACGGAGGCACCCGCGTTCGGGTCGACATTGTCGATGGCGAAGACTTTTGGGCTGGCATCGCCGACGCGAAACACGGCCACGTGGCGGCCACCCAGCAATGCACACACGCCCGTGTCGGGCACGATATCGTTCAGCGGGCAGATGGCCACCCAGTTGTCGGCGCTGGCGCCGGAAAGTTCATTCATCGCATTCATGGCTCACGCCTCCACGGCAAGGATGGGGATCACGGGGCTGCGGCGTTCAGTTTCAGTGGCAGGCCGGATCTGGCCCCGCTCTTCGACGAACACCACGTTTTCATCGTTCTTCTCGCTGTTGACGAAGTGGCGGAAACGCTGGCGCACGGCGGGGTTGGACACGGCTTCCTTCCATTCGCAGGCATAGGTGTCGACCACGTGCTGCATGTCCGCTTCCAGTTCCGCCGCCAGGCCCAGGCTGTCGTCGATGATGACGCGCTTGAGGTAATCGAGGCCCCCTTCCAGGTTGTCGCGCCACACGCTGGTGCGCTGCAGGCGGTCGGCCGTGCGCACGTAAAACATCAGGAAGCGGTCGACATAGCGCACCAGGGTCGCTTCATCGAGATCGGAGGCGATCAGTTCCGCATGGCGCGGCTTCATGCCGCCATTGCCGCACACGTACAAATTCCAGCCCTTTTCCGTGGCGATCAGGCCGATGTCCTTGCCCTGCGCTTCGGCGCATTCGCGCGTGCAGCCGGAGACGCCGAACTTGATCTTGTGCGGCGTGCGCAAGCCCTTGTAGCGGTTTTCCAGCTGAATCGCAAAGCCCACGCTGTCGGCCACGCCATAGCGGCACCAGGTGGAACCGACGCACGATTTCACCGTGCGCAAGGATTTTCCGTAGGCGTGGCCCGACTCGAAGCCTGCCGCGATCAGTTCTTCCCAGATGGCCGGCAACTGGTCCACGCGCGCGCCGAACAGGTCGACCCGCTGGCCGCCCGTGATTTTTGTATATAAACCGTATTTTTTCGCCACCATGCCCACGGCGATCAAGCCGTCGGCCGTCACTTCGCCGCCCGGCATGCGCGGCACCACCGAGTACGTGCCATCCTTCTGGATATTGCCAAGGAAGTAGTCGTTGCTATCCTGCAGGCTGGCGTGGACGGGAGAGAGCACGAAATCGTTCCAGCACGAGGCGAGGATATTCGCCGCCACTGGCTTGCACACGTCGCAACCGAGACCCTGGCCATGCGCCGCAAGCAGCGCGCCGAAGCTGCGGATTTTGCCAACCCGCACCAGGTGGTGCAGTTCCTGGCGCGAGTAGGCAAAGTGTTCGCACACGTGATTATTCACGGCCAGGCCCTGCTTCTGCATCTCCGCCTTCATGATCTGCGTCACCAGCGGCACGCAGCCGCCGCACGCCGTGCCCGCTTTCGTGCAGGTCTTCAAGGCGCCGATGGTCGTGGCGCCATCGGCGACGGCCGCGCACAACGCGCCTTTCGAGACGTCGTTGCACGAGCAGATCTGCGCCGACTCGGGCAACGCATCCACGCCCAGGCCCGCCTTTTGCTGGCCATCGGCCTGCGGCAGGATGAGGAACTCGGGGAACTCCGGCAGCTCGATTTTATTGAGCATCATCTGCAGCAAGGTGCCGTATTCGCTGGCGTCGCCCACCATCACGCCGCCCAGCAAATACTTGCCGCAATCGGAAACGACGATTTTCTTGTAGATCTGCTTGCGCTCGTCCATGAACTGGTAGGAACGGCTGCCCGGCGCATTGCCGTGCGGGTCACCCAGGCTGGCCACGTCCACGCCCATGAGTTTGAGCTTGGTGCTCATGTCGGCGCCCTTGAACGATGCTTCACCCTCTTCCTGCAGCACATGGCGCGCCGCGATGCGGGCCATTTCGTAGCCGGGCGCCACCAGGCCGAACACCAGGCCGCCCCACAGCGCGCATTCGCCGATCGCGTAAATATCCGGGTCGGAGGTGACGCAGCTGTCGTCGATGGCGATGCCGCCGCGCGGTCCCACCTCCAGGCCGCAGGCGCGCGCCAGTTCGTCGCGCGGACGGATGCCGGCCGAGAAGACGATCATGTCCGCTTCCAGGTGGCTGCCGTCGGCGAACTGCATGCGGTGCGTGGCCGCTTCGCCGTCGACGATGGCCAGCGTGTTCTTTTGCGTGTGCACGGTCACGCCCAGTTCCTCGATCTTGCGGCGCAGGACGCGCGCGCCGCCTTCATCGACCTGCACGGCCATCAGGCGCGGCGCGAATTCCACCACGTGGGTGTCGAGTTTCAGGTCGCGCAAGGCCTTCGCGCATTCGAGGCCCAACAGCCCGCCGCCGATCACCACACCCGTTCTGGACTTTCCACCCCAGGCCAGCATGGCTTCCAGGTCTTCGATGGTGCGGTAGACGAAGCAGCCGTCGCGCTCCTTGCCCGGCAGCGGCGGCACGAACGGCGTCGAGCCGGTGGCGAACACCAGCTTGTCGTAGGCCAGCACGTCGCCCGTGCTGGCGGTGACGGTTTTCGCCGTCCGGTCGATGGACACGGCGCGCGCGTTGAGCTTTAGAACCAGGTTGTCCTTGTCGAAGAATCCGGGCGCCACCAGCGACAGCTCGTCCGCCGATTTGCCGCTGAAAAATTCGGACAGGTGCACCCTGTCGTAGGCGGGGCGCGGCTCTTCGCACAGCACGGTGACGCGCAGGCGCGTGTTGTTCTCCAGCGCCAGCCGTTCGAGGAATTTATGCCCGACCATGCCATGGCCAAGGACGACGATGTTCAAAGGGTGAGTCATTACTGTCTCCTCAGGCCGCGGCCATGCTTGGTTCGGCCGCCTCGCGGGTAAAACGCACGGCGATGGCGCACAGGGCCGAAATCACCACCAGCACGCTCAGGATGATCAGGGTCTGGCGGATGTCGCCCGTGCCCTTCATCAGGAAACCGGCCGCCACGGCGCCCACGTTGCCGCCGGCGCCGATAATCCCTGCCACGCCGCCCAGCGCGCGGCTGTCGATGAAGGGCACCAGCGCATAGGTCGCGCCGCACGCCATGTGGGTGAACAGGCCGAAGACCAGCATGGCGATGACGGCCCAGGTGACGCTGTCGACCTTGGCAAACCACAGCAGGCCAACGCCTTCGCCGATCATCAGCATGAACAGCAGGGTGACGCGGCTGTTCAGGTTGCCGCGCAGCGCCAGCTTGTCGGACATCCAGCCGCCCAGGGCGCGGGCAAACAGGGCCAGCAAGCCGAAGCTGCCGGCGGCCAGGCCGGCCGATTTCAGGGACAGGCCGAAATGGTCGACGTAGTACACGGCGGCGATATTGTGGATGAAAATCTCGATGCCGAAACAGGCGCCGTAGGTGACGAACAGCAGCCACACGCGGTAGTTGGAACTGGCCGCCTTGAAGCTGTCCCAGCCCCCCTTCTTGCCACCTTCGATGGCGGTGCCGGCGGCGCGCAAGTCCGAGTAATTACCTTCAGGGCAATCCTGCGTATAGCGCCAGTAGAGGGCCGCCATCACCAGCATCAGTACGCCCGGTACCAGCAAGGCCACGCGCCAGCCCATCGATTCGGACACGCCCAGCATCAGCACGGCGCCCAGCAATAGCGGCATCAGCGCCTGCGCCGCGCCGCCGCCCGCATTGCCCCAACCGGCGGCGGCCGCATTCGCCGTGCCGACGACACGCGGGGCGAACATCACGGAGGTGTGATATTGCGTGATGACAAAGCTGGCACCGACGGCGCCGATGCCCAGGCGAAAGAACAGAAAGCTTTCATAGCTCTGCGAAGCGGCCACGCCCAGCACGGGGATGGCGCCCAGCAATAGCAAGCCCGTGTAGGTCTTGCGCGGGCCGTAGCGATCGCACAGCGGCCCCACGATCAGGCGCACGAGGATGGTGATGGCGACGGCCGCGATATTGATATTGGCCACTTGCGCCAAGGAAAGACCAAACTCGCCCTTGATGACCGGCATCAGCGGCGCGCAGGCAAACCAGGCGAAGAAACACACGAAAAATGCCATCCACGTCAGGTGGAATGCGCGCATGGGCGGCGTGGCGAGGGAGAAGAGCGCGATGCGCGTTGCTTTTTGGCTGGCCATGATTGGTTCCCGAAGTATCCCGTTGATAAAACAAAACGCGCCCGCCCCTGCCGATGAAAAATCAGCCAGGGCGGACGCCGTTGTCCAGGTGGTCCGTCGTTGGACCGTTGTGCGTTTATTCAGGGGATCGCCGTTGATCCGTACCTCCTGTGTAGCAAACGCCGTGCCAGCTCACCGCAGGGGCTAGGGTCCTTATCAGCACGGCCTTTGCGCCAGATCATGGTAGCTGACGGTGCACGCACGCCACTTCCTGGTGCAAGCGGGAACTGGCGGGGTTGCTGGCTGGTCTAAATAGTTATTGGATAACTTGCCGGGAGGATCAGGTGAGCGATCAGAGCGGCGATCAAGCAAGCAATCGAATGCGCGAGCCAGTAAAGAGGCGAATCAGCAAGCGCATGAGCAAGCCGTCAGAAGGCATGTCCTGGCGGCAAGCTTGGCAGCAGCATCGGCGCCAACATTACCGCCAAATGCCATGGATGGCATGCGCGTGCGTCGGCGCCGTCCTGTTTGCCTGGAGCAGCAGCGCGGCAGCACAAGCCCAAGCCGGTGCCGAGCCGAAGGAACACAGCGAACTCGATGCCACCGTGCAAGCGCCATTCCGCGCCACAGCCGGTGCACGGGCAACGCAGGCACGCACCTTTATCGTGCGCCTGGACTTTCCCGATGGCGGGCGCCTGCATGCGGTGCGCTGGAGCCTGACCTTGTCCGGTCCCGGTCCGCAAGGCGCCGTGCTGCGGCGCTGGTCGGGCACGGAGCAGGTGGGCGCCAGCGGCCGCAGCATCCGCCTGCCCTGGGATGGCCGCGCGGACGCCGATGCGCGCGAACGCCGTGCCTTGGTCCCTGACGGCATGTACCAGCTGCGCTTGCTTGCCGTGGCCGATGCGGGCACGCCGCAGGGGACGCATGAGGAGCAAGGGGAGCAAGGGGAGCAGGCGGCGCAAGCGGAGCAAGTGGAGCAGCGATGGCAAATCCAGGTGCAGCGGGAGCGCAGCGCGGCGCCCAGCGTTCCCGCCTTCCAGGCCGGCATGCAGCAACTGCCGGGCCTTGAGGGCCAGGCCGACTACCGCATCGTTCATGCCAACCTGCACAGCCAGACGCGCCACAGCGATGGCGGCGCGGCGCTGGACGCTTGCCGTGGCGCGCAGGAACCGCAAACAGCGCCGTTCGGTCCCATCGATGCCTATCGATATGCGCAGCAGCATGGCCTCGACGCCCTGCTGACGTCCGAGCACAATCATATGTATGACGGTTCCGACGGCACCAACAGCGCGGCGGAACCGTCTGAAGCGAAGGCCCTGTACCAGACTGGACTGGCCGAAGCGGCCGCGTATTCGGCCGCCCACCCTGGCTTCCTGGCCCTGTACGGCATGGAATGGGGCGTCATCAACAAGGGCGGGCACCTGAATATTCTGAACAGCGACCAGTTGCTGGGCTGGGAAAGGAACGGGCGCGGTGAACTGCTGGCCGATATCGACACGCCGAAGGGCGACTACGCCGCCCTGTACAGCTTGATGCGCACACGGGGCTGGCTGGGCCAGTTCAACCATCCTGCGTCTGCGGGACAGTTTCTCGTGAATGGCCAGCCGCTGGGTTTCACGGCCGATGGCGACGCGGCCATGGTCTTGTGCGAAGTGATGAACACGTCCGCGTTTTCCACCAACGACCACGAAACGGAAACACGGCACAGCAATTACGAGGCGGCCTGCAACCGTGCGCTGGCGGCCGGCTACCACGTGGCATTCAGCAGCAACCAGGACAATCACTGCGCCAACTGGGGCGCCGCGTATGGCAACCGCACGGCCGTGCTGGTGTCCAGCATGCCAGCGGGCGCCACCGGCACCGCTACGCCGCAGGCATTGACACGCGACAGTTTCCTGGAAGCGCTGCGCGCACGCCGCGTGTTTGCCACCATGGACAAGCATGCACAGCTGCTGTTCACGGCCAACGGCAAACTGATGGGCGAACGCTTCGACAACCGGGGGCCGTTGCACCTGGCCACCCATTTCAGCAACAGCGCCGGACGCGAGGCGGCGGCCGTCGCCATCTTCCACGGCGTACCGGGCGGCAACGGTTCCGTCACGGCCATCGCCGACCAGGCCAGCGTCACCGTCACGCCGGCGCCCGGTCCGCATTTCTATTATGTACGCCTGACGCAGGACGACGGCAATCTCGTCTGGTCGGCGCCCGTCTGGGTCAATCAGCTGCCTGTTCAGCGGTCTGATCAGCAGCCGTGGAAGGAGCCGCCGATGTAGCACGCGAGGCCACGGCGGGCGGCAACTGCGACACTAGCGGCGCATGCTCTGCCATCAATTCCAGTACCCAGTCGATGAAGACGCGCAGCTTCTTGCTGACGTGGCGCTTGGGCGCATACGCCAGATACAGCGGCATCGGTGCAATCTGCCACTCCGTGAACAGGGGTAGCAAGGCCCCGGTTGCCACATGGGGCTTGGCCATGTAGTCGGGCAGCCATAACGCGCCCAGGCCCGCCAGCCCTGCCGCCAGATAGGCGTTACCATCGTCGATGGACAGAATGTGCTGGCCTGCTATCGTTATCCGCGTGCCGCCGTGCTGCATCACGGCAGGGAAAGTGCCATCGCGTCCCCAGCGAAAGCGCACGATGCGGTGCTGTGCCTCGTGCAGCTGCTCCGGATGGATAGGCGTGCCTGCTCTTGCCAGGTAGGCGGGCGCCGCATACACGGCCAGTTGCAAGTCGCCGATCTTGCGTGCCACCAGCGACTGGTCGCGTATCTCGCCGCCACGGATCACGCAGTCGACGTTGTCGCCAATCACATCGACCATGCGGTCGCTGGCCCCCAGGTCCAGCTGGATGTCCGGGTAGCGTGCATGGAAGCGCGGCAGCGCCGGCACCAGCAGCAGGCTGGCGAACGGACTGGGCACATCTACGCGCAGCTGGCCACGAGGCAGCGCGGCGGCGCCGGGCAAGGTGGTTTCAATCTCGTCCAGGGTGGCCAGCACGGGGACGATGCGCTCGTAATAGGCAGCGCCATCGGCCGTGACGTTGACCTTGCGCGTCGTGCGGTTGAGCAATTTCAGGCGCAGCCGCGCCTCCAGCTGCTGCACCAGCTGCGTCACGCTCGTGCGGCTCATGTGCAAGGTCTGGGCCGCGCGGGTAAAGCTGCCCGTCTCGACCACCCGCACGAACACCCGCATCGCATCCAGTTTATCCATCGCCACCTCCTTCACTCGATTGTTTGGATTATACAAACAGTCTTGAGGGCACTTGCCTGTTTATCTGCACGGTGCGGAAGGCTACAGTGTGCTCCAGGCGGCCGGTCTGGCCGCAGACCATCGCCATCACACAGGAGCAATGCAATGAACGATAGCAAGACAAACACGCGCAACACGCAGCAACGCGACGTGGTGTTCCCGCCAGGCCGCCAGGCCTTGTATGAAAAGAACCGCTATTCGCCCGCCGTGCGGGCCGGTGGCTTGCTGTTCGTCTCGGGCCAGGTGGGCAGCCGCGCGGATGGTTCGCCGGAACCGGAACTGGAAGCGCAAGTCCGGCTGGCCTTCGAGAACCTGAACGCCATCCTGCACGCCGCCGATTGCACCTTCGACGACGTGGTCGACGTGACGGTGTTTATCGTCAACCCGGAAGCGACTTTCCAGCGCATCTGGGATATCGTGCAGGCCGAATACTGGGGCGTGGCGCCGCATCCCGCCGTCACGGCCGTGGGCGTCACCTGGCTGTACGGTTTCCAGTTCGAGATCAAGGTGGTGGCCAGGCTGCCGGGCTAGTACTTTCCTGTAGGCACGAAATTAACATACGCCGCCTGCGCCCCTTGCCGCAGAAAATACGGCCTGGCGCAGGCATGGCGAATATTATAGGAAAAACATGCCACTCCTTTACTGATATCCACCTGACACTGGTTCCCTTGAGCAATCCATGGCACCATGAATGCGCCGTTTTGATCAGCAACACGGCTTCCACCCGGACCATCAAGGAATCCTACATGTCGTCATATCGTACCTTCGCCAGCAGCATGCTGCTCGGCCTGGCCGCAGCGGGCATTGCCCACGCACAAGCCCCCTCCCCCGCCGCCGCCAATACCGATCCCCATCAATGGCTGGAAGAAGTCCTCGGCGACAAGCCGCTGGCCTGGGTCAAACAGCACAATGCCGTCACCGTCAAGGAACTGGAAAGCCAGCCTGGTTTCGCGGCGCTGCAGGCGAGTCTGAAAACCATCCTCAATTCAAAAGAGCGCATTCCCTTCGTCAGCAAGGAAGGCGAGTATTACTATAATTTCTGGCGCGATGCCCAGCACGTGCGCGGCATCTGGCGCCGCACGACCCTGGCGCAGTATCAGCTGGCCGAGCCAGCCTGGGAAACCGTGATCGACCTCGACCAGCTGGCCGCCGGCGAGAATGAAAACTGGGTCTGGGGCGGCGCGTCATGCCTGTATCCGAAGGGCGAACGCTGCCTCATTTCCCTGTCGCGCGGCGGCGGCGACGCCAAGGTGGTGCGCGAATACGACGTGGCCAAGCGCGCCTTCGTCGATGGCGGCTTCACCTTGCCCGAAGCGAAAGGCAGCGTCAGCTGGATCGACCAGGATACCCTGTTCGTCTCCACCGATTTCGGCCCCGGCTCGATGACCAGCTCCGGCTATCCGCGCATCATCAAGCAGTGGCAGCGCGGCACGCCACTGCCGCAGGCGCAAACCGTATATGAAGCCAAGGCCGACGACTTGAGCGCGGCAGCCTACAAGGATTTCACGCCCGGCCACGAACACCAGTTCATCGAACGGCAGATCGATTTCTACAGCGGCGAGATGTTCCTGCGCGACGGCGCCAAGCTGACAAAAGTGCCGAAGCCGGACGATGCCACGGCCTTCACCGTGCGCGACCAGCTGATCATCACCTTGCGCTCGGACTGGAAAGTCAACGGCAAGACCTATCCGCAAGGCGCCCTGCTGGCCACCGATTTCAAGGCCTTCATGCAGGGCAAGCAGGATCTGGAAGTGCTGTTCGCGCCCACCGCGACGACGTCGCTGGACAATGTCACGCCGACCAAATCGGCCATCCTCGTGACCATCCTGGATAAAGTGAAAAACCGCCTGACGGAACTGCGCCACGTGAACGGCAAGTGGCTGCGCCGCGAGGTCGACGCGCCGAAACTGGGCACCCTGGCGACGAACGCGCTCGACCCGGTCGATTCGGACCAGTACTTCCTGACGGTGACCGACTTCCTCAACCCCACCACCCTGTACCTGGGCACGGCGCAGAGCGACAAGCGCACGAAAATCAAGTCGCTGCCGGCCTTCTACGACGCCACGCCCTACAAGGTGGAACAGTTCGAATCGACGTCGAAGGATGGCACCAAGGTGCCGTATTTCGCCATCATGAACAAGAAGACGAAGTTCGACGGGAGCAATCCCACCGTGCTGTATGGCTACGGCGGCTTTGAAGTGTCGCTGAAACCAAGCTACAGCGGCACCACCGGCGTGGCCTGGCTGGAAAAAGGCGGCGTGTACGTGCTGGCGAACATCCGCGGCGGCGGCGAATTCGGCCCCCGCTGGCATCAGGCGGCGCTGAAGGAAAACCGCCAGCGCGCCTATGACGACTTCATCTCCGTGGCGCAGGACCTGATCGCCCGCAAGATCACCACCCCGCGCCACCTGGGCATCATGGGCGGCAGCAATGGCGGCCTGCTGACGGGCGCCGTGCTGACCCAGCGTCCCGACCTGTTCAACGCCGTCGTCAGCCAGGTGCCGCTGCTTGACATGCGCCGCTATAAGAAGCTGCTGGCGGGCGCCTCGTGGATGGGAGAATATGGCGACCCGGACGTGCCGGAACAATGGGCGTACATCAGCAAGTACTCGCCGTACCAGAACGTCTTCAAGGACAAGAAATACCCGCGCGTGCTGTTTACCACATCCACGCGCGACGACCGGGTCCACCCCGGCCACGCGCGCAAGATGGTGGCCAAGATGGAAGAGCAAGGCCACGACGTGCTGTACTGGGAAAACACGGAAGGCGGCCATGCCGGCGCCGCCAACAACGACCAGCAGGCGCTGATGTGGGCACTGACCTACACCTTCCTGCAGGAGCAACTGAAGTAAAGCGGTGGATCGCCATCGGTAGGCGTAGGTCGACATAAGCCGACAACATTGTTGGCCTGCGCCCGTGGTGCTGTCGGATTACGCAGCTACGCCGCTAATCCGACCTTGTATTATTCCTTTCATGCCGTTCGTGATATTGCGAACGGTATCGACCGCTGTCAAAATCTTGGTAAGCATATCAAGACCGGGTAACTGGATGCCGTATCCGCCCTTAGGCTTCGAGCCAGTTTCGTAGATCTCGCACCAGTTACCCATCCTCAATGTCAAGATCGGACAGTATCTTTGGCACCGGCATGCCGGTTAGCCCGCATTCACAAGGTAGATCGCAAGAGGACCACAGCATGTTTAATTTAGGAATCGACGTTGCCAAGGCGAAGCTCGACTGCGCGCTGCGCCTGCCCAACGGAAAACACCGTAACAAAGTAGTAGAAAACAATCACAAAGGATTCATTGCACTTAGCGAATGGCTGCTCAAGCAGGATGCCGGCAGCCCGCGCGTATGCATGGAAGCGACCGGTACCTACTGGGAAAAGGTGGCCGAATATCTGGCAGGATGTGGCATGCTGGTCAGTGTCATCAATCCAGCGCAGATCAAGGCCTTCGGCGCTTCGCGCCTGGTGCGCACGAAAACGGACAAAGTCGATGCGCAGCTGATCGCCGACTTCGCCCATGAACGCCAGCCCGAGCCGTGGCTGGCGCCGTCGCCCGCCGAACAGGCACTACGCGCCATGGTGCTGCGCCTGGAAGCCTTGCAAACCATGCGCCAGCAGGAATGCAACCGGCTCGATGTGGCACGTGAAGCCGTGCGCCAAGGCATCGTCGATCACATTACCTGGCTCGATGGCCAGATCAAGGAGCTGATCCAAGCCATCAAACGGCATATCAATGACGACCCGGATTTACGCGGCAAGAGTGAGCTGCTCGACACCATTCCTGGTCTGGGCGAGCGGTCGATTCCGGTGCTGCTGTCCTACTATGCCAATCCCGAGCGCTTCGACAGCGCCAAGCAAGCCGTGGCGTTTGCGGGACTCGACCCGCGCCAACACGAGTCGGGTTCCAGCGTGCGTGGCAAGCCACGCATGTCGAAGGTCGGCCACAGCTTCCTGCGCAAAGCGCTATACATGCCAGCCATGGTGACCGTGTACCGGACAGCCTGGGGCAAGCGCTTTGGCCAGCGCCTCCGTGCTGCTGGCAAGGCAAAGAAACTGATCATCGGCGCCATGATGCGCAAGCTGGTGCACGTAGCATTCGGCGTGCTCAGGTCGGGCAAAATATTTGATCCGACCCTCCATGCCGCTTGACGGGGATAACAGTATCTACCGTTTGCCTATGTGCGTAGGCGTAGGTCGGATTAGCGCGCAGCGCGCAATCCGACAACATCCGCAAGCCTGCGATACCTGACCTATACTTTCAAAAATTCCTCTTTGCCACCCAGCCAGCGCGCCAGGTGCGCTTCCACGGTGCTTGCGGCGGCCGCCGTGGTGGCGTGCAGCAGATCGTGCGCCACGTCGCGCGCCTGATCTACCAGCCATTGATCCGTTTCCAGGTCGGCGAAGCGCAGCATGGCCTGGCCGGACTGGCGCGCGCCAAGGAACTCGCCGGGGCCGCGGATTTCCAGGTCGCGGCGGGCGATTTCAAAGCCGTCGGTGGTTTCGCGCATGGTCATCAGGCGCTGGCGCGCCACGCCGCCCAGCGGGCCCTGGTACAGCAGCAGGCAGACGCTGGCCGCCGTGCCGCGTCCCACCCGCCCGCGCAGCTGGTGCAGCTGCGACAAGCCGAAACGCTCGGCGTGCTCGATCACCATCAGCGAGGCGTTCGGTACGTCGACGCCCACCTCGATGACGGTGGTGGCCACCAATACGTGGATATGCCCGGCGATGAAGGCATCCATCACTTCCTGCTTTTCCGCCGGTTTCAAACGGCCATGCACCAGGCCCACCTGCAGCGCGGGCAGGGCTTCGGCCAGCATCATGCAGGTGTCGGTGGCCGTCTGCAGCTGCAGCGCTTCCGATTCCTCGATCAGCGGGCAGACCCAGTACACTTGCCGGCCTTCCAGCGCGGCCGCATACACGCGGGCGATGACTTCATCTCGCCGGTTCTGGTCGATGGCGCGCGTGACGATGGGGCTGCGACCTGGCGGCAGCTCGTCGATCACCGACACTTCCAGGTCGGCGTAATACGTCATGGCCAGGGTGCGCGGGATCGGCGTGGCCGACATCATCAGCTGGTGCGGCACGGCCGCGCTGTCGCCCTTGTTGCGCAGGGTCAGGCGCTGGCCCACGCCGAAGCGGTGCTGCTCGTCGACGATCACCAGGCCCAGTTTGGCGAACAGCACGTTGTCCTGGATCAGCGCGTGCGTGCCGATCACCAGCTGCGCTTCGCCCGATTCGATCAGGGCCAGCGCCGCCGTCTTTTCCTTTTTCTTCAGGCTGCCCGTCAGCCATGCCACCTTCACGCCCAGCGGCTCCATCCAGGCGGCAATCTTGCGGAAGTGCTGCTCGGCGAGGATCTCCGTGGGTGCCATCAGCGCGGCCTGGTAGCCGCTGTCGATGGCTTGCGTGGCCGACAGGGCGGCGACCACCGTCTTGCCGCTGCCGACGTCGCCCTGCAGCAGCCGCTGCATCGGGTAGGGCTGGCGCAGGTCGGCGCGGATCTCGTCGAGCACGCGCGCCTGCGCGCCCGTCAGCTTGAAGGGCAGGGCCGCGCCAAAGGCTGCCGAGAGGCTGCCGACGATGGGCAGCGAGGCGGCGCCTTTCGAGCGGCGCGCGCGCTGGGCGCGTTTCAGCGACAGCTGCTGCGCCAGCAATTCATCGAACTTCATGCGCACCCAGGCTGGATGCGAGCGGTCCATCAGCGCGCTTTCATCGATGTCCTGCGGCGGATAGTGCAGCAGGTGCACGGCGGCGCGGAACGGCGACAGCTGCATCTCGCGCAGCAGCTGCTCGGGCAGGGTATCCTGCCAGTCGATGCGGCGCATGGCGTCGGCGATCTCGCGCCGCAGCACGTGCTGCGACAGGCCTTCGCCGGACGGATACACGGGCGTGAGGGCCGTGGGCAGCGGCGCGCCTTCGTTGACCACCTTATACGTCGGGTGCACCATCTCGGCGCCAAAAAAACCGTGTTTGAGTTCGGCGCGCGCCCGCACGCGCGTGCCTTCGGCCAGCTGCTTGACCTGGCTGCCGTAGAAATTCATGAAGCGCAGCAGCAAGTTGCCCGTTTCGTCGGCGATCGTCACCAGCAATTGCTTGCGCGGCTTGAAATTGACTTCGCACTTGGTGACGATGCCCTCGACCTGCCACGACTCGCCGCCGCGCAGGCAGGCGTCGCGGATGGTGTAGACCTTGGTTTCGTCCTCATAGCGCATCGGCAAATGCAGCACCAGGTCCATATCCGTGCGCAAGCCCAGCTTGGCCAGCCGGCTTTCCGTACTGACCACCTTTTTGGCGGCTTTCGGCTTTGCGGCAGGCTTGGCGGCAGGTGGAAGATCAGGCTTTGGATCAGGCATATGCAAGGTTTTGGTGCCATTAGCGCAGGTTTTTATGCCGCTAGCGTAAAATAGAGGGTTGTCCGGCACACCCTGTGCGTACCGCAGTTGTAAATTGCTGCGGCGGATTATTGTAATGCCTGTATAGGCGCACAGTATAGTGCCAGATGTTTCATTGCGCACTCCTAATCATTTTTGACGTACTTTTGAAGCAAAACGCATGTATTCGCTTTCCGATTTCGATTTTAATTTGCCGCAAGAAAACATTGCGCAAACTCCGCTGGCCGAGCGCAGCGCCTCGCGCCTTTTGCACCTGGACGGCGATGCCCTGGTCGACCGCCAGTTCGCCGACATCGTCGGACTGTTGCAGGCGGGCGACCTGCTGGTGATGAACGACACGCGCGTGCTCAAGGCGCGTTTCTTTGGTGTCAAGGAAAGCGGCGGCAAGATCGAGGCGCTGGTCGAGCGCGTACTCGACGAGCGTACCGTGCTGGCCCAGGTGCGCGCCTCGAAGTCGCCG
This sequence comes from Janthinobacterium sp. AD80, assembly GCF_002878455.1. Lineage (GTDB taxonomy): Bacteria > Pseudomonadota > Gammaproteobacteria > Burkholderiales > Burkholderiaceae_D > Janthinobacterium. The sequence goes on from NZ_NRDQ01000020.1 coordinate 107,252, forward strand.
CCGCCCGGTTGCCGCATCCGCCTGGCCGACGCCTTTGACGTCACGGTAGGCCAGCGCGCCGGCGAATTCTTTACCCTGCACTTCGAGGCCGACGTGTTCGAACTGATCGAGGCGCATGGCCGTTTGCCGCTGCCGCCCTACATCGAGCACGATGCGGACGAATTCGACGAAACGCGCTATCAAACCGTCTTCAACAAGGTACCGGGCGCCGTCGCCGCGCCGACGGCCGGCCTGCATTTCGACCAGGCCCTGCTTGATCAATTGAAGGCCAAGGGCGTCAATTTTGCCTATGTGACCCTGCACGTGGGCGCCGGCACCTTCCAGCCCGTGCGCACGGAAGTACTGGCCGAACACAAGATGCATACCGAGTGGTACACCATGCCGCAGGAAACCGTCGATGCCGTACGCGCCGCGCAACTGGCCGGGCGCGACGTCGTGGCCGTCGGCACGACCAGCCTGCGCGCGCTGGAATCGGCCTCGCAAAGCGGCCGGCTGGTGGCGGGCAGCGCCGATACGGCCCTGTTCATCACGCCCGGCTATGCCTTCAAGACGGTGACGCGTTTGATCACCAACTTCCATTTGCCGAAGTCGACCCTGCTGATGCTGGTGTCGGCCTTTGCCGGCTATGAGCCGATCCGCAGCGCCTATGCGCATGCGATCGCGCAGAATTACCGTTTCTTCAGCTATGGCGATGCGATGCTGCTCACCACGCAATCGCGCGCTGCGTTGAACCTTGATACTCCCGTGAAGGACTGACATGCTGGAATTTACATTACTCAAGACCGACACGAGCGGCCTGACCAAGGCACGCCGCGGCACCTTGAAACTCAACCATGGCGTCGTGCAGACGCCGATCTTCATGCCAGTGGGCACTTACGGCTCCGTGAAAGCCATGTCGCCGCTGGAACTCAATGAGATCGACGCGCAGATCATTCTGGGCAACACTTTCCACTTGTGGCTGCGTCCAGGCAACACCGTCATGGAGAAATTCGGCGGCTTGCATGGTTTCATGGGCTGGAACAAGCCGATTCTGACGGATTCGGGCGGCTTCCAGGTGTTTTCGCTGGGCGCCATGCGCAAGATCACGGAAGAGGGCGTGCATTTCAATTCGCCCATCAACGGCGATAAATTATTCCTCTCGCCGGAAGTATCGATGCAGGTGCAGCGCGTCCTGAATTCGGACATCGTCATGCAGTTCGACGAATGCACGCCGTACGAGATTCAAGGCCGCCCGGCCACCATCGAGGAAGCGGCCAAGTCCATGCGCATGTCCTTGCGCTGGGCGCAGCGCTCGAAGGACGAGTTCCACCGCGGTGAAAATCCGAATGCGCTGTTCGGCATCGTGCAGGGCGGCATGTTTGAAATGCTGCGCGACGAGTCGCTGGCCAAGCTGGAAGAGATCGATTTCCCCGGCATCGCCATCGGCGGCCTGTCCGTCGGCGAGCCGAAGGAAGACATGATGCGCATGCTGGCCCACGTGGGTCCGCGCCTGCCGGCCAACAAGCCGCATTACCTGATGGGCGTGGGCACGCCGGAAGACCTGGTGGCCGGTGTGTCGAACGGCATTGACATGTTCGATTGCGTCATGCCGACGCGCAACGCCCGCAATGGCTGGCTGTTTACCCGTTTTGGCGACATCAAGATCAAGAATGCCAAGTACAAGGAAGACCAGGCGCCGCTGGACGAGACCTGCAGCTGCTACGCCTGCCGCAATTTTTCGCGCGCCTATCTGCACCATCTGCACCGCTCGAAGGAAATCCTCGGCGCGCGCCTGAACACCATCCACAACCTGCATTACTACCTGGACCTGATGCGCCAGATGCGCGAAGCGCTGGATGAAGACCGTTTCCACGCGTTCACCCTGCAATTCCACGCGGAACGGGCACGGGGAACTTAAGAAATGCTTAGGTTCATGGGCCGCGAGGCCCTGGGCCGATGTTTTCGAGATTGGTGCTTGGACGGGGCGATAAAGCATTGCATAATGCTTTTTTAGCCCCATTTGGAGCTGCCATGCCTGCATTTCGGGGGATGGCCTTTTGCCAATGCTAGAATACAGCGCTGTTTTTTCAAACTGATTAGAACTGGAGTCACCGTGTTTTTCATTTCCAACGCTTACGCGCAATCGACCGATGCCCTCGGCCTCGGCGGCAACCTGACCAGCTTCCTGCCGCTGGTATTGATGTTCGTGGTCATGTATTTCCTGATGATCCGCCCACAGCAAAAACGCGCCAAAGAACAAAAGGCGATGATGGATGCGCTGACCAAGGGTGACGAAGTCGTTACCGCTGGCGGCATGCTGGGCCGTGTTGTCAAGGTAGTGGATGCTTACGTCACCATCGAAGTGGCCAGCGGCACCGAAATCACGGTGCAAAAGAGCTCCATCACGACCTTGCTGCCTAAAGGCACCCTGAAGGCGCTGTAATTCCTCGCCGTCGCTACCTGCTACCTGTGTAGCGACTGACCGGGGCGGCTATCGGCCGCCCTTCGCGACGCCTCCGACGCTCAACACTGAACGCTGAATCAATATGAATCGCTATCCTGCCTGGAAATACATCATCATCGTCGTCGCCTTATTGCTGGGCGCACTCTATACGGCGCCCAATTATTTCGGTGAATCACCGGCGCTGCAAGTAACCAGCGGCAAATCGACCGTCAAGGTGACGAGCGAGCTGATGACGCAAGTCGATCAAATATTGACGAAAGAGAACGTCAAGTCGGAAGGTGTCACCATGGATGGCGCCGGCAACCTTGCCTCTGTGCGCGTGCGTTTCGCCGATCCCGATACCCAGTTCAAGGCGAAACTGGTGCTGGAAAAGGACCTGAATACCGATCCGAGCGACCCTGCCTACATCGTGACGGTCAACCTGCAAGCCAATACGCCGATGTGGATGCAAAAACTGCATGCCTTGCCGATGTTCCTGGGCCTGGACTTGCGCGGTGGCGTGCACTTCCTGATGCAGGTCGATGCCAAAGCCGTATTGAACAAGAAAGTGCAAGGCATCCAGTCCGCCGCGCGTAGCGTGCTGCGCGACAAGAATATCCGCCACGCCGGCATCGAGCGCGTGGGCGACAGCGTGCAGATCAACTTCCGCGACGCGGAAACGCGCCTGAAGGCCAAGAATGTGCTGTCCGACCAGATGACGGAACTGGCGTTCGCCGATGCGGGCGAAGGCAACGACCTGAAACTGAACATCACGCTGAAACCGGCGGCCCTGAAAGCCACCATCGATGAAGGTGTGAAACAAAACATCTCCACCCTGTCCAAGCGCGTCAACGAGCTGGGCGTGGCCGAGCCGCTGATCCAGCAGCAAGGTCCTGACCGCATCGTGGTGCAATTGCCGGGCGTGCAGGACGTGGCGCGCGCAAAAGCCATCATCGGCCGCACGGCCACCCTGGAAGTGCGCCTGGTCGATGAGACCATCGTGCCGGGCACGGAACTGTCGAGCGCCATCCCGTTCAACTCGGAACTGTTCACCGTCGGCAAGGGCGTGCCTGTCGTGCTGTCGAAAGACGTGATCCTGACGGGCGACTATATTTCCAGCGCCACGGCCAGCTTCGACCAGAACCAGCAAGCGGCCGTGTCGATCGACCTGAACGGCGACGGCGGACGCAAGATGCGCGAAGCGACGCGCGAACGCGTGGGTAAACGCATGGCCATCGTGCTGTTTGAAAAGGGCAAGCCGGAAGTGCTGTCGGTTGCCACCATCCAGCAGGAACTCGGTTCGCGCTTCCAGATCACCGGCATGGGCGGCGCGGAAAACGCCAACGAACTGGCGCTGCTGCTGCGCTCGGGCGCCCTGTCCGCACCGATGACCGTCATCGAAGAACGCACGATCGGACCGCAGCTGGGCGCGGAAAACATCGCCAAGGGTTTCCATTCGACCCTGTATGGCTTCATCGCCATCGCCATCTTCATGATCGCCTACTACATGCTGTTCGGCGCCTTCAGCGTGCTGGCCCTGGCGGCCAACCTGCTGTTGCTGATCGCCTTGCTGTCGATGATCCAGGTAACTCTGACACTGCCAGGTATCGCCGCGATCGCGCTGGCGCTGGGTATGGCGATTGACGCAAACGTGCTGATCAATGAACGTATCCGCGAAGAGCTGCGTGCCGGCAATACGCCGCAAGCGGCCATCGCCGCCGGCTTCGACCGCGCCTGGGCCACGATTCTGGACTCGAACGTGACCACCCTGATCGTTGGCCTGGCGCTGCTGGCCTTCGGCAGCGGTCCGGTGCGCGGTTTTGCCGTCGTGCATTGCCTGGGCATCCTGACCTCGATGTTCTCCTCCGTGTTCGTGTCGCGCGGCGTGGTCAACCTCTGGTATGGCCGCAAGAAAAAGCTGACGACCTTGTCGATCGGCACGGTGTGGGTGCCGGGCGCGAGCAAATAAGCGACGACCCAGCCTGACCCAATAGCGTCAATAGCGATAGCATCCGGTGGCACTGCCACCGGATGTACAGAATAGAACTTAGAGGATTTCATGGAATTTTTCCGGATCAAAAAAGATATTCCCTTCATGCGCCATGCGTTGATTTTCAACGTCATCTCGGCCGTGACCTTCCTTGCCGCCGTCTTCTTCCTGTTCCACAAGGGCTTGCACCTGTCCGTGGAATTCAAGGGCGGTACCCTGATGGAGGTGAAGTACCCGAAAGCGGCCAACCTGGAAGGCATACGCGGCACCCTGATCAAGATGGGCTATGAAGAGCCGGGCGTGACCAGCTTCGACACGGCGCGCGACGTCATGATCCGCCTGCCGGTGGAAAATGGCGTCAGCGCCGCCAACACGTCGCAGCGCGTGTTTGACGCGCTGTGCAAGGCCGAGCAAGGCACGGCGAAGGCCATCGACACCGTTACCGAGAAGGGCGAGCATGTGCTCAAGAGCGCCTGCATGGATGCCGCCGGCAATGAAGCGGTGGTACTGCAGAAAGTCGAATTCGTCGGCCCGCAAGTGGGCGAGGAACTGGCGCAGAATGGCTTGAACGCGCTGGTGATGGTGATCCTGGGCGTGATGGCTTACCTGGCCGTGCGCTTCGAGTGGAAATACGCTGTCTCGGCGATTATCGCCAACTTGCATGACGTGGTCATCATCCTGGGCTTCTTCGCCTTCTTCCAGTGGGAATTCTCGCTGACGGTACTGGCGGCGATCCTCGCGGTGCTCGGTTACTCTGTCAACGAATCGGTGGTGATCTTTGACCGTATCCGCGAAAACTTCCGCAAGCAGCGCAAGGCAACCGTGCATGAAGTGATCGACAGCGCGATCACCAGCACCATTTCGCGTACCATCATCACCCACGGCTCGACCCAGATGATGGTGCTGTCGATGCTGATCTTTGGCGGCCAGACCCTGCACCACTTCGCCCTGGCACTGACCATCGGTATCTGCTTCGGTATTTACTCGTCCGTGTTCGTCGCGGCATCGATCGCCATGTGGCTGGGCGTGAAGCGCGAAGACTTGATCAAGCCGGTCAAGGAAAAAGACGAAACCGACGGCGCCGTGGTGTAAGCGCAGTTTGTTGCATGACGAATTCAAGAACGATCACCCGCGCGGTGGTCGTTTTTTTTTGTAACGGATGACGATGAAGCGTTTGATAGTGTTGGGCATGATGGCGGGCGTGGGCGCGCTGGCCGCTGCCGCGGAGTTGCACCGTGTGGACCGCGATACCATCGTCCTGCGTGGCGTGATCGCCGACGGTGACGTGGACAGGCTGCGGCAGCTGGCCACGCCGGCAACGTCCATGCTGCGCGTAAACAGCGGCGGCGGCGACCCGCAGGCGGCGATGCTGCTGGGACGCTACCTGCGCCAGCAGCGATGGGATGTCGCCATCGATACCGTCTGCGCGGGCAGCTGCGCGCTGTATGTGTTTCCGGCCGCGCGCCACAAGCGGATCCCTGGCGATGCCGTGCTGGCCTTGCAGGCCTCGGCCTTCCAGCGTGCGCAGGCGGACCAGGGGCAGATGCGGCGCACCCTGGTCGAGGCGGGTGTGGCGGCCGAAGACCTCGCTGTGGAAACGGCGGCGCTGGCGGCGCAGCTGGCGCACGTGGCGGCGCTGGAAGCGGTCTTTGCCCGGGAACTGGGTATCGCTGCCGCCTTTTACCGCGATTTCAGCCTGGTGGCGGCGCAGGCGGATAGCGTGCGCCAGCGCTTCCCGGACCAGGAGGCGGCCGTCTTCTGGTGGCCGGCTGCGGCGCGCCTGCAGCGCTGCTACGGCATCGCCGGCGTGGCCGAGGGCACGCGCGCGGCGCGCCTGCTGCCCGACGGCTACGTGTATATCCCCGCCTTGTCGGCCCTCGTCATGGGCGACCAGGCGTTGGCGGATTGCCCATGAGCCGCAGCGGCAGGCTGTTCCTGCTGATGGACGCCATGCGCGCCAAGCGCGTGCCCGTCACGGCGGCCCAGCTGGCGCAGCAGCTGGGGGTATCCGAGCGCACGATTTATCGCGATATCCAGACCCTGGCGGAACTGGGCGCGCCGCTGCAGGGAGAGGCGGGGATCGGCTATGTGCTGCGCCGTGGCAGCTTTTTGCCGCCGCTGATGTTTGGCCCCGACGAGCTGGAAGCGCTGGTGCTGGGCGCGCGCTGGGTGCGCCGCCAGGGCGATGCGGGCCTGGCGCAGGCGGCGGAAGCGGCGCTGGCGAAGATCGCGGCCGCTTCGCCGCGCGACCTGCGCGACAGCATGGCCGAGACCAGCCTGTGGGTGCCGCTGGGGCGTCCCGCCGATGGCACGCAGCCGGCCGACCGCCATGTGCAGCCGGTGCGCGAAGCCATCCGCTACGAACAGAAACTCACCCTGGGCTACCAGGATGAACACGGCAGTGCCACCTTGCGCACGGTATGGCCGTTCGCCCTGGCTTTTTTCGAGGGCAAGCGCCTGCTGGCCGCCTGGTGCGAGCTGCGCGGCGACTACCGGCATTTCCGCATCGACCGCATCGCCAGCGTGCAGCAGCATGCGGAACGCTATGCCACGCGGCGCCATGTGCTGCTGGACGCCTGGCGCAAGGCGCACGATATTGATCCGGAATCCTGACAGCGGCTCCTGACAGCGGCTCCTGACAAAAACTGTCAGTGACTGGTTTTACGATGGCGGCTTATTCACTCACCGGAGTTATCCGCCATGCGCCTGTACCACCACCCCATGTCCTCGAATGCCCGCCGCGCCCTGATGACGGCAATCCACCTCGGCCTGACTCTGGAGCTGGCCGAAGTCGACCTGATGAATGCCGATGACCGCCGCCGCCTGGGCGAACTGAACCCGAACGCCAAGCTGCCCGTGCTGGCCGATGGCGCTTTCCTGCTGTGGGAATCGTGCGCCATCATGCAATACCTGGCCGAGCAGGCGCCTGGCCAGACTGTCTATCCGTCGGCACCGCAGGCCCGTGCCGACGTCAACCGCTGGCTGTTCTGGGCCGCACAGCATTTCTCTCCAGCCATTGCCGTGCTGGCCTGGGAACGCGCGTGGAAGGGCATGACGGGCAATGGCGCGGCCGATCCGCTGGAAGAGGCGCGCGGCGAGCATGAATTGCACGCGTGCGCCGTGGTGCTCGATGCGCACCTGGCGCGGCGCGAATGGCTGTGCGGCGAGGCCCTGAGCCTGGCTGATTTCGCCGTGGCCGCGCCGCTGATGTACAGCGAGGCCGTGCGCTTGCCGCTGGCGCCATATGCGCATATCGAGGCCTGGTATGCCCGCGTGCGCCAGCTGCCTGCCTGGCAGCAAACGCATGTGGATTTGGGTGCCGGCTGAATGTGAGCGCTGAATGTGCGCGCTAAGTGTGCCAACGCACGGAGCCGGCGCGGCGCAGCGCATAAGATAGGGCTGTCTCTTTCAGGACATCCCTAGCTTTGGACTTTACCCGCTTTCAAGCGGGTTTTTTTTACCTGGATTTTTGCCCGGGAAGCTTGAAAAATTGACAATGGCGCCGCAAATGGCTTGCAATCCACCGCCCAGAAGGTATGCCATGTTTACGCCACGCCATCCGAAACCGCTGCTGAGTACCCGCGCCATCGCCATGCAAGTGGTCAAGCAGGAGCAGGCCAGCCTGGCCGTGGACAAGCACGTGCTGATCGTCGATGCGGTCAAGCCGGCGGCGCCGCCGCCAGTGGGCAAGAAGCCCGCAGGCTAGTGCACCAGCACCTTCAGCAGCGACTGCACTTCATCGTCCGATTCTTCCAGCAGGCGTGACAAGGTGGTGTTCTCGCCGATGACGCAATCGATGCTGCGCGCGGCGCGGGCGGCACGCACGGCGATGGCGGCCGGGCTTTCGTTCAGCGGGGAGGCCACGGGCGCCAGGTCGTTCGCCAGCAGCAAGGTGTCGCCCAGCGATTCAGGCGGGATGGCGCGCAAGCCTTCCCACAGCGACCCGATGGCTTGCATCACCGCTTCCGGCACCTTCAGTTTCGTCAGCACGCCGTGGCCGATGGCTTGCTCGCCATGTTCGACCCAGTCCTGCGGCTCGCCATCGAGGATGCCGGGAAACTCGGCCGCACGCGACAGCATGTAAAAGCCGCCCACCTCATGCATGATGCCGGCAAACAGGGCCGTATCGGGATCGACCTTGGTGACGCGCCGCGCGATGACCTGCGCCAGCGCCGCCACGTGGGCCGTGTGCTCCCACAACTGGTTGGCCTTGGCTTGCAGCAAGGGATCGGTGATCGTGCTGCCCAGCTGGCGCACGATCAGCGACGCCACCACGGATTGCAAGGTGCGCACGCCGAGGCGCTGCACGGCGTTGCGCACGCTGGTGATTTCATTGCCGGACCGGTTAAATGCCACGGAATTGGCGATGGCCACCGTGCGCGCCGCCAGCAGCGGGTCGGCCTGCACCAGCTTGGCAGCGGCCTCGATATGGCAGTCGGGGTCGGCCAGCGCCTGCTGCAGCTTGAGCGAAGCGTCCACATTGGCGGGAAAAGTCAGTTCGCCACGACCGGCAAGTGCAGCGATACTTTTAAAGGCGTCGAGTCTGTTCATTGAAAAAATTATACTCGCAATATTTCCATGCGGAACTTTTTAACCGTGATCTTTTCGCAAACAGGCAAGGAAAAGGCAAGCAACTGCCCTGTAAACGCAAAAAGGGCACGCCACTGTATCAGCGGCGCGCCCTTTCAAGGACAGCGATTGTCACGGCGCTGGACAGGACCGCCGCGCAGCAGGTCTTGTCAAGCGCGACTACAGCGATTCGCTGAAGATGGCATCACAGCCTTCGACCAGCTCGTCGCTGTCTTCCAGTTCATCCGTCAGGCCCAGGTCGAAGAGTTCCTCGACGGCGTTCATGAAGCTGTTGTGCTTGGTTGCGCCGATCAGGCGGTAGATTTCACCGTCTTCATTGCGCACGCCGATGATCAGTTTTTCCTGGCGCACCAGTTCCGGCGTGCTGGCGTTGAGCAGCAGGTTGCCGATGATGTGTTTATCGAAATGAGCGGGCTTTTTGCCTTCGAGCAATGAGGTTTTCAACTTGTTTCCTTTGTCTTGTTTGAATGTGTGCTGGATGAATCGTTGGCTGGAGCGTTGGCAATGGTCTGTTTCAGGCCTGCCAGGGTCGCTTCCAGCCGACTGAAATCGTCGTCCGTGTAATTGGCAAACAGCTGCCGGCCTTGCCTTGTCAGCTTGGGGAACACGTCCTGGAACAGCTGTTCCCCCTCTGCACTCAGGCGTACATAATAGGAGCGCTTGTCGCGTGGGCAACGTTCGCGTATCACCAGCCCCTTGTGTTCCAGCCGTTCCACCACGCCCGTCAACGTGCCCTTGGTGATCAGGGTTTTCTGGCCCAGTTCCTTGTAGGACATGCCAGAGGTGTTGCCGAGCGTGGCAATGATGTCGAATTGCGCATGCGTCAAGCCGTACTGGCGCACGAAGTCGCTAGAAAACCGCTCGAAGTCCTGCATGCATTCGGCCAGCAGCCGGATACTTTTTAAATATCGTTCACCCATGGCAGTGATTATATCCTTCTGTCCCGCTTTTTTCCGCCGCGTCGCATGCGCTGTCGCATCAGGGTCTGGATGGGGCCGAAGTCCGGTATCATGTGTGCAACTCAGCCCTTGCCCCGATTCCGCCCCGCCGATGTCTTTCGCTAATCTTTCCCGTATCGGCCTCGACAAACCGCTGCGCCTGCTGCTGGTCCACGCCGGCGATGCCGAGTCGATCACCTGGGCCGGCCTGGTGCAACCGCTGCGCCTGTGTGCGCGTGCGCTGGGGCCGGATGCCCTGCGGCTGGACGTGCGCACGCCCGAGCAGGTGGCGCAGCAGGGCGGCAACTGGCATATCGCGCTATTGGTGGCCGATGAAACGGAAGCGCCGCTGCGTGCCGAGCTGTGCCGCGCGGTGATCGAGCGTTGCCGCTCGGCGCCGTTCTGGGGCGGCGTGGGCGCGGCCGTGCTGTGGCTGGCGGACGCGGGCGTCATGGATGGCGTGCGCATCGCCTTGCCCTGGGCCCTGTACGCGGATGCGGAAGCCAAGGCCGAGCGCGCCATCCTGACGCCGCATTTGTTCGACATCGACGGCCCGCACATCACCTGCTGCGGCGGCGCGGCCAGCATCGATTTCTCGCTGACCCTGATCGAGACCATCTTTGGCGCTGACGTGCAGGCGCTCGTCAAGGAAGCGCTGTGCGTGGACAAGGTGCGCGGCAAGGAGGAGCGCCAGAGGGTGGCCCTGCAGGCGCGTTTTGGCGTGCTGCAGCCGAAACTGTCCGAAGCGGTGACCCTGATGGAAGCCAACATCGAGGAACCGCTGTCGACCGACGATATCGCCAGCCTGGTGGGCCTGTCGCGGCGCCAGCTGGAGCGGCTCTTCAAGCAGTACCTGGGCAGCCTGCCGTCGCGCTACTACCTGGAGCTGCGCCTGCAACGCTCCCGGCAACTATTGCTCGATACTCATTATTCCATCGTGCAAGTGGGCCTGATGTGCGGCTTTTCCTCCGGTTCGCACTTTTCCACGGCCTTTGGCACCCTGTTCGGCAATACGCCCCGTGAAGAACGCCAGAGAAAGCTTATGCCGCCAGCGTAAGCAAGGCAGGCACAGCTGTGATGAATTGTGAAAATCCTTGTCGCAGATTCAAAAGAGTTTTAGCATCCCGCTTTTTATAATGCTGTACACACGTAGCTGTCGTAGCTGCGGAGTACCTAACATATTGATGGGGAAATGCTATGAATGCCAAGCTTGATTCGACCGTAACGGCTCGTCCAGTCACCCGGGAAACCTTTGACCAGGTACTCGTTCCTACCTACGCTCCCGCTGCCATGGTGCCTGTACGTGGCGCCGGCCTGGATCTGTGGGACCAGTCCGGCAAGCATTACCTCGATTTCACCTCCGGCATCGCCGTCAACAGCCTGGGCCACTGCCACCCTGCGCTGGTCGATGTGCTGACCAAGCAGATCAACAGCCTGTGGCATTTGGGCAACGGCTACACCAACGAGCCTGTGCTGCGCCTGGCCCTGGCATTGACGGAAGCTACTTTTGCTGACCGCGCCTTCTTCTGCAACTCTGGCGCGGAAGCCAATGAAGCGGCCCTGAAACTGGCGCGCAAGTACGCGCACGGCAAATTCGGCGCGCACAAGTCGCGCATCATTTCCTGCTTCAGCTCCTTCCATGGCCGCACCCTGTTTACCGTCTCCGTCGGCGGCCAGGCCAAGTACACGGAAGGCTTCGAGCCGCTGCCGCCATCGATCGACCACATCGCCTACAACGACATCGAAGCGGCGCGTGCCGCCATCGGCGATGACGTGTGCGCCGTGATTGTCGAGCCGGTGCAAGGCGAAGGCGGCGTGGTGCCAGGCAATCCGGAATTCCTCAAGGAATTGCGCGCCCTGTGCGACAAGACCGGCGCCCTGTTGATTTTCGACGAAGTCCAGTGCGGCATGGGCCGCACTGGCGCGTTGTTCGCGTACATGGGCTATGGCGTCACGCCGGACATCCTGACGGCCGCCAAGGCCCTGGGCAACGGCTACCCGATCGGCGCCATGCTGACCACCAATGAACTGGCGCAAACGCTGGCCGTCGGCACCCACGGCACCACCTACGGCGGCAACCCGCTGGCCGCCACCGTGGCCCTGACCGTGCTGGAGACGATCAATACGCCAGCCTTCCTGGCGCGCGTGAAAGAAGCCAGCGTCAACACCATCGCCATGCTGCAAGGCCTGATCACGGATTACCCGCAAGTGTTCTCCGCCGTGCGCGGCAGCGGTTTGCTGCTGGGCCTGGTAGTCAGCGATGCCTACAAAGGCCGCGCGAAAGACATCCAGAAGGCGGCCGAAGCGCAAGGCCTGATGGTGCTGATCGCCGGCATGGACGTGGTGCGCCTGGCGCCGGCCCTGATCGTCTCGGACGAGCAGATCTTTGAGGCGGGCCGTTTGCTGCGCGTGGCCATCGACGGCTTGCTGAAAGCCTGAAGCTAGCTTCGCTCCCTGTTTGTTCACCGGCCCGCCGCCTTTGCCGCGGGCCGGCTTGGTTCTACCCAGCATTGAAGGAGTACCCATGTATGTTGTCCGTCCGGTAGAAATTGCGGATATTGCAGCCCTCGAAGCGCTGGCCGCGGTAACCATGCCGGGTGTCCATACCCTGCCGAGGACGCGCGAGAAAATCGCCGCCTCCGTCGAGCGCTCCATCGCCTCGTTTGCCGCCCACGTCGACATCCCCAGCGAAGAGTCGTATCTCTTCGTGCTTGAATCCCTGCTCGACAAGAGCATCTTTGGCACGGCCGCCATCTTCGCCTCGGCCGGCTCGAACGGCACCTATTTTTCCTTCCGCAACGACGTCATCCAGCAAGTCTCGCGCGACCTGAACATCAGTCACAGCGTGCATGCGCTGACCCTGTGTTCCGAGCTGACGGCGTACTCGCAGCTGTCCGGCTTCTATGTGCGCAACATGGAGCAGGCGGGCCTGGAAGCGGCCTTGCTGTCGCGCGCGCGGCTGCTGTTCGCCGTGCTGGCGCCGCACCGCTTCGGCGACCGTTTCTTCGTGCCGCTGGCCGGCATCACGGACGCCAACGGCCAGTCGCCATTCTGGGATGCGCTGGGACGCAAGTTCTTCCAGATGGATTTCCTCGATGCCGAGAAAGTCATCGGCGGCGCGCGCAACCGCACGCTGATCGTCGAACTGATGCCGCATTACCCCGTCTACGTGCCGCTGCTGCCCGGCGACGCGCAGGCGGCCATGGGCCAGATCCACCCGAGCGGTGAACTGGCGTTCAATTTGCTGACGGAAGAAGGCTTCGAAGCCGACGACTACATCGACATCTTCGATGGCGGCCCGATCCTGCAGGCGCACAAGCATGCGCTGCGCTCGTTTACGGGCTCGCTCACGCGCCGCGTGGTCGCCGGTGTCACGCCCAGCCGCACGGGCCTGAAAGTGCACTACGCGGTCGCTTCCGGCGCCGAGCGCAATTTCCGCGCCGTCACCTTCACCTGCGATGCGCTCGAAGCGCAGGACAGCATCGGCTTGCCGGCGGAACTGCTCGAGGCGCTGGCCGTGGCCGAAGGCGACAGCGTCATTTGCGTGCGTATCTAAGGAGTTAATTTTATGCTAGTAGTACGCGCCATCAACGCCAACGATCTCGATGCCCTGTATGGCCTGGCCAGCCAGGTCGGCACCGGCATGACCACGCTCAAGCCGGACATGAAAATGCTGGGCGACCGCCTGGCCATTGCCTGCGCCTCGTTCGCCGAAACCATCCCGCCCGAAAAGCGCGACTACATGTTCGTCATGGAGGATACCGATACGGGCCGCCTGGCCGGCGTGTGCGCCATCAAGGGCGCCGTGGGCCTGGACGAGCCGTTCTATAACTACCGCATCGGCACCCTGGTGCACTCGAGCCGCGAGCTCGATGTATTTACGCGCATGGAAACGCTGTACCTGTCGAACGACCTGACGGGCAGCACGGAACTGTGCTCGCTGTTTTTGCATCCCGATTACCGCAGCGGCAACAACGGCAAGCTGCTGTCGAAAAGCCGCTTTCTCTTCATCGCCCAGTTCCCGCACCTGTTCACGGAAAAGCTGATCGCGGAAATGCGCGGCTACCAGGCGCCGGACGGCAGCTCGCCGTTTTATGAAGGCCTGGGCCGCCACTTCTTCAAGATGGATTTCCACCACGTCGACGACCTGACGAGCCTGGGCAAGAAATCCTTCATCGCCGAACTGATGCCGCGCCAGCCCATGTACGTGGCCTACCTGCCCGACGAGGCGCAGGAAGTCATCGGCAAGGTGCATCTGAGCACGGCGCCCGCGCGCCGCCTGCTGGAGCAGGAAGGCTTGCACTTTGAAGGCTATGTCGATATTTTCGACGCCGGTCCCGTGCTGCAGGCGCGCGTCTCCGAGCTGCGCGCCATGCGCGACAGCATGCCGGCCGTGCTCGACGCCGCGACTGTGCCAGTGCCTGCGCCGGAAGCGTGCGGCGACGCCGCGCAAGCCGAGCCATACCTGGTGTCGAACACCGACCTGAAAGATTTCCGCATGATCGTCACCAGCGCCAATCCGCACAGCGGCAAGATTGCGCTGGACGACGCTGAACTGCATCTGCTGCGTAGCCACAACGGCGACACCGTGCGCACCTTGTCACTCAACCCGAGGAAGCATCCCCATGTCTAAATCGTCCAACCTTCATTCATCTACCGCAGCATCGAACTGCATCAACGGCGCCTGGCTGCCAGGCACGGGCCGTGAACTGATCACCATCGATCCGTCGAACGGCAAGCAGACGTGGGCCAGCCTGGAAGCGACGCAAGACGAAGTCGAACAGGCTTGCCAGGCCGCCCGCGCCACGTTTGAAGCGTGGGCCGACACGCCCGTCGAAGAGCGCATCGCCATCTGCGTGCGTTTTCGCGAGCTGCTCAAGGAACATGCGGAAGCGCTGGCGCTCCTGATCTCGGAAGAAGTGGGTAAGCCGCTGTGGGAGTCGCGCACGGAAGTGGCCACCATGGCCAACAAGATCGATATCTCGGTACAGTCGTACCACGCGCGCACGGGCATCACGCAAAGCAAGATCGCCGATGGCGACGCCGTGCTGCGCCACCGCCCACATGGCGTGTTCGGCGTCTTCGGTCCTTACAATTTCCCCGGCCACCTGCCGAACGGGCATATCGTGCCGGCCCTGATCGCCGGTAACACCATCGTCTTCAAGCCCAGCGAATACGCACCGCGCACGGCCATCAAAACCGTGCAACTGTGGCAGCAGGCAGGCTTGCCCGATGGCGTCGTCAACCTTGTCAACGGCGGGCGCGACACGGGCGTGGCGCTGGGTGCGAACGCCCTGCTCGACGGCGTGCTGTTTACCGGTTCCTGCCAGACGGGCATCAGCCTGCACCGCCAGTTCGGCGGCCAGCCGGGCAAGATGCTGGCGCTGGAAATGGGCGGCAATAACGCCCTCGTCGTGTGGGACGTCAAGGACGTGGACGCGGCCGTGCACCACGCGATCTTCTCCGCCTTTGTCTCGGCCGGCCAGCGCTGCACCTGCGCGCGCCGCCTGGTGGTACAGGATAATGCCGCCGGGGTGGCTTTCATAGCGCGCCTGGTGGAAGTGGCGGCGAAACTGGGCATCGGCGCCTCCGATGCGCAGCCGCAGCCGTTCATGGGCCCTGTCGTGTCGAGCGCCGTGGCCGCGCGCCTGGTGCAGGCGCAGGCGGACATGGTCGCCAAGGGCGGCACCACCTTGCTGCAGATGCGCCAGTTGAATCCCGAGGCGGGCTTTGTCACGGCCGGCATCGTCGACGTCACCAACGCCACCGGCATCCCCGACGAGGAATGGTTCGGTCCTTTGCTGCAGGTGATACGCGTGGCTGATTTCAATGCCGCGCTGAAGGTTGCCAACGCCACCGAATTCGGCCTGGCCGCTGCGCTGCTGTCCGACGACCCGGCCCTGTGGCAGACTTTCCAGACGCGCGCGCGGGCCGGCATCATCAACTGGAACCGTCCGACCACGGGCGCGGCCAGCACGGCGCCGTTCGGCGGCGTCGGCAAGTCGGGCAACCACCGTCCGAGCGCCTACTACGCGGCCGACTACTGCGCCTATCCGGTCGCTTCGATCGAGAACGGCGCACTGGAAATGCCGGCCAAGCTGTCGCCCGGCCTGAATTTTTAAGATCAAGGTTTATCAAGGAATCCCCATGCACAGCACGCGCGAATACAACTTTGACGGCCTGGTTGGCCCATCGCATAACTATGCGGGACTATCGTTCGGCAACGTGGCCTCGTTCAGCAATGTGAAAAGCGCCTCGAATCCGAAACAGGCCGCCTTGCAGGGCCTGGCCAAGATGCGTGCCCTGGCCGCGCGCGGTTTTGCGCAAGCCTTGCTGCCGCCGCAGGACCGGCCGAATTTCCGCCTGCTGCGCTCCATCGGTTTCACGGGCACGGATGCCGAAGTGCTGGCGCGCGCCTACAAGGAGTCGCCGGTGATCCTGGCCTGCGCGTATTCCGCCTCTCCCATGTGGACGGCGAATGCCGCCACGGTCAGCCCGTCGGCCGACACGCAGGATGGCCGCGTGCATTTCACGGCCGCCAACCTGAATAACAAGCTGCACCGCGCCTTCGAGCACGCGCAGTCGGCGCGCAGCCTGCGCGCCATTTTCAAGGACGAGCAGCACTTTGCCGTGCACGACGCGCTGCCGTCGACGCCTGCCTTTGGCGACGAAGGCGCGGCCAACCACACGCGCCTGGGTGCCAGCCACGGCGCGCCATCCGTTGAATTGTTCGTGTATGGTCGCGTGGAGTTCGATCCGTCGGCACCGAGTCCGAAGCGCTACCCGGCACGCCAGACCCTGGAAGCGTCGCAAGCCGTGGCGCGCCTGCATGGTCTGAATGCCAAGCGCACGGTGTACGTGCAGCAGAACCCGGATGTGATCGACCAGGGCGTGTTCCATAACGACGTCATCGCCGTCGGCAACGGCAATGTGCTGTTCTATCACGAGCAGGCGTTTGCCGATGAAGAGGCCAGCCTGTCGCAGCTGCACCGCGCCGTCGCCGCCACGGGCGCCGAGTTGCACGCGCTGCGCGTGGACACGGGCCAGGTGCCGATCGCGGACGCCGTCAGCAGCTATCTGTTCAACAGCCAGTTGCTGACCAGGGAAGACGGCAGGATGGCGCTGGTGATTCCACAGGAATGCCAGGAAAACCGCGCCGTGTCGCGTTACCTGGAAGGCCTGGTGGCCAGCGGCGGCCCGGTCGATGAGCTGATACATTTTGATCTGCGCCAGAGCATGCGCAACGGCGGCGGGCCTGCCTGCCTGCGTTTGCGCGTGGCCCTGACGCAAAGCGAAGCGCTCGCCATGCACCAGGGCGTGATCATGACGGAAGCGCTGTACCAGCGCCTGGTGGCCTGGGTCGAGAAGCACTACCGCGACCATCTGGAGCCGAGCGACCTGGCAGACCCGCAGCTGGCGCTGGAAGTGCACGCGGCGCTTGAAGAATTGACGATCATCCTCAACTTACCTGGATTGTACGACTTGTAGGCGACAGAAAAACACAGAAAAAATCCGAGACTGACCTTCCGTAGCACAGAATTGGACGGGTGACCCCCGTCTCTTGACACCGCTGCCGCCCAGCCACAAGCCCGAACGACAGCGTTGGACATTCACATTACCGTAATGGAGATGCAAGATGAATCAAACGCCACAAGATTTGCGTACACAAACGCTGGAGCTGATCAAGGGCAAGGCGGCAGCGCCTGTCGTCGAACTGGTGCAAGCCTGGCTCGATTCGCTCGACGCCGAAGACCTGGCAGATATCGCTCCCGATAGCCTGGCGCCCGTGCTGGTGGAGGGCTTTACGCAAGCGGCCAAGCGCACCGGCAACGGCTGCCAGATCGCCAGCCTGCGCTATGCGGATGGCCGTGGCGGCATGGCGAGCGCCTTGCTGATCCTGAACGAAGACATGCCTTACCTGGTCGATTCCATCGTCATGGCCATGCGCCGCCAGCACCTGGTCGCGCGCGGCGTGATGAATACCGTGCTGCCAGTGCGCCGTGCCGTCGACGGCAGTGTGGAAGCGGTACGCCAGGCTGGCGATCCGCTTGAATCGTATGTGCTGGTGCTGCTCGATGAAGAGCTGGCGCCCGACACCCTGGCCGCGCTGGTCGCCGCCATCGACATGGTGGCGCGCGACGCCTTTGTGGTGCGCCGCGACAGCGCCGCCATGAGCGAACGCCTGGCCGCCGTGGCGACGGCTGCCGCCCAGCATGGCGAAGAGGGCGCGGAAGTCGCCGCCTTCCTTGAATGGGCCCGCAGCGGCGGCTTTGAAGTGTTTGGCTATGCGTATTACCGCGTCAAGCCGGGCGTGCGCGAACTGGAACGCGACATTCCTAGCCGCGTCGGCGTGCTGCAGGATACGGCGCACCCGGTCTATGGCACCTGCCTGGCGAATATCCCGGGCGACTTCGACACCCTGGCCAAGCGCGAATCGGCGCTGTCCATCGTCAAGGCCGACGTCGCCGGCACCTTGCACCGCGACCAGCAGCTTGACTTCATCGGCGTGCGCGACACGGACGCGCAAGGCGCGATCCTGGGCGAGCATTGCTTCGTCGGCTTGTTCACCCGTGCCGGCAATTCCACGCCGCTGGCGGCGCTGCCCTTTGCGCGCGGCCGCGTGGCCAAGGTACTGAGCCTGGCCGGCGTGCGCCAGCAAGGCTTCCGCGCAGAGAAATTCCGCGAAATCCTCGAATCGCTGCCGCGCACCGAAGCGCTGGAAGCGGATCTCGACTGGCTGGCGCAAGTGTGCGGTGCCGTCGTCTCGCTGTACAAGCAGCCGCGCACCAAGGTCTTCGCGCGCCGCGACGTGTATGCGCGCCATCTGAACGTGCTGGTCTACCTGCCGCGCGAGCGCTATAGCGCCAGCGTCGCATCGAGCCTGGCGAAAGCCCTGCAAGCGAGTTCCGGCGCCACCCACGTCAGCACGCAAACCCTGGTGGCCGACGGCCCCCTGGCGCGCGTCTACCTGATCGCCCACGCCGCGCGCTACCCGCTGGACCTGGAAACGGATATCGAACAGCCGCTGCTTGGCGTGCTCGATGGCTGGCATAACGGCTTTGCCGCCGTGGCCGACGCCGTGCCCGACGTGGCCTTGCGCACCAGCCTGCGTAAACTCTGCGCTACCTTGCCGCTCGACTATGTGGCCGCCACCGCGCCGGCAGTCGCCTTCCGCGACCTCGACACCATCTTGCGCAATACCGATCCCGCGCACGTTGCCGTGCGCATCGAGACGGGCGCCGTCACGACGATCCGCCTGTACTCGGCCAACAAGGTGCCGCCGCTGTCGACCATCCTGCCGGCCCTGCACAATGCGGGCGTGGCCATCGACCGCGAACAGGCATACTCGATTTCGCCCGCCGAAGGCACGCGCTATTTCGTCACCAGCCTGACGGTCGATGCCGCCAGCGCGGCGAAACTCGCGCAGCCGGAAATCGTCGCCGTGGCGCAGGAACTGTTTGCCGCGCTGTTCAACGACACGGCCGAAGACGGCCGCCTGAATGGCCTGGTCATCGAAGGCGGCCTGTCGACGCGCGAAGTGCAACTGGTGCGCGCCTACACCAGCTACTGGCGCCAGACGGGCAGCCGCTTCTCGGTGCGCTACATTGCCGAAAGCCTGCGCAAGCAGCCGGCCCAGGTCAAGGCCCTGGTCGAGGCATTCCTGCAGCGCTTCGACCCGTCGCTGTCCGACGCGCAGCACGCCGCCGCCCTGGAAAGCATCGCCGCCATCAAGGCTGGCCTGCCTTCCGTGAACCACGCGGACACCGAGGAAATCCTCGGCGCGCTGGCCGACCTGATGGCCGCCACCCTGCGCACCAGCTACTTCCAGAACAATCAACAAGGCGACAAGATCATCTTCAAATTCGACACCAGCAGCCTGGCGCTGGTGCCGGAACCGCGTCCTTACCGCGAGATTTTCGTCTTCTCGCGCCGCTTCGAAGGCGTGCACCTGCGCGGCGGCCCCGTCGCCCGTGGCGGCTTGCGCTGGTCGGACCGCATGGAAGACTACCGCACCGAAGTGCTGGGCCTCGTCAAGGCGCAGATGGTCAAGAACGCCGTCATCGTGCCGGCCGGCGCGAAGGGCGGTTTTGTCTGCAAGATGATGCCGAAGGACGCCGTGCGTGAAACCATCGCGGCCGAAGGCGAAGCCGTCTACCGCCTGTTCATCTCCAGCCTGCTGGAAGTGACGGACAATCGTTCGCTGGGCAATATCGTGCCGCCGGTCGACACCGTGTGCTTCGACGATGCCGACCCGTACCTGGTGGTGGCCGCCGACAAGGGCACGGCCACGTTCTCGGACATCGCCAACGGCATCGCCGTGCAGCGCGGTTTCTGGCTCGGTGACGCGTTCGCCTCGGGCGGCTCGAATGGTTACGACCACAAGAAGCTGGGCATCACCGCCAAGGGCGCGTTCGAAGCCGTGAAGCGCCACTTCTATGAAATGGATCACGACCTCAATACCACGCCGATCACCATGGTCGGCGTGGGCGACATGTCGGGCGACGTGTTCGGCAACGGCGTACTGCTGTCGCGCCAGCTGAAACTGGTGGCCGCGTTCGACCACCGCCACATCTTCCTCGACCCGACACCGGACGTCGCCGTCTCGTTCGAAGAACGCGCGCGCCTGTTCGCCTTGCCGCGTTCCTCGTGGGATGACTACAACAAGGACTTGATTTCGGCGGGCGGCGGCGTGTATCCGCGCTCCGCACGCTCAATCGAGCTGTCGCCGCAGATCCGCGCCGCGCTCGATATCGCAGAAACTGCGCTGCCACCGGAAGAACTGATGCACCGCATCCTGAAGTCGCCTGTCGACCTGTTCTACAACGGTGGCATCGGTACCTACATCAAGGCTTCCACCGAGACGCACGCGCAAGTGAAGGACCGCGCGAACGACCATATCCGCGTGAATGGCAATGAGTTGCGCGTGAAGGTCGTGGCCGAAGGTGGCAACCTGGGTGCGACGCAGGCGGGCCGCATCGAGTTCGCGCTGGCGGGCGGGCGCATCTTCACCGATGCGATCGACAACTCGGCCGGCGTGGATTGCTCGGACCATGAAGTCAACGTGAAAATCTGGCTGGACGTGGAAGTCAACGCCGGCAAGCTGACGGAAGAAGAACGCAACCGCGAGCTGTATGCGATGACGGACGACGTCGAGCGCCTGGTCTTGCGCGACAACACGCAGCAGACGCATTTGCTGGTGCGCGAATTGCAGGCGCAAAGCGAGAGCGCCGTGCAGGATGGCTACGCCGCGCTGATCGCCAGCCTGGAAGAAGAGGGCGCCCTGTCGCGCGAACTGGAGCAATTGCCGACGGTGGCCGAACTGGCACGCAGGAAGAGCGACGGTCGTGGGCTGACCACGCCGGAACTGGCGGTGGTGATCGCCAACGTGAAGAACCGCTTCAAGCGCATCCTCTCCGCTTTGCCTTTGATCGATGAAACCTGGGCCGAGCCGGTGCTCAAACCGTACTTCCCGTCCCTGCTGGTGGAAACCCGTTCGGCGCTCGACCACCCGCTGGCCAACGCCATCCTGGCGACCGTGCTGGCCAATGAAGTGATCAACCGCTGCGGTCCATTGATGATCCGCGACCTGGCGGCGGAACACGGCGTGGACGAGTCGGCGGTGATCCTGGCCTGGGGCCAGGCATGGGTGGCCTTGAACCTGGCGCCCGTGTTCGATGCGCTCGATGCGGATGCCTTGACGATTCCGCGCGACGTATCGATCAAGGTCGATGCGCAAACGCGCGTGCTGCAGCAGACGATGATCGCCGGCGTGCTGTCCGTGCCGGCCGAGCAGTTGCGCGGCGCCGGCCTGGCCGAGCTGACTGGCCTGTTTGGCGCGGAATCGAAGCGCGAACTGCTGAAAGCCGTCGGCATCAAGTCGGAAGCGGCGCTGGTGCCTGGGCTGAGTCCGGCCTTCGTGCAGGCATGGGACGCGGTCGACGCGCTGGAAATCGTTGCCGGCTTCCTGTTCCCGGCCCTGTCCGTGCCGCGTCCTGCGGCGATGGACCTGGCCTCCTTCCTGCAAGTGGGCCTGGCCCTGCGCAGCCAGGCGGGCATCGATACGCTGGAACGTGGCCTGAAGCTGGCCGCGCAAGGCAAGTCGCAGGAACAGTTGCGCAACTACGCGCAGCAAGCCCTGCGCCGCACGCAACAGCGCCTGCTGACGCAAGTGCTGGCGCGCGCCGGGCAAGGCAATGCTGGCCAGGCGGTCGACGCGGTGACGGGCGCGCTGGGCCTGTCGGCCTACGTGGTGGCGACGGAACTGGAGCAAGCCATGCTGGACGTGTGGACCTTGTCGGAAGCCGTGAATAAAATCACGGCCAAACCCACAGCGGAAGCGGCGGTGTAATGACGCAAGAAGCTCCACAGCTAGTAACACCGGTAGTGCAGGGCGCTGGCGGCTTGCCGCCAGCCGTGCAGGCGCTGGCGCAGGCTGATTTCAGCGCCGTGGCGCAGCTGTTCGCCAAGGCCGGATTCACGGTGGCCTTGCCGGCGCCCGGCATGCTGCAAGTGCTCAAACCGGGAGACGGCCGCGCCAGCGTGGTCGTTTCGGTGGGCGTGCATGGCGACGAGACAGGACCGATCGAAGTGCTGGCACATCTGCTCGACGCCCTGTCGCGCGATGCGTCGGCCCTGGCCGTCGACCTGCTCGTTTGCGTGGGCAATGTCGATGCGATCCGCGTCGGCAAGCGCTTTATCGACGCCGACCTGAATCGCATGTTCCGCCCCGTGCGGGGCAGCCTGGCGCAAGCGGCGGAAAGCGCGCGCGCCGATGAAATGATCGCGGCGACCAAGGCGTTCTTTGCGGCGGCCGGTCCCGAGCGCTGGCACCTGGATTTGCACACGGCCATCCGGCCTTCCGTGTATCCCACGTTTGCCATCGTGCCGGACCTGGTGGCCGATGCGGCCAAGGCGCAGCTGATAGCCTGGCTGGGCCAGGCCGCCATCGGCGCCATCATCATGAACCCGCAATCGGCCGGCACCTACAGCTACTATTCGGCCGAGCATTGCGGCGCGGCCGCCAGCACGGTGGAGCTGGGCCGCGTGGGCACCCTGGGGCAGAACGATTTGTCCCTGTTCGACGAGGTGTCGCGGGCGCTGGATGGCCTGCTGTGCGGGCTGCCGGCGCAGCCCGTCAAGGCGCAACCGCACGTGTTCAAGGTGGCGCAGGAAATCATCAAGCACAGCGATGAATTCCGCATGGCCTTCGACCGTAGCACGCAGAATTTCACGTCCTTGCCGCAGCATGCGGTGATCGCCAGCGATGGTGACCACGTCTACACGGTGCGGCACGCGGAAGAGCTGGTGGTGTTCCCGAATCCGGACGTGCGCGTGGGTTTGCGCGCGGGGCTGATGGTGGTGCGCGTGTCCTGAACGTGTGTTGTTTGCTATGGCATTGCATGGCGCCAGCCGGGGAAACCCGCCTGGCGCTTTTTCATGTAAAAAATTCTGCACGGAAATAATTATGCATTAGGCAATCATTTGGTTTAGAATATTTGCCCTTTAACAATTTCTGGACCGATCATGTTGAAACGCCTGTTGGCCGCCGTGCTGTGCCTGACCCTTTCCAGCCTGCTGTCTGCCGCCCATGCCGGGGACAAGGCCGAGGCCGGCGACACGTCCGCCGCATCGACGATGACAGCCGAGCAATTCCTGGCGCAGTTGCATTTCCAGCGCGGCAAGATCACCTTGCCCGGCAGTATCGCCACCCTGGATTTGCCGGACAATTTCCGCTATCTGGCGCCCGCCGACGCCGAGCGCGTGCTGGTCGATGCCTGGGGCAATCCGCCCGGCTTCCAGACCTTGGGTATGATCGTGCCGGCCAGGACCAGCGTGCTTGAGCGTGACAGCTGGGGCGTTATCGTCACATACGAAAAGGAAGGGCATATCAAGGATGACGATGCGGACAGCATCCAGTACGACGAATTGCTCAAGGACATGCAGGCGTCCGTGCTGGAAAACAATGCGGAGCGCAAGAAGCAGGGCTATCCCGGCATCCATTTGATGGGCTGGGCGGAAAAACCCAGTTATGCCAAGGATACGCACAAGCTGTACTGGGCCAAGGACTTGATGGTCGATGGCGGCGCGCATTCCCTCAACTACAACGTGCGGGTGCTGGGCCGTGAGGGCGTGCTGAACCTGAATGCGATTGCCGGCATGGAGCAGATCGAGGCGATCAAGAAAGAAATGCAGCAGGTGACGGCGTTTACGGAATTTACCGAGGGTAACCGCTACACGGATTTCGACAGCAAGACGGACAAGGTGGCCGAGTATGGCCTGGCGGCGCTGGTGGCGGGCGGCGTGGCCAGCAAGCTGGGCCTGTTTGGCAAACTGCTGGCGCTGCTGCTGGCCTTCAAGAAAGTGCTGCTCCTGGCCGTGGTAGGCGGCGGCGCCGTCATCGTCAAGTTTTTCACTGGCAAGCGCAAGGACCAGCCGGCGCCGGTACCGCCGCAGCAGTCCGTTGAGCAGCCAGCGCATTTACCGGACGGCAAGGTCAACCTGGACAAGTAAGCGCAACTGGGCCGCAAGGTGCGCTGACGCACACGGGCGCGCCGCCGGAAAACAGCGCCTCGGGTACACTGGCTCATCGTTCACTATCAGGAGTCCGCCATGTCCGTGTCCATGTATCAGGCAACCATTCCCGTCTTCATCCGCGGCTTGCGGGTCGTCTCGGCCCTGCTGGAAAAAGCCCAGGCCCACGTCGAGGAAGATGGCATCGTGCCCGAGATTTTGCTGGGCGCGCAACTGGCGCCCGACATGCTGGACCTGGCGGCGCAGGTACAGCGCGCCAGCGATACCTCGAAGATGTCGGTCGAGCGCCTGAGCGGCGTGCCGGCGCCCAAGTTCGAGGATAACGAAGCGTCGTTCGAGCAATTGCAGGAACGCATCGCCAACACCATCGCTTACATCGACGGCGTCAGCGCAGGGCAGATGGCGGGCAGCGCGCAGAAGGAAGTGGTGTTGAACTGGACCGACGAGGGGACGAAATTCTCGGGCGATAACTACCTGCTCAGCTTTGCCTTGCCGAATTTCTATTTTCACGTTTCCATGGTCCACGCCATCCTGAGAAACAATGGCGTGGCCGTGGGCAAGCTTGACTATCTGGGACCGTACGACTGAGATTGATTAGCGTTGTGGCTGCTGCACCTGGTTCTGCACCGCATTGCCCAGCATGCCGCCGCCGATGACGCCTGCCACGGTCGCCAGCGCCTTGCCGCGACCGCCGCCCACCTGATTACCGATCAAGCCGCCGATGACGGCACCCGCGCCGATGCCAACGTAGTTGGGCTGTGCCGGTGCCGGCGCAGGTACTGGCTGCTGGCGCACGGGTTCGCGGTAGGCCGTCTCGCGGTAGCCATCATTGTTGTCGTTGTAAGCAGGGCGCGCTTGCGCCACTTGCGTGTGGTGCACGACGCGCTTGTGCACGACGGGGGCTGGTGCAGGTGCTGGCACGGCCTGTGCCACGACAGGCGCAGCCAGCGGCGCGGCGACAGGCGCCGCCAGGGCCGCTRCRCGTCATCCGGCGCCTGGCTTTGCGGCAACAGGGTCAGCGCTTCAGTCCAGGCCAGCACGGCACGCTCGCGCGCCGTGAAGAATGGCGTTTCGCGCCAGACGGACACGGCGTACAGGCGGCGCTCCGTTTCGCCCGCCTTGCGCGCATCGGCCGTGTGCATGTCCACGCAGAACGCGCAGCCATTGATTTGCGAAGCGCGCAGACGGACCAGTTCGAGCAGTGAGTGTTCCAGGCCCAGCTTGGCGATGGCCGCTTCCAGCGCGTACATGGCCTTGACCACGTCGGGCGAGGCTTGTGCGAAATCGAGTCGTTGCTGTGTCATGATGCATTCCTTGATAAAGTAGAGATGCATGATTGTAGAAGCGCAAGCATCACGTCACGCAGACCAATCCCGCCGAAAACCGGCAGACCACCAGCAGGCACAACATGGAATTACATATCCTGATCGACGGCACGCGCGACCTGGGCGGACAGCTGTACCGCCAGCTCAGCGAGGCCATCCGCTCGGGCCGGCTGGCCGATGGCCAGCAATTGCCGCCCTCGCGCCTGCTGGCCAGCCAGCTGGGGCTGTCGCGCAAGACGGTATCCGACGTCTATGACAAGCTCGGTTATGAAAAGCTGCTGGCAGGTAAGGTCGGCGTGGGCAGTTTCGTGCAGACGCCGCACGCCTCGCCGCAGCGCCGCCATGCCAGCACGCCGCTGGCCAGCGCCCCGCGCATTGCCCGCTGGGAAACCACGCCCACGCCCTTGCGCCGGGCCAGCCAGGAAATGCCGGCGCGCTATGCGTTTATCGGCGGGCGCGCCACGCCGTCGCACTTCCCGCAGGACGAATGGCGCGCCTGCGTGCTGCACGCGTTGCGCCAGGATGGCCAGGCGCGCGGCCGCTATGCGCCGGTGGCCGGCTTGCCAGCCTTGCGCACGGCCATCGCCGGCCATGCGGCCTTCAGCCGCGGCATCCATTGCACGCCAGAACAGGTCGTCGTCACCAGCGGCGCGCAACAAGCGCTGTACTTGCTGGCGCACACCTTGCTGGAACCTGGCGATACGGTTGCTGTCGAGGAACCCGGCTATCCCGTTGCACGCGCCGTGTTCGCCAGCATGGGCGCGCGCGTGGCGGGTGTCGCCGTGGACGAGGATGGCCTGGTGGCCGAACAGATTCCCGACGGCACGCGGCTGATCTATGTCACGCCCGCACACCAGTTCCCGCTCGGCATGCCCATGAGCATGGCGCGCCGCCACGCCTTGCTGGAGCGGGCGCACCAGCTGGGCGCCATCATCATCGAAGACGATTACGACAGCGCCTTCCGCTACGAAGGCCGGCCCGAGGATTCCCTGCAAAGCATGGACCGCTACGGCATCGTGGCCCACGTGGGCAGCTTTTCCAAGATCATGCTGCCGGAATTGCGCCTGGGCTACGTCGTCCTGCCGCAAGCCATCGTGGCCGCCGTGGAAACGGTGAAGTACCTGAGCGATTGCCATACGGCCAGCCTGGGCCAGCATGCGCTGGCCAAGTTCATCGGCGATGGCCACTTGCTGCGCCACATACGCCGCTGCCACGATATCTATGCGGGACGGCGCGAGCGCCTGCAGCACTGGTTCAATGGTCCGCTGGCGCCATGGTTCCGCCTGGTGCCGGCCAGCGCCGGCTTCCACGTGGCAGCCCTGGCGCAAGCGCCGCTGGACATCGCCGAACTGCTGCGCCGGGCACGGCTGGCCGACATCAGCCTGTATGCGCTGGCCAGCTTCTATCACGGCGAGGCGCGCCACGAAGGCTTGTTTCTCGGCTATGGCGCCATCGACAAGGTCGATATCGACACGGCGCTGGCCAAGGTGCTGGCCATCTTGCAGGACATGACGCCCATCAGGACGGCGCCTGCGCACATCAGCGCGGCTGCCAGCGGTAGTGTCCCGTGATCGGATAGCTGAACAGGATGTTTTCCTCGCGCGCGCCCGCGCCGATGTTATGGATGATCAACGGCACGCCATTCCACGCTTGCCTGTCGCTGACGATGCCGATATGCGTGAGGTTGCCCGGCAAGCGCCAGGTGACGATGTCGCCCCCGCGGTAAGCGCCCGCTTCCTTGCTCAGCGGCAAACTGGTGCCGTGGCGTGCAAAATAAGTGCCCAGGTTGGGCACGCGGCGGTGGTCGATATTGCGGTCCGGCCCCTTCATCTGCCAGCGCCCTTGCTGCTGGTACACGGCCCACGCCTTGCGCATGTCCTCGTGCACCAGCACCTGCAAATCCTGGCCCAGCTTGCGGTAGGCGCGCACCACCACGTCCGTGCACACGCCCCGTTCCAGCGGCACGTCGCCACCCGGATACGCGAGGCGTTCGTAGCGCGGATCGTACTGCAGCGTCACGCCGACCTGGCTGCGGGCGGCGGCAACCAGGGCTTGCGGCGTGGCCGCCGCTGCGGCGTGCAGCGCCAGCGGCAACAGGGAAAAAAGCAGGATGGGAAGCTGTTTGAACGGCATGACAGTCAGGCAATGGTGGCAATACGCCAGACTTTACCTGATGCGGGCGAAAAACGCCGTTTCCTCACAGCGCGGCCAGTTGCGCCAGGTGGGCGGGAAAATCCACGGACGGGCCGGCCGCGTTGATGGTTTCGAAGTAATCATGCCAGCCCGTGGCGGCAATACCGGCCAGCAAGGCATCGAGCGCCGCGTCGTCAGGGAAGCGCCACACGGCATACAATTGCTGCGGCGCTGCATGCAGCTTGCCGCCGTCGATGGCGCCCATGGCCAGTGCTTCCGCTCCCATGGCGGACAAAGCCGCCATGCCTTCGCCCACGGTGGCGAAATATGCCTGGCGCGCGGCGACGTCAAGGGCCAGCCAGGCTGGTTTCGGGCTATACAGTTCCAGCAGATAATGCATATAGTTTCCTCCAAAGAATCACGAAATCGAACGCTGGGCGCGCTTGCAAATGCGCACGGTGGCGGCATGGGGGCTTTCCGCCAGCCATTGCGCGCACAGGGCGCGCACCCAATCCGGCTGGCTCTTGGCCGCGTCGTTGAGCCAGTTGGCGACGGAATCCTGCACGTAGTTGGCCGGATCGGCGCGCAAGGGCTGCAGCAGGGGCAAGGCCAGCTGTGGCTGCTGTTTTAGCTCGGCAATATGCGCGCACCACACGCCGCGCGGGCGCAGCGCTTCGCAGGCAAAACGGCGCAGGCGTTCCGATGGATCCGCCGTCCAGGATGCCAGCAGCGCGATGGACTGTGCCAGATTTCCGGCCAGCCGGGGCCGCAGCGCCAGCCAGGCCCATTCGCGCACGCCGAAATGCCCGTCGTCGGCCAAGGGCCGCATGGCGGCCAGCTGCCGCGGCAAATCCAGATCAGCTTGCGCAGCGATGGCGAAGCAGACCCAGCCGCGTACCGTATCGGACGCGTGCGCCTGCAACGGCGACAGGTCCATTTCGGCGTCCAGCAGCAGTTGCGCCGCCAGCGCCATGCGCCGGGTGATGCCGGCATCCGCTTGCGCGCGCATGCAGGCAAGCCGGGCACTGCCGACGGCAGGCGCGGCAGCTTCCAGCAACACGGCAAAATCGATGGCCAGCCCTTCCGTCAGGGTGGTGCTGGGCACGCTGCCCTGGTTCAGCAAAGCCAGCCGTGCGGGATCGATATCGGCGACGCCCCTGCTCACGCCTGGCTCCGGTCCGTCTTGCGCCAGGCTTTTTCCAGTAACGAACTCAGCAACTGCATTTCTTCCGCCGTGAAGTCCGCAAACAGGCTGGCGATCCATTGCGCATGTTCATCCACCAAGGTGGCGGCGACGCTCTCACCCTTGACACTCAGGCGTACCAGCAGCTTGCGCCGGTCGAGCTGGTCCGCGTGGCGCGTGAGGAAGCCGTCACGTTCAAGGCCGTCGAGCAAACCCGTGACGGTGCCGCGCGTCACGCCTGCCCGTTCAGCCAGCACATGCGGCGGCAAGCCCTGCGGCTCGCCGCGCAGCAGGAACAGCAGGACGAACTTGCCTTCCGACAAACCATACCGGCCCAGGCGCGTGGCGCAATCGCCATCGATGGCCGATGCCAGGCCCAGCACTTCAAAGCACAGGCGCAAGCGCGCCGTGGACTGTGCCATGTCGAGGCCGCTGGCACGGCGCTGCACGTCGCCCAGCAGGGCCGTATATTTCTGTTCAAGTTTTATCATATGGCGCAATATAATATGGCGCCATATTAAATGTCAAATGGAAAACCTCAGCGGTTTTCCTGCCGCTTCAAAGGCGGGCCTTGTCCCTGGCCCAGGCAATGATGCCGTTCGCATCGGTGGCACCCGGCTGGCGCGCCACTTCCACGCCACCCACGAACAGGGCCAGCGTGGGAATGCTGCGGATATTGAAGCGGGCGCCAAGGTCGGGCGACGCTTCCGTATTCACCTTCACCACGCGAAACGCGGGTTCCAGGGTCTTGGCGGCCTGGGCATAGAATGGCGCCATGCTGCGGCACGGTCCGCACCACGGCGCCCAGAAATCCACCAGCACGGGGATATCGCTGCGCTCGACATGCTTGAGGAAACGCGCGCTGGCCAGGTCCACGGGCTGGCCCGTAAACAAATCCTTCTGGCACTTGCCGCACGCAGGCTGTTCGCGCAGACGGCTCTGCGGCAGGCGGTTGACGGCGTCGCAATGGGGGCACACGATGTGCAGGGAGTCTGTAGTGGCAGTGGTCATGGTGATCCTGGTAAGCGTGCCGGAAAGTGCATGCGGAATATTTTACGGCGTAACGCCGCGCGCCGTTGGCACGCTTGCAAATACTCCACTATAGTAGCCCGCAACGGCTTGCGGTTTGCTGAGCCGGCAAAGGAGAAACATGCACGCTGTCGCACACGACTTGCCCGACCGCCCGCCACACGCGCAACTGGACGCCACCCTGGCCGCGCAGCGCGCCGCCTGCCTGGCCCACCCCGCGCCCACGTTCGCCGAACGCAAGCGCGACTTGCTGGCCTTGCAGCGCTTCATCCGCGATCATGCCGAGGCCTTGTGCGAGGCCATCAGCACTGACTACGGCAACCGTTCCAGGCACGAAACCTTGCTGGCGGAGATCTTTCCCGCTATCGATGGCATCGACCATGTGCTCAAGCACTTGAAAAAATGGATGCGGCCGCAGCGGCGTAGCGTGGACTGGCGCAACTTTCCCGGCGCCCGCAACCGCGTCATCCCACAGCCGCTGGGCGTGGTCGGCGTCATCGTGCCATGGAATTTTCCAGTGAACCTGAGTCTGGTACCCTTGAGCTACATCTTCGCCGCCGGCAACCGCGCCATGGTCAAGATGAGCGAGAATTCACGCCACCTGGCCCGCTTGCTGATCGAAAAGATGCCCGCCTATTTCGCGCCGGAAAAGCTGCAGTTTTTTGATGAGACGGGTGGCGTCGGCATCGCGTTTTCGCAACTGCCTTTCGACCACCTGCTGTTTACGGGCTCCGGCCAGACGGGACGCGCCGTCATGGCGGCCGCCGCGCAGAATCTGTGCCCCGTGACACTGGAACTGGGCGGCAAGGCGCCGGCCATCGTCTGCACCGACTTCGACGTGCGCACGGCAGCCGAGCGCATCTTGTACGTGAAATACATGAACGCCGGGCAAATCTGCACCAGCGTCGACCACGCCTGGCTGCCCAAGGCAAGCATCGCCGCCTTCGTCGCGCATGCCCGCGCCATCATGCCGGCACGCTACCCTCGGCTGGACACGCCCGACTACACGTCCATCATCGACCAGCCTGCGTTCGAGCGCCTGCTGCAGGCACTCGACGAGGCGCGCGGGCGGGGCGCAGAAGTGATTTCACTGCTGCCCGGCCCGGCATATGACCGCGCCACGCGCAAGATCGCACCGCACATCGTGCTCGGCGCGCCCGAGGACAGCCTGCTGCTGACGCGCGAAATCTTCGGACCCATCCTGCCGCTGCGCGCGTACACCGATTTGCAAAGCGTGATCGATAGCATCAACGCGGGACCGCGTCCGCTGGCCATCTATCCATTCAGCAACGATGCACGGACGGTGCAGCGGCTGATCGACCGGGTAATGTCGGGCGGCGTCTCCGTCAACGACGCCCTGTTCCACGTAGGCCAGCACGACTTGCCGTTTGGCGGCGTGGGCGAGTCCGGCATGGGCCACTACCACGGCGTCGAAGGTTTCCACACGTTCAGCAAGCTGCGGCCCGTGTTTTACCAGGCCCGTTACAGCCCATTGACGCTGCTACGGCCGCCATATGGCAAGCTGGCCAGCCGCATGCTGGCCTTCCTGACCCGCTGATTACAGGAACAGCGAGGCTGCAATGGCCCACATGACGAGCGCGATGATGCCGTCGAGCACGCGCCAGGCCATGGGCTTGGCAAACACGGGCGCCAGGTAGCGGGCGCCAAAGCCCAGCAGGCAGAACCACAGGGCCGAGGCCATGATGGCGCCGCCGGCAAAGTAGAAGCGTCCCATGCCTTCATGCTGGCCGCCGATCGAACCGAGCAGTATCACCGTGTCGAGGAAGGCGTGCGGGTTCAGCAAGCTGAACGCCAGTGCCGCGCCAATCACGGCCCAATAGCCTTCCGGCGATTTGGCGGCCGAGACCGTCATGGCCGATGGACGCCAGGCCGATTTGGCGGCCCGCAAACCGTACGCGATCAGGAAGGTGGCACCGCCGGCCTTGGCCCACAGCAGGAAATTCGGGTTGTCGGCAATAAAGGTGCCCATGCCGGCCACGCCGGCCGTGATCAGGATGGCGTCGCACACCAGGCACACCAGGATGCAGGTGAGCACGTAATGGCGTTTCAAGCCCTGCTTGAGCAGGAAGGCGTTTTGTGTGCCGATGGCCACGATTAGGCTGGCCCCGAGTCCCATGCCTTTCAAGAAAATTGCGCTGTCCATATCGATTCCTTTCTATTGCTTTCCATCACGCGCACGGCCGCCCACGCTCTGCCGCGAACGGCAAAGTCATCAGAGGTAGGTGGAGGGTGTAGCGGTACCAGCAGGACCGCGCGAGGAGTGGAGTTGTTACCCTATTTCAACAGTGTAAAGAAAAAGTAAATATAAGTATAATGAATGATTCTAAACATATATAAGAGAAACTTATGCGCGTCGTGGACTACCGTGGATTGGCCGCCCTCGACGCCGTGATCGGCCTGGGCAGCTTTGAAAAGGCCGCGCATGCGCTGGCGATCAGCCAGCCGGCCGTGTCGCAGCGCATCCGTACCCTGGAAAACCTGGAAGGCACCTTGCTGATCATCCGCAGCCATCCGCCCGCGCCGACGGAGGCGGGCCAGCGCCTGATCGCCCATTACCGCCAGGTCAAGCTGCTGGAAGCGGCGCTCGACGCCCAGCCGGGACCCACCACCCAATTGCCGGAACTGGCCATCGCCGTCAACGCCGACAGCGCCGCCACCTGGATTCCGGAAGCGCTGGGGCCGCTGCTGACGCCGCCGTCCTGCCTGCTCGACATCCGCCTCGACGACCAGGACCACACCTTGAGCCAGCTGCGCGAAGGGCGCGTATTTGCCTGCGTCACCAGCGCCACCGACCTGGTGGCCGGCACCACGGCCACGCCGCTGGGCGGCATGCGCTATCTGTGCGTGGCCTCGCCCGCATTCGCGCAGCAATGGTTTCCGGAGGGTTTTACAGTCGAAGCCGTCAGCCAGGCGCCCGCCATCACCTTCGGCAGCAAGGATGCGCTGCATGAACGCTATCTGCAGCACCGCCTCGGTTATGCGGGACGTTATCCGCACCACGTGTTGGGCTCGGCGCGCGACTTCGTGCGCTTCATCGAAGCGGGTTTTGCCTATGGCATGGTGCCGCTGCTGCAGGCGGAAACGGCGCTGGCAGCCGGCCGGCTGGTCGATGTGGCAGCAGGCCAGGCGCTTGACGTGCCATTGATCTGGCATGCCTGGGATATCCAGACGCCGCTGACGCGCACCCTGTCGGACGCCGTCATCGCCACAGCCCGCAAATGGCTGCTGCAAGATGGCCAGAGCAAGCCGGATGTAACACTTTAACCAATTAAATATGCTTGAATACAACTTCCTCGTGCATACCCTGCCCTGCCTGGCCTACACTGCACACATCATCCATCCACACCAGGGGCAAGCATGACGATCCTGCGCACCACCTTGCTCGGTTTGCTGGCCAGCATTCCGCTGGCGGCCGGCCTGATTGCCTGCTCACCCTTGACGGCCATCAACACCCTGTCGTCGGGCAGCGCTTCGCAAGTGACCCACGGCCTCGCGTATGGCCCCCTGCCCCGGCAAAAACTCGATGTATATGCGCCGAAAATCCATGCGGGACCCGTGCCCGTGGTGGTTTTCTTTTATGGCGGAAACTGGACCTCGGGCAACCGGGCCGACTACGCCTTTGTCGGCCATGCGCTCGCATCGCGCGGCTATCTGGCCGTCATCGCCGACTATCGCCTGTATCCGGACGTGCACTATCCCGAGATCCTGCAGGATGCGGCCCGCGCCGTGGCCTGGGCCGCCATGGAATCGAGCCGGCATGGCGGCGATCCGGCGCGCCTGTTCGTCATGGGCCACAGCGCCGGCGCCTACAATGCGGCCATGGTGGCGCTCGATGCCAGCCTGCTGGCCCGCCACGGCATGCACCCGCACGACTTGCGCGGCTGGATAGGGCTGGCCGGGCCCTATGACTTCCTGCCCATTGAAAACCCGACGGCCCGCCCCGTCTTTTTCTTCCCGGATACGCCCACGTCTTCGCAACCCATCCACCACGTGACGGCCGAAGCCCCGCCCGCCCTGCTGATCGCGCCGGTACCGGGCAAGGATAAGCTGGTCAATCCGCAACGCAACACCGGCGGCCTGGCTGCCGCCTTGCGCGCCAGACAGCGGCCCGTGACGGAAACGTATTTCGATACCGTCAGCCACACCACCCTGGTCGCCTCGCTGGCCGGCCCCTTGCGCATGCTGGCCCCCACGCTCGATGCCGTAAGCGCTTTCATCGACGCCAACAGCGCGCCAGTCACCGCAAGCGCCTCGCCAAGGATCAGCGCCACCGGCAACACCACCATGCAAGCCACGGACAGCAAAACGCCCGTCCCCTGAGGAACGGGCGTTCTGCCCGGGCAAGTAACAAGCAGCAAGCAGCAAGTAACAAGTAGCAGTGACAAGTGACAAGTAACAACTAGCGGCAGGCTACAGGGGACAGGCAACACGCAAGCAGTGCGCGCAAGCAGTGCGCGCAAACGACGACCGGCAAGAACGGCATTGCCCGCCGCCGCGCAGGCTGAAAGACAGCCTGCCACCTGGTTTGAAACAGGGCCTGAAACATGCTCGGAAATACAGCCTGCCATGCAGCGCAAACCCCGCTCCGAGCCACTGCCTGCACTACGGCCAGCAAAGCGTTGCGCGGCACACTCGCCATCCCCCGAGGCTCGGCCCTTGGGGGACGGTTCAGGCGCCGGCAACGGCAGGCTTACTCTTTACGACTGGCGCTGCTGCTGCTTTTGCCTTGTGCGCCGCCTGCTTGCGTTGCGCTGCCGCTGGCCGAGCTTTCGCTACCGGCCGACTGGTGGCTACCTTGCTGGCTGCCTTGCTGGCCGGCACTTTGCAAGCTTTGGCCGTCACGGCTTTGCGCGCCGCGCTGCTGGTCGCGGTTGGCGCCGTTCTGGTGATACGACTGGAACGGTTCGGCGATGCGCTGCATGGCTTCCTGTTGCTTGCGCACGTTTTTCTCCGTTTCTTCCGACGCCGTGCGGGCCACTTCTTCAGCCAGTGCCTTGGCCGTGCGGCTCGTTTCATTCACATGCTGCTCGGCGACATTGGCCAGTTCGACCTGGGTATCGGCGGCCAGGCGCGACAGTTGCTGCTGGTACTTGCGCAGATGCTCGGCAGCCGGCTGGCCCGAGGCGGCCGCCACCTGGAACGCATCTTCCGCGCGCTCGACCGTCAGCAGGTTCTGGCTGGTGATCGAGCTTTCTTCCAGCAAGCCTTGCGCCAGCTGCATGTTCAGGTCATTGAATTGCTGTGCCGACTGGAACAGCGACTTCGACAGGCCGTTGAAAAAGGCCAGTTGGGCTTCCAGATGGTTTTTGGCGGCAGGGGTAACACTACGGGAATATGGATACATGGAGTTTCCTCATTAAAGAACAGTTGGGTGGACATAAAAATATATGGCGACACCACCGGCTGTCGAACGGTTGGGCAGACGGCCGGGCTGTGCCACGAGACGCGAAAAACATATCCGATTGGTGGAGAGATGCTTTGCAACGCGAGTCCCAAGGCTACGTGAGCACAGTCCGCGAGGGATGATCTGGATCAAAGGTGCGCGAGGCTGCGCAGAAAGTTTTGGCTGGACGGCCCGCCATTGGCGAGCGTCAGTATCAGAAGGAAAAAACTATGTCAGGAAAGGCCGGCATCGGTGGCCGGCACGACAGGCTTGTAGCCATGGCTGCGCAGCGACGCTTCCAGCCAGCGGTTGCCATACCAGCCGCGCGCCAGCAGGTAGCTGAGCTCCGCCGCCCCCATCAGCAGCACCATCGGGCCGATCTGCAATCCGCTTGCCAGCTGGCTGCCAAACCACAGGCAGACATCCATCGCCAGCATCAGCAGCAACAGCCACCAGCGGCGCTTGGCCACGGCCCAGAAGGAGCCCAGCAAGAGTGCCGGCCAGGAAAATCCGGATTTCACGTAGACATAGCCGCCAGCATCGTTGGCAAACAGGGTGGCGCCGTGCGTCATGCCGTTCTCTTCAGGTAATAAGTGGTGTAAGTGATGTCAGTCCTCGGCAAGGTGGCAGACGGCTTCGATATTGTGGCCATCCGGGCCCAGCACGAAGGCGCCGTAATAGTTCGGGTGGTAGATTTCACGGATGCCTGGCGGTCCATTGTCCGTGCCGCCGGCGGCCAGCGCCGCCGTGTAAAACGCGCGCACCTGCTCGCGGTTGCCTGCCGCAAAGGCGAGATGCATGCCGGCATGCGGCGTGCCGCCAGCACCGAACCAGAAATCAGGTTTGCCATCCTTGCCCAGGCCTACCCAGCCGTGCTCTTCCATGACGACCGAAACGCCCAGAGGCGCCAGAGCTGCTGCAAAGAAGGCCTTGCTGGCCGCCGTATCGCTGACGCACAAACCGATGTGATCAAGAATCATGATGAGTAAGGATGACAGTGTGTTAGAGGAAAGCATAGTATGCGCCAGCGCTGCATACTTGCCAAGAGAGCACTACAAATCGGCCGCATAGCGGGCCAGCATCTGCGCCTGGCTTTCCAGCGTCGCGCTGCCGCCCGTCTGATCGCTGATCATCTGGCCCATGCTCGGCAGCACTGAGCGTTCGACCTGCGCCGCACTGTCCCACAAGCGCGAACGCATGAGGGCCTTGGCGCAATGCAGGTAGGCTTCCGCCACGCGCAGGCGCATGACCAGGCGTGGCGGGTTGCGCTCACCGGCAAACAGCGCCAGCAGCGCGGCATCGTCGCTGAGGCTGGCCTCGCCGTTCACGCGCAAGGTTTCATCGACGCCGGGGATCATGAACAGCAGCCCTGCCCGCCCCGTTTCGGCAATATTGCTGAAGCTGTCGAGACGGTTATTGCCTTTGGCATCGGGTAACAGCAAGGTATGCCGGTCCAGCACCTGCACGAAGCCGGGCGCGCCGCCGCGCGGCGAAGCGTCCAGCTGGCCTGCAGCGCCGCCCGTCGCCAGCACGGCGAACGGCGACAGGCCGATAAAGGCGATGCAGTGCGGATCCAGGTGGTCAAGCTGCTTGCTCAAGGCCCGCCCCTGCGCGGGCGGATAGTGCTCGCGCAGTTGCTCCAAGGTATCGATGTCCATGCGCCTCCCGGCTTAGCGCAGGTTGCCCGTATGGCCCAGCGAATAGCGGCCCGGCTGCGGCCACACGGTCAGGCCGTGCGGCTCCTGTCCGACTTTCACCTTGGAGACGTCGCCCGTATTCGTGTCGATGCGGTACACCACATCGTCGAAACGGCCGGACAGCCACAGGTACTTGCCGTCGGCGGAAACGTTGCCCATGTCGGGGCTGCCGCCACCGGGAATCGGCCAGTTCGCCACGACTTTTTCCGTCGCGAAATCGATCACGCTGACGCTGCCCTTGCCCTTCGGCTTGCCATGGATGCGGTGCGTGCCGCGGTTGGCCACGTACAGTTTCTTGCCGTCACGGCTCGGATACAGGCCGTGCGCGCCCACGCCCGTCTGGATGAAACCGATTTCCTTCAGGCTGGCGCCATCGACGATGTGCACGCCGTCGGCGTCCATGTCGGCGATAAAGAATTTCTTGCCGTCCGGCGAGATGCGTATGTCTTGCGGCATGCCCTTCTTGACGCTGCAGATTTCATTTGCCGGGCCGCCCACGGGACCGGATTCGGCAAAGCGCTTGGCCGGCATCTGCAATTTCAGGTAGCCATCGACCTTGCGGCCCACCAGGTCGATCTTGGCGATGGTGCCGTCGAATTCGCAGGTAAACATGGCGTAGCGGCCATCGTTCGAGAAATCCGCATGGTTGATGCCGCCGCACTGGGGCGTATCGATCGAATACTGCACGGCCATGGTCTTCGGATCGCGGAAATCGAGGCGGTGGCGCGCTTCGGCCACGACGATGGCCGACTTGCCGTCCGGCGTGTAATACATATTGTAGGGATCATCGACCGGCACTTCCTTGCCCGGCTTGCCGCTCAAAGGGTCGATCGGCGTCAGGCTGCCCTTGTCCGTGCGCTCGGCATTATTCGCCACCCACAGGGTGCGCAAGTCCCACGATGGCACGACGTGCTGCGGGCCGCTGCCGACCTTGAACTTGTCCACCACTTTCAGGCTGTCCTGGTCGATCACGTAGACGTCGTTCGAGCGCAGGTTCGGCACATAGACTCTGCGCAGGTGATCCTTGACCACGGGACTCATGTTGCTGCTGGCAATGCTGCCATACACGTTTTTCGGGTCGACCAGCGGCGGCATGCCGGGCAGCGGCGAATACGCGGCGGCCGGTGCCGCGGCAGCGGCCGCAGCGGGTGTGCTGGCGCCGATGACCTGGCTGGCCACGCCCAGGCCGGCCAATGCGGCAGCCAGGGCGGACAAGGTGACGATGGTGCGTCGTTGAGATTTTTTCATGTGATTTCGCGTCGTTTCGTTGCAAATGCCGGAAGTTATACACTTCCAGCGGAAATTATTTATGCCGTTGCAGCCATTGCCTGATGGCCGCCACCGAGGTGTCGACCTGCAGCTTGATGCCGATCTGCCCCAGTTCCTTCGTCGCCCGCGTGGCATCGCCGCGCACGCCGTCCGCCACGCCTGGTTTCGCGCCGTGCGCCATGGCTTCGCTGCGTACCAGCGACGCATCGGTCGCCAGCATCAGGGCCGCGTCCGCCAAGCCCGCGTGCAGGCCGATCTCGGCGCCGCTGTAGCCACGCTTTTGCAGCTCGGCAACATATGCCGATTGCGTGATGTCATAGTAGTCGAGCAAGGCGTACGCGCGCGCATCCTTGCCAGCGGGCGTTTTATCCCAGGCGCGGTTGAGTTTGCTGGCCACGTTTTGTTCATTCTTTTGATAGCCGCCATGGTCACCGAGGAAAATGATGTCGCGGAAACCATGCTGGCGCAGGCTGGCCGCCGCCCCTTCCAGCACGGCCTCGAAAGCGGCCGGTGGAATCGAGATCGTGCCCGCGTGGCGCATGTGGCCGGCTGGCGGCGAGATGCTGCCCTCCGGCACGTAGGAAACAACGGGCGCGACAATCGTATTACCCAGATTTTGCGCGATCTGCCGCGCCAGGATGGCCGCGCGCACATTGTGCTTGCCCAGCGCGATGTAGGGCCCGCTCTGCTCCACGCCGCCAATGGGGATCAGCACGGTGGTGGCGCCATGCTCGATACGGCTGCGCAATTCCGTACTGGTCAGTTCTTCCAGCATGACACTGCCGCTGGCAGCCGTAGCGGCAATGGTAGGCGCGGCAGGCACCAGGCAGAACAGGGTCAGGGCAAACAGGGCGCCGAGCGGCAAGGACTGAACAGAGTGCGCGCGGGGCGCGGGTGACACATCCGGCAGGGGGAACTGCAGAGTCATAAGCAAACATCTTTCCGTGGTCGTCTAGCGTGACGCCGTACCCGGCCTGGCCAGGCAAGCTGGCTGCCACGCAAGA
This sequence comes from Janthinobacterium sp. AD80, assembly GCF_002878455.1. Taxonomy (GTDB): domain Bacteria; phylum Pseudomonadota; class Gammaproteobacteria; order Burkholderiales; family Burkholderiaceae_D; genus Janthinobacterium. Next base: position 146,768 of record NZ_NRDQ01000020.1, read on the forward strand.
ATTGTATTCCATCATGACGGGATCGGCACGTTAATTTGGCGCGCCGGCTGACAAAGAATTGACGGTGGGCGGCAAACCACAAAGCGCTGATCCGATGGCGACATGCCGGGACGGAACGGCGACGGCAGGAAGCAATGCGCTTGTTGTGCGCGCCAGATGATATCCTTGGCAATAAAGCATGGCTGTGCGGTGTCATTTCCGGAGCGTTCCATGTGCAGCGTGACAACGATTGCGCAATCTTGCCTTGCGTAGCACGCGGCAACGGGGCAATGCAAAGCGAGTCCATCACGCAATGCTGAACTCACTGGGCATCCGCATGAAAATGATTAAATTACAATTACGGAACTAAAAATGGGCGGAAGCAGCCTGCCGCCCTGTCATTTTGCGCAGTATCGCCTCGCCCGGCATGCCTGGCTCATGCACCGCGCGGTTCGCGCTTACCTCCTCATCCAAAGGGAACTTATGAAGTTTGCAGTCCACGCCGTACTCGGTCTCTCGCTGGCCTTCGCCGCCCCCGCCTTTGCCGCCACCACGACGCCCGCGGCGCCGGCAGCACAAGCTGCGGCACCCAGCCCGGCACATCTGAAAGCCGTGCAGGATTTGCTGGGCACGATGCAGATTGAAAAGGTACTCAATGGCGTCGCCGCCCGCAGCCGCTACGCCAGCGAAGCCCAGAAGCAGGCCGTGCTCGCCAAGCTGGCGAAAGTTCCGCCGGCAGAGATTTACCAGCGCCTGGCGCCCGCGTTGGCGCGCAGCATTTCCGCCGAGACGGCGACCGAAATGAGCCGTTTTTACAGCACGCCTTACGGCAAGCAGGTCATCCACAAGAAGTACAATTCCGGCGCCCAGCTCATCATGCCGGGCATGACGGCGGCCGTTTCGCCTGAGGAAAAGAAGGAGCGCAAGCGCGCCGCTTATGTCAAGGCAAGCAAGGAGCTGGCGGAAGCGGAAGCGGCGATCGAGCACGAAGCATTCAAGCTGCTGCAACAGATCAACAAGGAAAAGCGCTAGACGCACGGGTGCCGCCCGCTTGCCGAATGCCCATTGCGATCAGGCGCCCCCTGTCGGCCCGGGCGCGTTTCCGGTATCATTCGGCATGCATAATATTCCTTTCCAACCATTTGTCATTGGTGTCGCTGGCGGCAGCGGCAGCGGCAAGTCAACCGTATCCCAGCAAGTGCTCGCGTCGTTTGGCGCCGACATGGTCTCTGTCGTGATGCAGGACGACTACTACCGCGACCAGACCCACCTGTCCCCTGACGTCCGTCCCCAGCAGAATTACGACCATCCGCAGGCGTTCGAGTGGCCGTTGCTGGTGCAACATGTCCAGGCCTTGCGTAACGGCGAATCGATCGAGATGCCGGTGTACGACTTCACGCTGCACAACCGCTCCGACAAGACCATTTCCGTCAAGCCAGCCCCGGTGATCGTGATCGAAGGCCTGTTTGCCCTGTATGACGAAGACTTGCGCGACATGATGTCGCTGAAGATTTTCGTCGACACCGCCTCCGACGTGCGCTTCATCCGCCGCATGCAGCGCGACATTACCGAACGCGGCCGCTCCGTGGAAAGCGTCATCGAGCAGTACCTGGAAACAGTGCGCCCGATGCACAAGCAATTCATCGAGCCGACCAAGCGCAATGCCGATGTCATCTTGCCGCACGGCGCCAACGGCCCCGCGGTCGACATGATCACCGCCAAGGTGGCCAGCGTGATCGGCCGGATGCAGCGCCCCTGATGTCATGCCATGGCGGCCGGGCGCTGGCCCGGCTTGCCTGCTACCCGGTGCCGGGCGCAGGCGTTTGCCAAAGTAATCACTGAAGGCAACGCTGGCGGCGTTCCCACCATTGACCTATCCATCAGAAAAACCCCGGCATGCCGGGGTTTTTTCATGTTTCAGCGTTCAAGCGTTCAAGCGCTGGCGCTGCGGCCGGGCAGTGCCAGGCGTCGGCTGGCTGTCGCCGCTGCCGGGGCCGGCAAGCCGCCCGCCAGTTTCAAGGACTTGCCTTGCGCGTCGCCGCGCAGGCGGAAGACGGCCACCACATCCACCAGCTCCACGGCGCGATCCTGCAGCGAGGACGCCGCTGCGGCAGCCTCTTCCACCAGGGCCGCGTTTTGCTGCGTCACCTGGTCCATCTGCGAAATCGCCTGGTTGACTTGCTCGATGCCGGCGCTCTGCTCGTGGCTGGCGTTGGCGATGTCGCCCATGATGTCGGTGACGCGACGGATGCTGGCGACGATTTCTTCCATCGTCGCGCCTGCCTGATCGACCAGCACGCTGCCCGTGTTGACCTTGTCGACGGAATCCTCGATCAGCCCCTTGATTTCCTTGGCGGCTGCGGCCGAGCGCTGCGCCAGGTTGCGCACTTCCGTGGCCACCACGGCAAAGCCTCGGCCCTGCTCGCCAGCGCGCGCCGCTTCCACGGCCGCATTCAGCGCCAGGATATTGGTCTGGAAGGCAATGCCGTCGATCACGCCGATGATGTCGGCGATTTTCTTCGCCGATTCATTGATGGAACCCATGGTGCCCACCACCTGCGCCACCACGGCGCCACCCTTGCGGGCAACGTCCGAGGCGGACACGGCCAGGGTATTCGCCTGGCGCGCATTGTCCGTATTCTGGCGCACGGCCGAGGTAAGCTCTTCCAGGCTGGACGCCGTTTCTTCCAGCGACGAGGCCTGCTGCTCTGTGCGCACGGACAGGTCCGCATTGCCGGCGGAAATCTGCGCGGCCGCCACGCTGACCGTATCGGCCGAAGTGCGCACTGTAGCGATCACGTCGACGATGCGTTCGAGGAATTTATTGAACGCCGTGGCCGTGCGGCCCACTTCATCCATGCGCTCGACGGGCATGGCGGCGGACAGGTCCAGCGAGGCGCTGACACGCTCCAGCGTATGTTCGATATTGCCCAGGCCGCCGCTGATGGTGCGGTAGATATGCCAGGCCAGCGCGCCCGTCAGCAGCACGGCCACGCCCAGCACGGCCAGCATGGTGTTGAAGGCCGTGTCGTAGGCGGCCAGGCTCTCGGCCTTCACGTCATCGACCAGCTTGTTGTTGTAGGCGATATGGTCATCCATGCTTTTCTTGGCGGCGGCGGCCGTGATGGCCAGCGGCGTGCCAGCGAGCAAGGTGGCGCGCACGCCATCCATGTCGCCCGCGTAGGCGGCGGCAAAGAACGGCACCAGCGCGCGGCGGTAGGCTTCCATGGCGGCCTGGTCGGCGTCGAGCATCTTGCTGTCCGTGGCGTCGTACAGGCGCTCGGCGCGATAGGTGGCGATGACCTTGTCGAAATTCGTGTTGGCGTCGGCGACGGCCTTGTCCAGTGCCGTCTTGTCGGCCAGGTTCGAGAACACGGACAGGCGGTAGCCGGCCAGGCGCGAGTCGGCCAGGAAACCCTTGGCCGCATTCAAGCCCTGAATGCTGGGAATGATGCGGTTTTGCACGGTGTCAAAACGCTCCTGCGCGCGCTGCAGCTGCATGGCGCCGCCTGCCCCCAGTGCCAGCAGGGCCAGCAAGGCGATGGAAAGGGTCAGTATTAGTTGCTTGGTAATATTCATGGTGTTTCACAGTAAAAAGTAGCCTGGCAAGGCCAGGCAGGATAAAAGCTGCCGATCAGGTGGCCGGAAATCGCAGTTGGGAACCGGCCGGGCGGACTTACGCCGCCAGCGGCGCGGCGTCCGGCGTGCGGCGCAGCAAGTCGCCGTGCTGGCGGCAAAACGCCAGGCCCGCCTTGTGGCCCACGTCGAACAGCAGCTGCATGTTCGAGCTGGACCAGTCCAGGGTGTCGGGCCAGTGCTGCTCGGGAATGCCGCCCATCAGGTCGAGCTTCAGCAAACGCCGCTTGGGCTGGCCCGTGCGCGCATCCGTGTTGTGCTCGAGTTCGAACAGGCGCAGTTCGCTCTTGGAAATTTTCACCAGCGGCGTGATGATGGAACGCACCCAGGCGTCGTACAGGTTGCGCGGCTTGCGCAGCAGGCGCTCGTCGCCGAGGATGTCGAGGATGACCAGGGTGTCGGCGTCATGGTGCTCGCCCTTGCCTTCGATAAACGGCTCGAAATTGAGCGTGTCGAGGGCCGCGCCTTCGATGTAGTCCTCGCCATCGATGGTGGTGGGCGCGTACAGGAAGGGAAAGGACAACGCCGCGCGCACGTGGATGGGTTCGATCTCGTGCTTGCCCCAGATTTGCATGCGGTGCGCGCTGAGGTTGTAGGCGTTGATGTAGAAAGCGGGACGCATGTGCGCGACGCCCGAGAAATCCACGGCCTTTTCCAGGAACGGCAAATGCGCGCACAGGCCCAGGCTTTTCGCCGACAGGTCCGATGGCGACAGCGACGACACCATCAGCTTGCCCCAGTCCGACCAGGCCGTCGGTACGCCCGCAAACGTTTGCTTGAACGCCTGAAAGAAAGGATTGTTGGCCGGTGGCTGGAAGGCGTCGCGGAAGGTGCTCGCGTGCATGCCCGGCTTCTGGAACACCTTGTAGTTGATCGGGATCATCTTGTAGATGCTGTCTGCCACGCCCGTGTCCGCCCAGCTCTGCAGCGCCTGGCGCGGCGTCGCTTCGTGCGGCGTCGTGTAGAGCAAACCCATCAAGACACCCGCGCCGGAGGCGGAAATGACGTCGAACTCGATGCCCTCGTCGAGAAACGCCGCCAGGGCGCCCGCGATCAAGGTGGAATTTGGTGCGCCGCCACCGAGCAGCAAGCCCGTTTTGCGGGCTGGTTTTAGCGTCGCGGCGGCGGCCTGATGTGGCGGCGTCGTGGTGACTGTCTTCATGCTCACTCCCTGAATGGAACCGGGCTCGCGCCCCTAATTGTTGGTTACTACGCGCTTATGACGCTTAATCATCTTCATGTTCCCGCAACTGCCGCGTTGTTACAATGTTGCAGAAACAGATATGAAATTAACATAAATAAATGCCATATGGCAATTTCAATAACGCATAACGGGTATTCAGAAAGGCCATAAGCTGACAGCACGCGGCGTAGCGTGGTGCATCGCAGCAAATAAAAAATCCGCAATGTTAGGAAAAATCTCTTTTGGGGTAGGAATATTCCTCAACTGGCTGCCACGGCGGCGGCCAGAGCACTCAGGAGGCGGAGCGTGGCACAGGAAGTGGCGCGGAAAAATGCAGATGGGTACACACGTAGTCAACAAAGACGCGGATTTTCGGCGACAAATGGCGGCTTGACGGCCACAGCACCCAGAACTTGCTGGCCGCTTGCAGGTAGTCGCCCAGCACGGCTTGCAGCTCGCCACGGGCGATGGCGTCGCGCACGATAAAGTCCGGCAGATAGGCCAGGCCCACGCCCTGCGCGGCGGCGCCGATCAGGGCTTCGATATTGTTGCAGGTCAAGGCGGTCGGCAGGCGCGGCTCGCCGCCGACATCGCCCCCGCCCTCACCATGCTGCAGCACCCATTCCTGCAGCTTGCCCGTGGTGGGAAATTTATAGCGCACGCAGGCGTGCCCTTCCAGCGCCCGCGGCGTGGCCGGCACGCCGTGGCGGGCGAAATACGCGGGCGATCCCACGATGGCAAAGGCGAACGGCCCCAGTTCCCGCGCCATCAGCCGCGAATCGGTGAGCGTGCCGCTGCGCACGGCCACGTCCACGCCCTCTGCCACCACGTCGACCAGGCGGTCATTGAAGTCCAGATCGAGTTCGATCTCAGGATACTGCCGCGTAAAGTCCGCCAGCACGGGCAGGATGATGCGGTAGCCGATCACGGGCAAGCTCACTTTGAGCTTGCCGCGCGGCGCCTCGGCCAGGTGCGACAGTTCCGCCTCGGCATCGCCCAGGTCGGCCAGGATGCGCTGGCAGCGCTCGTAGAACAGTGCGCCCTCGTTGCTCAGGCTGATGCGCCGCGTGCTGCGGTTCAGCAGCCGCACGCCCAGCTTTTCTTCCAGCCTCGCCACGCTCTTGCCCACAGCCGAGGCCGACACACCGAGCAGCCGCCCGGCCGCCACATAACTGGAGGTTTCCGCCGCGCGCACGAAGGCGGTAATGCCGTTCAGATTATCCATGCCACCCCGATCGCTCAATTAAGGAATATTTGTCCGCTATGAGCGGCTTTTCAACCACTTTTTCACGCATTGCGTCCATATTATCATCGAATTCCCTCTTTCTGGAATCACTCCCATGGATACGAATCTCCCCGCAGCAAGCCCTGAACAGGGCCCGGCCCCGGCCCGGCGCGCGCTGGTCCTGGCCGCCGTCTGCCTGGCCGCCCTGTGCATGCCGCTCAGCTTTACGGGTCCGGCCATCGCCATTCCCGCCATCGCCGCCGAACTGCGCGGCAGCCCGCTGGCGCTGGCCTGGATCACGAATGCCTTCATGCTCAGCTTTGGCGGCTGCCTGATGGCCGCTGGCGCGCTGGCCGACCGCTATGGCCGCAAGCGCGTGTTTTTAATGGGCATGAGCGTATTTTCCGCCGCCGCGCTGGCCCTGGCGGCCGCGCCCTCCATCGTGCTGCTCGACGTGCTGCGCGCCGTGCAGGGACTGGGCTGCGCGATGGCCCTGTCCAGCGGCCTGGCGGCGCTGGCGCAGGAATTCGACGGCCCGGCCCGCGCACGCGCTTTCAGCCTGATCGGCACGGCCTTTGGCGTAGGCCTGGCCTTCGGCCCCTTCCTCGCGGGCGTGCTGATCGCCCGCACGGGCTGCGCGCCATCTTTATCGTGACAGCCGGGGCTGGCCTGGCCGCCCTGCTGGCGGCCGCGCGCGCCATGCGCGAATCGCGCGACCCGCAGGCGAGGGGCGTGGACTGGCCCGGCGCCCTGACATTTACGGGCGCCCTTTCCCTGTTTACCTATGGCTTGCTGCAGGCGCCCGACAGTGGCTGGAGCAGCGCGGCCAGCCTGGGGCTGTTCGGTGGCGCGGCCTTGCTGCTGGCCGCTTTCATTTATGTGGAGCGCCGCGCCGCGCGGCCCATGCTGGACTTGTCCCTGTTCCGCCTGCCCGCTTTTGCCGGCGTGCAGCTGCTGGCCGCCGCGCCCGCATTTTCCTTCGTCGTGCTGCTGGTGCTGCTGCCCGCCCGCTTCATCGGCATCGAGGGCTACAGCGCTTTTGATGCGGGCCGCATGATGATCGCCCTGTCCGCCCCCATGCTGGTGCTGCCCATGCTGGCCGGTCTGGCGGCGCAGCGCATCGCCGCCGCGCACATCTGCGCCAGCGGCCTGCTGCTGGCGGCGGGCGGCCTGTTGTGGCTGTCAATGTGCGCACCAGGCTTGCCCGCCGCAACCCTGCTGGGGCCGCTGCTGCTGATCGGTTGCGGCATCAGCCTGCCGTGGGGCTTGATGGATGGCCTGGCCATCAGCGTCGTGCCCGTCGAGCGGGCCGGCATGGCGGCCGGCATCTTCAATACCACGCGCGTGGCAGGCGAAGGCCTGGCGCTGGCCATCGTCAGCGCCCTGCTGGGTACGCTCACCGTGGCCGCGCTGGGCAAGGTTCCCGGCATCGCCGCGCAACAGGCGGCACTGGCCGCCCCCTTCCTGGCCTTGGGCGAACTGCGCCATGCGGGCGAACTGTTGCCGCAGGCCGGCGCCGCCGAGCTGGCACAAGCGTATGGCACGGCCTTCCGCCACTTGCTGTATGTGCTGGCCAGCATCACCACGGCGTCGGCCCTGCTGATCCTGGCATTCCTGCGCCATCCGGCCGGCAGCCCGTCAGCGGAGTCCACGTCGACCCTGCCCGCCTGCAAGACCTCCACCTGAGCGGCACGCGCCGCAACACCTCCCCCGCCGCGCTGAAAGCACGGCGCGGCTTCCCCGTCCCGTGCATGGCGGCGGCCACACGCCGCCCCCTGCCATTGATGTTTCTCCGCAACACCTTCGATGTCTCCGGAAGATGCAAGGAATAAAACGAGTTTACTTATCAAAGCGCTTTGAACTATACTCAAAGCGCTTTGAAACATAGTTAAAGCGCTTTGGTTGTGCAAAGTGATGCACGCCGATCCTGCGGTTATAAACCTATAAAAACACTGGAGACACAATGAACACATTTTTCTTGAAAGCGTTGCCAGCGGCAGTGCTCATGGCCTTGAGCGCGTCGGCCCAGGCTGCCCTGCCGATCGACTTCGGCGGCTATATCCGCTCGGGCTTCGGCACCAGCAGCGAAGGCGGCAAGGAAGCCTGCTTCGGCCTGGCCGGCGCCTCGTCCAAGTATCGCCTGGGCAATGAGTGCGAAACCTACGGCGAGCTGAAGTTCGGCGGCGAAGCGTTCAAGGCAGCCAATGGCACCACCTTCCGCATCAATACCCTGGTGGCGTTTTCCGTCAACCAGAACCAGGACTGGGAGCAGTCGGACCCGTCGTGGCGTGAAATGAACGTGGTGGCCGACAAGATCGGCACGGGCGCCTTCGCCGAAGCGCGCGCCTGGGTCGGCAAGCGCTACTACGACCGCCAGGACGTGCACATCACCGATTACTACTTCTGGAATAACAGCGGCCCTGGCGCCGGCCTGGAAAACATCGACCTGGGCGCCGCCAAGCTGGCCTACGCCATCGTGCGCACGGCCGATGACACGGACAGCAAGCGCATGGGCCTGTCCCACGACTTGCGCTTTTCCGGCATCAAGGTCAACCCCGATGGCGAACTGACCCTGGGCGTGCAGTACAACCAGAAGCGCAACGCGGACGGCGCCGCGCCCATCGCCAGCGGCCATTTGCTGACCATCATGCATACGCAAGGCAACCTGCTGGGCGGCTTCAACAAGGTGGCGCTGCAGTTCGGCAAAGGCAGCGGCGCCAACACGGGCGGCTTCAGCCTGGGCGCCAGCAAGGATGACAAGGTGGTGCGCCTGACGGAACAACTGATGATCCAGCCGAAAGGCGCCTGGTCGGGCATGGCCACCTTCGTCTACGAAGACAAGGAAACGGCGGGCGTCAGCAGCAAATGGACGTCGATCGGCGCGCGTCCCGTCTACCACTTCAGCGACAACTACAGCCTGGCAGTGGAACTGGGCCACGACATCGTCAAGCCGGAAGGCGGCGAAAGCCGCAACCTGACCAAGCTGACCTTCGCGCCGCAACTGTCGGCCGGCAACAGCTTCTGGTCGCGCCCCGTGCTGCGCGCCTTCTACACCTACGCCAAATGGAACAAGGCGGCCCAGTCGGCGGCCGCCGCGGAATCGGCGCTGTCGTCGACGGGCGTGTTTGGCGGCAAGACCAATGGCAGCTCGATCGGCGTCCAGGTCGAGTCCTGGTGGTAAGAGCACCGAAAACGTCGCTGGCGGCGTTGCACGGTCTTGCCGTACCGGCGTACTGTTTGCGACGGCGCGCCTTGCCCTGAACGTATTGCCGCACGCGCCTTTTCAGCGGCATCCAACACTGGCTGATGCCGCAAGGCAGCAGCCAATGGCAGCAACACCGCCTGCTTGCACAGGGGCAGGCAGTATCCGGACCCACCATCGCGCCGCTGCACGCGATGGCCGGCAGTTTCAATGTAGTGATTCAGCAGTATCCTCTTTTAGCGCGGGCGCCCCTGGGTTTGCCCGCGTATTTTTTTGGCCGCGCCGCCGGCGATCGTTAGCCTGATCGTCCTGGCATTTATCAGATAAACTACCCGACATCGCACCGCGCCGCCTCCGCCAACCCGCCGGACGCCGGCAGCGGCTGGACTCACCCAAGATAGCTCCCGACTGCAGCATCCATGAACCTCAAAAATCTCGCCAAAACGCTAGGAATTTCCGAAACCACCGTCAGCCGCGCCTTGAATGGCTATCCGGAAGTGAGTGAACGCACGCGCGAACGGGTAATGGCCGCCGCGCAGGCGGCCGGCTACCGGCCCAATCCCATGGCGCGCAGCCTGGCCGTGGGGCGCACGAATATCGTCGGCATCATCTACCCGCTGATGCCCAACGACCTGGCCGACCCGATGTTCATCGAGATCGTCGGCGGCATGTCCGAAGCGCTGGAGGCGCAGCAGATGGACATGATGATCGCGCCCGCCTCGGCCACCAACGAATTCCATACCTATGAGCGCATGGTCAAGGGCCGCCGCATCGATGGCCTGGTGGTCGGGCGCACGAAACCGTTCGACGAGCGCATCGCGTACCTGGCGCAGCAGGGCATGCCGTTTGTCGCGCATGGCCGCACGCAGCTGAACCAGCCGCACGCCTGGTTCGACTACGACAACGAGGCCGGCATGCGCCTGGCCGTCGAGCGCCTGGCGCAGCTGGGCCACCAGCGTATCGGCCTGATCAGCGCCACGCCGGACCTGAACTTCGTGCGCCAGCGCGTCGAGAGTTTCCAGAGCGCCATGCAGGCGGGCGGCCTGGCCGTCGATCCGGACAACCTGGTCGACAACGCGCACGACCGTCGCGCCGGCTACCAGGCCATGCAGCGCCTGCTGGCCCGCTCGCCCCGCCCCACGGCCGTCATCGTCGACAATCACATGTCCGGCGTGGGCGCCGTGCGCGCCCTGCTCGACGCTGGCATCGCCATCGGCAGCGAGATGTCGCTGATCGTCTGGGGCGTGATGGAAGATTCCCTGGCCGGCCACAACGTCACCACCGTGGTCCAGCCCGACCCGCGCGCGCCGGCGCGAAGATGATCCACATGCTGCTGGCCCTGATGGACGGCACGCCCGTCACCGAACTGCAGGAACTGTGGCCGTGCGAGCTGCTGCCGGGCGAGTCGGCCGGGCCTGTCCTCAGCACCTGATTTACCTCTTCATTGCGAAACCCGTCGACTACCGGGGTCAGACCCTGAGGCTCTGACCCCGGCCCTTGCATAGGGTTTCGTCTTCGCCCAGGGGATGCACATCCCTTCCCTGAATCACCCCCATAAAAAAATCGTATGTCTGGCGCGTGTATCGCTTTACTTTTCAAAGCGCTTTGAACTATACTCATTTCATACCCAAAGCGCTTTGAATTTTAAAATAAGACGTTCGCCTACCAACCAGCAGCGCCGTCCTGATAGCCAAGGCTACAGGCAACTTTTAAGAAATCATTCATGCCGACCATCCAGAACAATCTCGCTACCCTGCCCGCCGACTGGTGGCGCAGCGCCGTCATCTACCAGGTGTATCCACGCAGCTTCCTCGACAGCAATGGCGATGGCATCGGTGACTTGCCCGGCATTACCTCGAAACTCGATTACATCGCCGCCCTGGGCGCCGACATCGTCTGGATCTCGCCCTTCTTCACGTCGCCCATGAAAGACTTCGGCTACGACGTGGCCGATTTCTGCGACGTCGACCCCATGTTTGGTACTTTGGCCGATTTCGACCGCCTGGTGGCGCGCGCCCATGAGCTGGGCTTGAAAGTGATGATCGACCAGGTGCTGTCGCACTCGTCCGACATCCACCCGTGGTTCGTGGAAAGCCGCGCCAGCCGCGACAATCCGAAAGCCGACTGGTATGTATGGGCCGACCAGAAGCCGGACGGCACCGTGCCGAACAACTGGCTGTCCGTGTTTGGCGGCTCGGCCTGGCAATGGGAGCCGCGCCGTGGCCAGTACTATCTGCACGACTTCCTCGCCAGCCAGCCCGACCTGAATTTCCACAACCCGGCCGTACAGCAGGCGCAGCTGGACAACCTGCGCTTCTGGCTCGAGCGCGGCGTCGACGGTTTCCGCTTTGACTCGTGCAACTTCCCCTACCATGACCAGCTGCTGCGCGACAATCCGCCGGCCGCCCAGCGCGATGCCAGCAGCGTGTCGGCCATCAATCCCTACGGCATGCAGTCGCACCTGTACGACAAGACGCAGCCGGAAAACATCGCCTACCTGCAGCGCGTGCGCGCCGTGCTCGACGAATACAAGGCCATTTCCATCGGCGAAGTGGGCGACGACAACGCGCTCGCTACCATGGCCGCCTACACCACGGGCGGCGACAAGCTGCACATGGCCTACAGTTTCAACCTGCTGACGGCGGAATTCTCGGCCGGCCACATCCGCACCCAGGTTGAAGAATTCGAAGCCAAAGTGGCCGACGGCTGGGCTTCCTGGTCCGTGGGCAACCACGACAGCGTGCGCGTGATGACACGCTGGGGCGGCGAAAACCCGTCGCCATCCCTGGCCAAGGTCGTGCTGGCCGTGCAGGCGGCCCTGAAAGGCACGCCGTGCCTGTACCAGGGCGACGAGCTGGCCCTGACGGAAGCGGACATTCCTTTCGAAGCGCTGCAAGACCCGTACGGCATCCCGTTCTGGCCCCAGTTCAAGGGCCGCGACGGCTGCCGCACGCCGATGCCGTGGGTGGCCGACGCGCCGCATGGCGGTTTCAGCACGGCCAAACCCTGGCTGCCCGTGCCGCCCGAGCACCTGGAGCGCGCCGTTGACGCCGAGGAGCGCGATAGCGGCTCGCCGCTGCGCTTTGCCCAGAACATCCTCGCCTGGCGCCGCACCCAGCCGCAACTGCTGAGTGGCGACATCGTCTTCTTCGATGCCCCGGAACCCGTGCTGGCCTTGCGCCGCGACCTGCCAGGCCAACCATCCGTGCTTGCCGCCTTCAACCTGGGCACGCAAGCCGTCACCTTCGCCTGGCCGGACGCGGCGCAGGCGACCGGCCTGGCAGGCCACGGTTTGCCGGGCAGCCAGCAAGGCGGCAGCGTCACCCTGCCCGCCCATGGCGGCTGGTTCGGCAGCCTGGCGTAAATCGCAGGCTTTGGCGGCCATGCCGCCAATTACAATAACGAGCCCCGCGCATCAGCGGGGCCGAACAACAGAGTATCAGTGCTTGGCAAAATCGTAGCGAGCGGATGAAAATTGTGGCTGAGAAGCGCAGCTGTGCGAATGCACGGTGAGCATCGCCAGCCGCAAGTTCGACGCGCAGTAGATTTGGCCAGGCACATTCAGTGAGATTGAGGACGACGACATGGCTGGACTGAAGTTAACAGGCCTGAAAAAGGCATATGGCGACGTGCAAACCCTGCACGGCATCGACCTGGAGATCGCCGATGGCGAATTCATGGTCTTCGTGGGGCCATCGGGTTGCGGTAAATCTACTTTGCTGCGCAGTATCTGCGGCCTGGAAGAAATCAGCGGCGGCGATTTGTTCATCGGCAAGACCCGCATGAACGACGTGCCGCCGGCCAAGCGCGGCATCGCCATGGTGTTCCAGAGCTACGCGCTGTACCCGCACATGAGCGTGGCGCAGAACATGGCCTTCGGCCTGAAACTGGCCGGCATGAGCAAGGTGCAAATTGCCGATGCCGTGCAGCGCGCCGCACAAATCCTGCGCATCGAGCCTTTGCTGGAACGCAAACCCAAGGATCTGTCCGGCGGCCAGCGCCAGCGCGTGGCCATCGGCCGCGCCATCGTGCGCAAGCCCGACGTCTTCCTGTTCGACGAACCGCTGTCCAACCTGGACGCCTCGCTGCGCGTGCAAATGCGCATCGAACTGGCGAATCTGCACCGTGAATTGCGTTCGACCATGATTTACGTCACCCATGACCAGGTCGAAGCGATGACCCTGGCCGACCGCATCGTCGTGCTCAACGCGGGCCGCATCGAACAGGTGGGCGCGCCACTGGAGCTGTACCACCACCCGGCCAACCTGTTCGTCGCCGGCTTCCTCGGTTCGCCCCGCATGAACTTCCTCAAGGGCAAGATCCACAGCTACGCCGACGGCGTGGCCACCATCGCCACCAACGCGGGCGGCATGCTGCAGGCCGTGTTGACGCAACCATTGGCCAGCGGCACCCCCGTCACCATCGGCGCGCGTCCCGAACACGTGCAGGCGTGCGCGCCCGGCGCCACGGCCGCCATCACGGCCAGCGTGCAGGCGGTCGAGAAACTGGGCGACATCAGCTATCTGTACGTGCAGGTGCCGGGCGGCGACGAGCCGCTGGTGGTGCGCGCCGATGCCGAGACGGACTGGGCCATTGGCCAGTCCGTGGCCCTGCAAGTGGCGCCCGCGCGCGTTCACGTGTTCGACGAGCACGGCCAGACCCGCACCTGATCCACCCGTTTCAGGGGCCAGGCGCTACAGGCGCCGCCTGGCCTGGTTGCATGATTTCAGCCTTGATATTCAACATAAACTTAGCATAAAAAAAGATACTGGAGATTGACATGTCCTACACCCACACGAAACGCAGCTTCATCAAAACCACCGTGCTCGCCGCCGCCCTGGCCGGCATCGGCAACCTGGCCGCCGTCAGCCTGGCCAGCGCGGCCGAAGCGGGCACCCTGCTGATCTGGATCAATGGCGACAAGGGCTACAAGGGCCTGGCCAAGGTCGGCGAGGAATTCACCAAGAAGACGGGCGTCAAGGTCGTCGTCGAGCATCCGGAAGATGCGCCAAACAAGTTCCAGCAAGCGGCGGCCGCCGGCAAGGGTCCGGACATCTGGATCTGGCCGCATGACCGCATCGGCACCTGGATCGACGCCGGCTTGCTGCAGCCATTGACGCCAAGCAAGGAAGCGCGCGCCGCCATCCTGCCGCTGGCGTGGAATGCCTTCACGGTCGGTGGCAAGACTTGGGGCTATCCGATGTCCATCGAAGCCGTCGCCCTTGTCTACAACAAGGATTTGGTGCCGAACCCGCCGAAAACCTTCGAGGAAATCGCCGCGCTGGATAAGAAACTGTCGGGACAAGGCAAGAAGGCCATCCTGTGGGACTACACGAATACCTATTTCACCTGGCCTCTGCTGGGCGCGGGCGGCGGTTTCCCGTTTGAAGTCAAGGCCGACGGCCGCTACGATGCGGCGAAGACGGGCGTAAACAATGCCGGTTCGCAAGCCGGCGTGAATGCGCTGATGACCCTGATCAACAGCGGCGCCATGCCGAAGGGCGCCGGCTACGCGGAAATGGAAGCCGGTTTCAACCAGGGCAAGATCGCCATGATGATCAACGGCCCTTGGTCGTGGGACAACGCGCGCAAGTCGAAGATCAATTTCGGCGTGGCAACGATCCCGACCGTGGCAGGCAAGACGGCCACGCCATTCGTCGGCGTGCTGGGCGCGATGATTTCCAAGGCCAGCCCGAACAAGGACCTGGCGACGGAATTCCTGGAAAACCAGATGCTGCAGCTCAATGGCCTGAAAACCATCAACGCCGACGTCCCGCTGGGCACGCCAGCCAATAAAGTGCTGTTCGCGGAACTGAAAGCCAATCCGAACATCCAGGCGACGATGGAAAGCGCCCAAGCGGGCCGCCCGATGCCGAACAACCCGGAAATGGGCCGCTTCTGGTCGTCGATGCAATCGGCGCTGGAAAACATCACGCAAGGCCGCCAGACGACCAAGGATGGCCTGGATGCGGCGGCGAAGCGGATTACGACGGCGAATTAATCAGTATCGCGCTGCATCACGTGACTTCACGTAGGTCGGATTAGCGCTTGCGCGTAATCCGACATGTGCAGCCAACAATGTTGTCGGATTACGGCCCTTCGGGCCTGATCCGACCTGCACCACAACGCCTTCATCCAGCATCCATCTTCACAGGTATCCATCGTGCGCAAGTTTATCGGCCCTACGGTATTGACCATCAGCATGGCGCTGGGTCTGTATCTGCTTTTCATGTTGTACATTTCCGGCCAGACCATGCTGGCCGCCGTTTTCCTCGGCTTGCTGACGTTGACGACGTTTGTCTTCACGTCGCCGCGCGCCTATGCCTACCGTTATCTGTTTCCCGGCATCACGGCGGTCATCGTCTTCGTGCTGCTGCCGATGGTGTACACGGTGTCGATCGGCTTTACCAATTTCAGTTCGCGCAACCTGCTCACCTATGAGCGCGCCACGCAATACCTGCTGGACGAGACACAGCGCGTGGAAAGCACGGGCTACGCCCTGACCGTGCATCCGGACAATAAAGAATACCGCTTGCGCCTGGAAAGCCCGGACACGGGCGAAGTGCTGCTGACGGAAGCGCTGGCCCTCAAGCGCGCCGTACCGCTGAACGTGGAAGTGGCGCCGCTCGATCCCGTGCAGGCGCCCGTGCTGGCCCCGCCGCTGCCCATCAAGGACATCATCGCCCTGCAAAAAGACTTGAAACTGCTGACCATCGTGCTGCCGAACAAGATCGAGCTGCGCATGGTGGGCTTGCGCGAATTCGGCCCCGTCGCGCACGTCTACAAGCAATTGCCCGACAAGAACCTCAAGAAGATCGCCACCGGTGAACTGGTGACGCCGAACTTCAAGACGGGCTTTTATGAAATGCCGGACGGCACGAAACTGGAACCGGGCTTCAAGGTCAATGTGGGCTTCGCCAACTTCGTCAAGATTTTCTCCGATGAAGCGTTCCGCGGCCCCTTCCTGCGCATTTTCGTCTGGACCATCGTCTTCGCCCTGATCAGCGTGGCCACCACCACGGGCCTGGGCATGGTACTGGCCGTGCTGCTGAACTGGGATGCGCTGCGCTTCCGCGGCCTGTACCGCACCCTGCTGTTCCTGCCGTACGCCGTGCCCGGCTTCATTTCCATCCTCGTCTTCAAGGGCCTGTTCAACAATAACTTTGGTGAAATCAACCTGGTGCTCGATGCCCTGTTCGGCATCAAGCCCGCCTGGTTCTCGGACACCACCCTGGCCAAGGCCATGATTTTGATCGTCAATACCTGGCTGGGCTACCCCTACATGATGGTGGTGTGCATGGGCCTGATCAAGGCGATTCCGGCGGACCTGTACGAAGCGTCGGCCCTGGCAGGCGCCGGACCGCTGACGAATTTCTTCAAGATCACCCTGCCCCTGATCATCAAGCCGCTGGCGCCGCTGATGGTGGCCAGCCTCGGCTTCAATTTCAATAATTTCGTGCTGATCAGCTTACTGACGGGCGGGCGTCCCGATTTCCTCGACACCACCCTGCCTGCCGGCACGACGGACTTGCTGGTGTCCTACACCTACCGCATCGCGTTCGAGGATTCCGGCCAGAACTTTGGCCTGGCCGCCGCCATCTCGACCCTGATCTTCTTCCTCGTGGCCGCGATTTCGCTGGTCAACATGCGCCTGACGCGCATGAACAAAGCATAAAGGACAGACCATGGCTATCGTTGTCGACCGTTCCAACCGCTGGCGCATCCTGGCGGCCCACGTCGCCGTGATCGCGCTGATCGCGCTGGTGATGTTCCCCTTCCTGATGATCTTGTCGATCTCGCTGCGGCCCGGCAATTTCGCCTCGGGCAGTCTGATACCGCCCGAGATCAGCTTCGAGCACTGGCGTCTGGCGCTGGGCATGTCCTACCAGGATGCCAATGGCGCGCTGGTCGAGCCGGACTTCCCCGTGCTGCTGTGGCTATGGAATTCCATCAAGGTGGCCAGCATGAGCGCCACCGTGACCGTGCTGCTGTCGACCACCTGCGCGTATGCGTTTGCGCGCATGCAGTTCCGCTTCAAGTCGCAGACGCTGTCCGCGCTGATGCTGCTGCAGATGTTCCCCGCCGTGCTGGCCCTGGTGGCCATCTACGCCATCTTCGACGTGCTGGGCAGCTACGTGCCGTGGCTGGGCATCGACCACCACGGCAGCCTGGTGCTGGCCTACACGGGCGGCATCGCCCTGCACATCTGGACCATCAAGGGCTACTATCAAACCATCCCCGTGGAAATCGAGGAAGCGGCCAAGGTCGATGGCGCCACGCAGTGGCAGGCCTTTGTCTACGTGCTGCTGCCGATGACGGTGCCCATCCTGATGGTGGTGTTTTTGTTGTCCTTCATTGGCGCCATCATCGAATACCCGATCGCTTCCGTGCTGCTGCATGAACAGAACAACCTGACCCTGGCCGTCGGCTCCAAGCTGTTCCTGTACGAGCAAAAATACCTGTGGGGCGACTTCGCCGCGGCGGCGATTTTGTCCGGCCTGCCCATCACGGCCGTGTTCCTGCTGGCGCAAAAATGGATGATCTCCGGCCTGACGGCTGGCGGCGTGAAGGGCTGACATGCAGACCGTGCTGACCGCCCTCGCCGCTTTGCTCGTCAGCCTGCCGGCGCAGGCGGGCAAGGTTACAGATAAATTCGCGGATAACCCCATCGTCTACTTCGCCGTGACGGACCGTTTCGCCAACGGCAATCCCGGCAACGACCATTCCTATGGCCGCGCCGCCGACCCGCAAGGCGACGATATCGGCAGCTTCCATGGCGGCGATATCGCCGGCATCACGCAGCAGCTCAAGGCCGGCTATTTCCGCGAACTGGGCGTCAACGCCCTGTGGATCACGGCGCCGTACGAGCAGATACACGGCTGGGTGGTGGGCGGCAAGCAGCAGTTCCAGCACTACGCCTACCACGGCTACTGGGCACTCGACTACACCACCATGGATGCCAACATGGGCACGCGCGAGCAATTGCGCGAAATGATAGACACAGCCCACGCGCAAGGCATCCGCGTGCTGTTCGACGTGGTGCTCAATCACCCCGGCTACGCGGACCTGCGCACCCTGGCAGAGTACAAGGTGCCGGTTCTGTGGCCCGGCCATGAGAAAGCTGGCCTGCGCGATTACCACAGCTTCATCGACTACAACAACTTCGAGTTCACCCAGTGGTGGGGTCCGGACTGGGTGCGCGCCGGCTTGCCCGGCTATTCCGATGGCGGCAAGGACGACTACACGATGCAACTGGCCTACCTGCCCGACTTCCGCACGGAGAGCGGCAAGGCCGTGGGCTTGCCGCCCATCCTGCAACGTAAAAGCGACACACGTGCCGTGGCCCTGCCCGAGGCGACAGTGCGCACTTACCTTGTCAGCTGGCTGGCCGACTGGGTGCGAGAATTCGGCGTCGACGGTTTCAGGGCCGACACCGTCAAGCATGTGGAGCCGGCCAGCTGGCTGGCCCTGCGCGCGGCGGCCACCGATGCGCTCAAGGATTGGAAGGCGCGCCATCCGCAGCAGAAAATCGACGACTCGCCGTTCTGGATGACGGGCGAAGCGTGGGGCCATGGCCCCGAACGCAGCAGCTGGCACGACGCGGGTTTCGATTCGATGATCAATTTCGATTTCCAGAATCGCGCGGGCGGCGACTGGAAGAGCATCGACGGCGTCTACCGCCAGTACGCGACTTTGCTGGGCAAGCGCGCTGGCAATGGACCCCGCTACGACATCCTGTCGTATATCTCCTCGCACGACACCAGCCTGTTCCCGCGCGAGCAATTGAAGCACGGCTTGAGCGCCCTGCTGCTGGCACCGGGCGGCGTGCAGCTGTTCTACGGCGATGAAAGCGCGCGCCAGCCTGGCGCGGCGCCCGCCGGCGACGAGCAGCAGGCCACCCGCTCCGACATGAACTGGACCTCGCTGGACGCCGCCACCCTGGCGCATGCGCGCAAGCTGGGCCAGTTCCGCTTGCGCCACCCCGCGCTGGCGCGCGGCGAACATCGCCTGATCGAAGAAACACCATACGCGTTTGCCCGCGTGCTGGACGGTGATGCCGTCATCGCCGTGCCGGAAGCGCAGGGCACGGTTTCCTTGAAAGTCCACGGCGTGTTCGCCGACGGCACCCCGCTGCGCGACGCCTATACAAACCAAACCTACTTAGTCGAAGACGGTGCCGTCGCGGTACAGGCGGCAGGCACCGTTCTGCTGGAGAAAGCTGCACCATGAGTACCTATGACATGTTAGTGGTCGGCGGCGCCGGCATCGACACCATCGTGCGCGTCCCTGGCCTGCCCTTGCCGGTCGCCGATTCCGTGCACGTGCCGCCCATCCGCGACTACGTGGCGCACACGGGCAATGGCGTGGCGCTGGGCTGCCATGCGCTGGGCCTGCGCTGCAAGTTCATCGACTTCATCGGCGACGATGCGCAGGGCGCGGCCATCCTGCAGCGCTATAAAAATGCCCAGCTCGATTTCTCGCACATCGTCGAGCCGTCCGGCACGCGCCGCAGCGTCAACCTGGTCGACCCGCAAGGGCGCCGGCTGTCGCTGTACGATGGCCGCCACCCGCAAGACGTGCGCATGCCGGCCGCGTTTTATCTGCCCTACCTGGGTCCGGCGCGCCACGCGCACTTTTCCGTCATGGGCTGGGTCGCCGATTTGTTCGACGACGCGCTGGTATGCGGCACGACCGTATCGACCGACTTGCACGACTGGGATGGCGTCAACCCGCACCACAAAACCTTCGCGCTGCGCGCCGACCTGGTGTTCCTCAGCACGGCGGCACTCGGCGAACGTCGGGACGACGTCATGCGTACGATTCGTTCGGAAGGCCGCGCGCAGCTCGTCGTGGCCATGGCGGGCGCGCACGGCGCCTACCTGCTGGAACGGAATACTGATGTGGTGCGCCACTTCCCTGCGGCGCCACTGACACAAGCCGTGGTCGATACCAACGGCGCGGGCGATTCATTTGTCGCCGCTTTCCTGCACGCCTGGCTGGATGGACGGGCGCTGGACGAGGCCATGCACCGCGGCGCCATCGCCGGCGCGTTTGCCTGCACCCAGCATGGCACGCATGAACGGTTTATCGGACGCGAAGAACTGCATGACTTATATCAAGCCCGCACTAGCTTATGACTTAATATTCTATCAAGCGTAGCAACGCGCCAATGGTCGCATGGCACAATGGCTGCGGATTTCACCACCGCATACCATAGCAACCGGAGACCTTCATGAGAATCGAAACCCTGGCCGTGCACGCCGGCTACAGCCCCGACCCCACCACCAAGGCGGCGGCAGTCCCCATTTACCAGACGGTGGCCTACGCCTTCGACAACGCCCAGCATGGCGCCGACCTGTTCGACCTGAAGGTGGCAGGAAATATCTACACGCGCATCATGAACCCCACGCAGGACGTGCTGGAAAAGCGCGTCGCGGCGCTCGAAGGCGGCGTGGCGGCGCTGGCCGTCGCGTCGGGCATGGCGGCGATTACCTATGCGATCCAGACCATCGCCGAAGCGGGCGACAATTTCATCTCCGCCAGCCAGCTGTATGGCGGCACCTACAACCTGTTTGCCCACACCCTGCCGCAGATCGGCATCGAAGTGCGCTTCGCCGACGCGCGCCAGCCCGAGACCTTCGCCGCGCTGATCGACAGCCGCACCAAGGCCATCTTCTGCGAATCGATCGGCAACCCGCTGGGCAATGTGACGGACGTGGCCAAGCTGGCCGAGATCGCGCACGCGCACGGCATCCCGCTGATCGTCGATAACACGGTACCGAGCCCCTATCTGTTCCGCCCGATCGAGCATGGCGCCGACATCGTCGTCCACTCGCTGACCAAATACCTGGGCGGCCACGGCACCACCGTGGGCGGCGCCATCGTCGACAGCGGCAAATTCCCGTGGGCCGAACACAAGGAGCGCTTCAAGCGCCTGAACGAACCGGACGTGTCGTATCACGGCGTGGTCTACACGGAAGCCTTCGGCCCCGCCGCCTTCATCGGCCGCGCCAGGGTGGTCCCGCTGCGCAACATGGGCGCGGCCATTTCTCCGCTCTCCGCCTTCCAGCTGATCCAGGGCATCGAGACCCTGGCCCTGCGCATGGACCGCATCTGCGACAACACGCTGGCCCTGGCCAAGCACCTGAAAAACCATCCGAAAGTCGCGTGGGTCAACTACGCGGGCCTGGAAGACCATGCCGATTATGCGCTGGTGAAAAAATACATGGGGGGCCGCGCCTCGGGCATCTTGTCCTTCGGCCTGAAACTGGCCAGTGCGGAAGATCCGCGCGCGGCCGGCGCCCGCGTGCTCGATGCACTGCAGCTGTTCACGCGCCTGGTCAACATCGGCGACGCCAAGTCGCTGGCCACGCACCCGGCCTCCACCACGCACCGCCAGCTCAATCCCGAGGAACTGGCGAAGGCGGGCGTGTCGGAAGACATGCTGCGCCTGTCCGTTGGCATCGAACATATCGACGACTTGCGCGAAGACCTGGAACAGGCGCTCAACGCCGCTTAAACGCGGGCTTTGACGCCATAGCGCGATGCCGGCGTGCCGCGCATCGCGCCCGCGAACAGGGCCAGGCGGGCCGCGTCAAACTGCTCCCACAAGGCCTGCTCTTCCACGGAGGGCAAGGTCACCAGCTCGCCCTGGTCCAGGCCCGCCAGCGCCGCGTCGACGCAGTCTTCCGCGTGCATGATGGTGGCCTGGTCCAGTTGCGCCAGCGGCACGCCGCTCAATTCCCAGATTTCCGTCGCCGTCGACGCGGGCAGCACCAGCTGCACCGTGATGCCCGTGCCGGCCAGTTCCTGCTGCAAGCCGCGCGTGAAATTCATCACATAGCCCTTGGTGGCGCTGTAGACGGTGCTGACGGGCAGGATGTGGAATGACAGCACGGAACCGATGTTGATGATGGTGCCGCTGTCGCGCTGCTTGAACTGCGGCAGCACGGCGTAGCTCAGTTCCGCCACGGCCGTCACGTTGACCTTGTCCATGGTGGCGATATTTTCCGGGGAAGTATCGAGCACCGGCGCCAGGGTCGAGGCACCCGCGTTATTCACCAGCATGGTGATGGCGGGATTGGTGGCCAGTTCCGTGGCCACGCGCTGCAGGTCGCCTGGCGCGGACAGGTCCGCCGCCATGGCGCGCACGGACACGCCGTATTTTTCCGCCAGCGCCTTGGCCAGCACGCCCAGGCGCTCGACCCTGCGCGCCACCAGGATCAAATCAAAACCGCGCGCCGCCAGGCGGTCTGCGTAAATGGCGCCCAGGCCAGACGATGCGCCGGTGATGAGGGCCGTGCCTTGTGTGTTGCTTGTGCTCATGGTGATTCCTTTACTGAGATTTTTATTGTGTCCGCTTAAGCCCGCTGCAAAGACCGGGCCTGGCCCCTGAGGGTCCGACCCCGGATTCTGTTACTGGGTTTAGAAGAATCACGAATTAAACATGACAACCATCATGCTTTGAAACGACGCTAAACATGACGATCATCATGGATAGTGTCGCTAGCATGACGAACATCATGTATGATGTCAACAGAAATTATTTGAGCAAACGGAGAACAGCATGCGATACCCGGCAGCCGAAACGGCAGAAAAACACCAGCGCATCCTGACGGCAGCGGCGCGCCTGTTCCGCGAACAGGGCTTTGACGGCGTCACGGTGGGACAGATCATGCAGGCGACGGGGCTCACGCACGGCCCCTTCTACAACCACTTCGCCTCGAAGGAAGCGCTGATGGCGGAAAGCACCCTGCATGGTTCGGAACACTCGCGCGTGGCCCTCGATGCGGCCAGCGCCAGCCCGGAAGCCATGCGCCAGTATGTGCGCGATTATGTGAGCACGGCCCACCGCGATGCGCCCGGCGATGGCTGCCTGCTGGCCGCGCTGGCCGGCGATGTGCGCAAGCAGCCCGCCGTGCGCCCCGCTTTTACCTTTCACCTGAAAACCATCATCGGCAAGCTGGCGGCGCATTTCCCGTGGCAGAAAAAACGCGACCCGCGCCAGCAAGCCATCGTCATGCTGTCGGCCATGGTGGGCGCCGTGGCGCTGTCGCGCGCCGTCGATGACGACGCGTTTTCGGACGAGATACTGAAAGCGGTGAACACGGCTTTTACGACGTAGGTCGGATTAGCGCGCAAGCGCGTCATCCGACAACATTGTTGACGTATGCGGCAATGACGGATTACGCTGCGCTAATCAGACAACATTGCTGACGTATGCGGTGAGGTCGGATTACGCTGCGCTAATCCGACCTACGCGCGAGCAACTGGGCCACCTGCCCGATCCGATCGTCAACGGAACCGGACACATTGATAAAAGCAATACCCCGCCGTGCCAGTTCATGCTGATACCACGCATGCTGGCGCGCGCGGAAATTCTCGTCGCGGCGCGTGCCGTCCTGGATGAAGGGGAAGTCAGGCGCGCACAGCACCACCAGGTCGTAGCGGTGTTCGGCCAGCTGGGCCAGTTCCTGCTCGGCCTTGCCGAACATCTCGACGCAGTAGAAATACGTGGTCATGGGCGAAGTGTCGCAAAACAGCCAGCGCCGCGCCTGCCCGGCGGCGGCGGCTTCGCGCCGCAGCTGCTCCCGGCCGATCTTCAGCAGATCGTCGTAGGCCAGCACGCCGTCCTGGCGTTCCCACAGCTCGCGCCCATATTCGGCCACCCAGCCCGTCCCGAAATGCGCCGCCAGCGCGCCCGCCAGGGTCGTCTTGCCGCTCGACTCGCCCCCCAGCACGCACACACGCGTGACGAAACTGGCGCGCACAGACGGCGACAGGAAGGCGGCGTGGGCGTGCGGATCCTGTCTTACCCGCGTGCCGGAAACGGGGATCAAGGTCCTGGCCTGGTCCACGCTCACATGCGCGACGGCGCCCAGCGCATAATGCCGCTGCAGCAGCTGCGCAAAGCCGGGGCCATAGTCTTCGCTGCTGAACACGGCGTCGACGGGCAGGCCCAGCACCGTCCAGCACAGCCAGCCCATGAAGTGGCGATGCGCGTCGCCCGGATCGTCGTTGTGCGGCAAGGTCCGCGCCGGCACGCCGCGCGCGGCGCACAGTTCCGCCAGCCTGCCATCATCGAGCACGACGACCTGCGCCTGCGGGAAGCGCGTCCGCAGCCAGCCTTCGCGGCGCGCCGGTTCCAGGCCGGGAAACTCGGGCTTGGTATAGCTGACCACCAGCAGTTCTTCGCAGGCATCCATGGCCCGCTGTATCAAAAGTTCATGGCCCAGGTGCA
Source organism: Janthinobacterium sp. AD80 (assembly GCF_002878455.1). Lineage (GTDB taxonomy): Bacteria > Pseudomonadota > Gammaproteobacteria > Burkholderiales > Burkholderiaceae_D > Janthinobacterium. The sequence continues at coordinate 171,234 of NZ_NRDQ01000020.1, forward strand.
GCGGGCAGAATTTACCCACCACCAGACCCCGTTTATGGCTGCTCATACTGCCGCTTCCCGCAAATCCGAGGTGTATTGAATGATCTTGTCTTCCGCCAGCAAGACCGCGACCGTGATGGCGCCGAAAAATGGCGCCAGCAAGGCGCGCGCCTGGTCCGCCTGCGGCATCGCATGTGGCGCCAGGCGCAGCGTGACGGCGCCGTCAGCGTGCTGGTGCACGCCGAACACGGCGATGGCCAGCGGTTTCAAGGCGTGCGTGATGTCGATATTATTGATCCAAGCGCCGTTGTCCGTCCGGTAGCGCAAGGGACTGCGCCCTGCCAGTCCCGCCAGCACGGGACCGCGCGGGCCATGGATCAGCGACGCGTAATCGCCCGTGCGGTAGCGCACCAGGGGCAGGCAGAAATTGAAGCCGCCCGTCACCGTGATTTCGCCGCGCTCCCCTTCAGGCACGGCCTTGCCTTCACCATCAAGGATTTCCACGTACAGCCGGTGCTGCAGCAGCACGTGCCCGCCCGCCTGTCCGTCGTAGACGGCAACGGGCCCCACTTCGTTGAGCGAATAGATATCGAGCACGGGGCAGCCGAAACGCTGTTCCAGGCGGGCGCGCATGCCCGGCAACAGCATCATCGACACGGACATCAAGGCGGCCGGCTTGTGCGCCATCGGCAGGGTCAGCAGTTCAGCAAACGAGATGGGGTCGCCCGCGATCAGTTCCGGCGCCATGGCATCGAGGTAGCGCGCGCGGTCGTCCGGATCGCGCCAGTCGTCCACGTGCAGGTTGATCTTCGCCAGCCCCGATTCGCCCATCGTCGGCGTGACGGAGACATAGGTGAAGCAGCGGCGCTGGTGCCCCAGCAGCATCACGCCCACCTGTCCCGCGCCATGGCGCAGGGTCACGCCAAAGCGCCGCAGCGCGCGCTTGTGGAAAGCCAGGTAGCGCCCCGCCACCAGCGGGTGCGAAGCGATCAGCAGCGGATGGCCCGTGGTGCCCGTGGTCTGGAAATTGATCATGCGCGCCAGGTCCGCATCGTCGGGCACGAAGGCGGCGATGTCGTGCGCCAGCTCGGCGCGGCTGATCGGCGCGACATCCTGCAAGCGCGCCGGCGGCGAACCGCAGGCGCGGTAATGCGGCACCGTGGCACAGGTGGCCTTGAGGAAAGCGGCCAGCCATGGGGGCGGCGCGGCGGCGCTCCAGCCGATTGCCGCCTCCATGACTTCCTGCTCATACGCGCGCAAGGCCTCCACTTCCCCGGCCAGCAGCTTGTTGCCGCTGCGGTTGCGGTACTGTGGCGCGCAAGGATGGCTGCGCAGTTTTTCCAGCATGCGCGCGCCCGCCGGCGTCAGGGTGGGACAGTACTCGTAGTCGGACTCCCAGGCGCCAGCGGCCAGATTGCTCTCCACGCTCATTCGCGCGACCACTTGTCGGCTGATTCCTCGGCCGCCTTTTTCGCCAGCGCTTCGCGGATTTCGCGCGCGCGCTGCTCGGCCAGGCGGCTCGCTTCCAGCAGCCGGCGGCGCTCCGTGCCGCTGATGGCGGACAATCGGTCCGTGGCCTGCGCCACGCTTTCGTCGCGGGGCCGAAAGCCCAGGCGCGCCAGCACGATGCGCGCCAGCTCTTCGCGCCGCTCGGGGTCTTGCGTGAACTGGTGGGCGGGCGTGGCAGCGGCCAGCTCGCGCGCCGCCTCGCCCAGCAGCTGCAGCACATCCTGCTGCGCCAGCCGCTGCGCGATGAACCACTCGTCGGCCAGCAGCCAGCACGCGATCATGGCCAGCGCCAGCCGGTTGCGGTCCGCCTTCACCTGCGCGCCGATGAAGCCCTGCAGAGAAGCGGACGGCGCACGGGCGCCATGCAGCAGCAAAATGTCGTTGACGAGCGCCGCCACCGACACGGCCTGCGCGTTGGCGACGCCGGCGATGCGCGGTTCGGCCAGGAATTCGACGGGGGTGTCGGCCAGGCGGTGGGTCAGGATTTCGAGGTGGGGACCGATTTGCATCATGATGTCGTTACCTTAACCCAACGGCAAATGCTGGGGTCAGTTCCTTCGGAATCGCTATACGTTCCATTGGACCGTATTGCCCCGCCGGCTCTGACCCCGGAATTTTGCTGCACATAGTCATCTTATTTAGCTCTTCACATAATGCCTGCGGCTGAACGCCCGCGCAAAATCCAGCAGGTCCTCGTAGCGTTCGACGGCGTGGATATCCCAGCCCTGCTCGCGCCGCGCGCGCTTTAAATCGTCATAGGTTTTCTGCAGCCACGTGTGGCTGGCCGCGCCCTCCCAGCCGCGTTCCAGGTTCAGGGCCATGGTGCCGCCAGCGCCGCCCTGGGCCAGCGCTTTTGCCGAGATATCCCAGCCACTGTTGCCCAGTTCATCGTTGTCGAACATGGTGGTGATGCCATCGTCTGAAATCATCAGGATATGCGCGGGCCGTTCCCGTTTGGCCGCATACGTCTGGCGCAGGCGGTGGATGGGGAAGCAGGTGCCGCCGCCGAAAAATTCCGTCAGCACGCCGAGGATCAGGTCTTCGTCGCGCACGAAGCCCGGTGTTTGCATCACCTGGTTCTTGCCGCTCCACAGGGTCACCTGCACTTTCGCGCCGGCGCGCAGGGCCGATAGCGCGATGACGGCGCCAGCCAGTGTCAAAAACGAGGTATGTGCCTGCGGGTTCGGCATGGAACCGGAACTGTCGACGTACATGTCCAGGTCGACGGGCACGGCGTCGCTGGCGCGCGCCGGTTCACGGCCATACACGCGGCGCACGGTGGTCACGCCGGGCACGGGGCGCGGCGACTGCATCACCGATTGCAGCCAGTCGATGTCTTCCAGCGGGTCGCCGATTTCCCACGGCTCCAACCCTTCCATCTGCGGCTCCTGCGATTCGGGTGCGGGACGGCTGGGGAAGGCCACCAGGTGCGGCAAGGCCCGTTCGCGGTAGTAGCGGATGGCGATTTCATGGTCGCTCAGGTCCACGCCAGACGCCTTTAAAATGTCGCCCAGTTCGAACGGTTCGCGCAGCTGGCCGCCGCCCTGCCTGGCCACCGTCTCGGCAGGCGCTTCGTCGCCATCCAGGCCGGAAATGCGCTGATCGTGCACGGGATGGATGGCGCCGCCCTCCTCGTCATCCTCGATCTGCTGCGCGCCATACGTCTGGCAGCCACGGGCCGCGTCGCGCGTGTCGAGCAGATAGCGGCTCGGGCTCAGAGCGTCCGTGTCTTCCACCAGATAGGGCAGCAGCAGGGTGGCGAAGCGGCCCGCCGCCAGCATCCAGTCGTTCGCGTAGACGCGGATCAGGCGCGCGCCCAGCCAGGCATCCGTGTCCAGGCGCTCATCGGCCTGGCCACCACCGAGTTCGCCCTTCTCCAGCTGCCACAGGTTTTCATAGATGCGCATGTACAGGGTCCAGACGCCGCCGCTGGCCTTGGCTTCCACAGAGCGCCCCTGCTCGAGCTTGCGGTAGATGTCCGCCATGCGCAGATTCGCCTGGCGCTGCAGGCGGTCGTTGATGAACAGGTCCGTGTACAGGTTGGCCACCATGGGCGCGTGCTGCTCCAGGGTCGGCAAGGCGCGGCGCATGCGGGCCAGCAGGCGGAACTGGTCGCTGGCGCTGCCCGGCGCAAGGATGTGGTGGCCGATTTCATGGGCGAGGATTTCCAGCGCGTAGTCGTCCAGGCCCAGCTCCGTCACCAGCGGCAAGTCCACCACCACGCTCTGGTCCAGCAGCCGGATCATGGCGAAGCTACCGGACAAGCCCTGCTTGCTGGCCTCGACGCGGCTGGCGCACAGGCTGGGGTCGCGCAAGCGCGTGAACTTGCTCCACACGGCCAGCGCCTCGGGCCAGGCGGCGCGCCAGGCGTCGATCAGCGCGCTGTCGGCATGCTGCTTCATGCCAGCGGCAGCAGCCGGATGGCATGCGTCCATGGCGAGGTGATGGCCAGCGTATGCGCATTCGCGGCCAGCGCGATGTCGCCTTCCGGCAGGTCGAGTGCGATGCTGCGCGCGCCGACGTGCACGGTGGCGCCATCGAGGCGCACGGACGCGGGCACGCCTTCCGGCGCCTGCGCGAATTCCTCCACCGTGGCGCTGTGCAGCACGGCGCCGTAGGCGTCGGCCACCAGCAGATAATGGCGCTCGGCGCTGCGCACGACAAAACCGTCAGCCGTGGCGCGCACCTGCGGCGGCGTGCCGAAGTGGCCACCCAGGCCAGTGAAGCTGCCAAACTCGCGGCCGTCTGCATTGCCGCGCCAGGGATTGGCCAATAACTGATCACGCACCTGCGGCCATTGCGCACCCGGCTCGCCAAAGGCGGCCAGCGCCAGCGCCGGTGGCAAGGTGTCGGCGGCGGCGATCGCCCCCATCCGAAAATGCGCGACGCCGGCGCGCCATGCCAGCACCT